>NZ_DASRSY010000348.1:0-17247 GCF_035656215.1 Paraburkholderia sp.
GCGGTTTTGACGAACTCGCGCAAAATGGTCTTGCCGCGCGGGTCTTTCAGATTGAGCGTGATGGATTGCTTGCCCGCATTCACCGCAACGAACGAGGCCCCCATGTTGCGCGTCGACGCTTCCTTGTCGGCGCCTAAACGCCGTGCAAGATCGCCCCCTTCGGGGTGCTCGACCTTGATCACGTCGGCGCCGAGCAACGCGAGTTGATACGCGCAAAACGGCCCCGCCAATACATTCGATAAATCCAGTACCCGCACTCCAGCCAACGGCAGCGTCATCTTTGAAGTCTCTTGTTCAGTGCGAAATTTCGTCGAGATTGCGATTGTTGGTACGCGGCCCGAAGATGCCGATCGCGCCCATGACCATCACCATCGACACCGTGATCAACGCGAACACGCCCGGCACCTGGAAGTGGCGCAGCGCGAAGGCGATCATGAAGCCGGAAAACATCGCGGATAAACGCGACATCGAGTAGACGAAACCGACGGCGCGCGCCCGCAAACGCGTGGGGAACAGTTCGGTCTGGTACGCGTGATAGCCGACTGAGAGCAGCGTGCCGCAAAGCGTGATCAGCACGCCGAGCGTCATCAGCATGGCAGGCGACGTTTGCATCGCGAACAGGCTCCCGAACACGGCGATTCCGAGTGCCGACAGCACGATCAGCGTCTTACGTTCGATGCGGTCCGCGATCGCCATACCGATCAGCGGTCCGAACGGATTCGAGATTGCAATGACGAACGAGTACAGCAGGCTGTGCGTGATGGTCACGCCTTTGGAGACCAGCAGCGTGGGCACCCATGATGCGAAACCGTAGAAGCCGATCGCCTGGAACAGGTTGAACACGAGCATCGTGATCGCGCGTTTGCGATACGGCGGCTGCCAGATTTCGCGGAAGGCGGCCTTGGTGGTGGCCGGTTCGACAGTCGGTACAGGGGCGGGCAATGGCTTGCCGTATTGCCTCGCGACTTTTGCTTCGAGCGCTTGCAGGACCTGTTCCGCTTCGGCGGCGCGGCCTTGCTGCGCGAGCCAACGCGGGCTTTCCGGCACGCGCCGGCGGATGGCCCACACGACTACCGCGCCGAGCGCGCCGATGATCACGACCCAGCGCCAGCCGTCGACACCGAACGGCGTTTGCGGCACCAGCCACCACGCAAGCAAGGCGACCGACGGCACGGCGGTGTACTGCACCAGATGAACGAAAGCGAATGCACGGCCGCGCAGATGCTTCGGCACGAGTTCGCTGACGTAGGTGTCGATCGTCACCAGTTCGACGCCCACGCCGATGCCCGCGATCAAACGCCACAGGTTGATGGCCGGCGCGGTGGTTTGCAGCGCCATGATCAGCGTGGCCGCGGAGTACCACAGCAGCGAGACGGTAAACACGGTTCTGCGGCCATAGCGATCCGCCATGCCCGCCAGAAAGAACGTGCCGATGAACAACCCGGCGAACGACGCCGCTACGAACGCGCCCAGCCCGGACACGCCGAAGAACGATGCGGTTGTGGTCGCATACAGCCCGCTTTTGACGAGGCCGGGGCCGACATAAGCCGTGAAAAACAGATCGTAGAACTCGAACCAGCCGCCGATCGACAGCAGGAACACGAGCATCCAGATCGCGCGCGTCGCCGGCAGACGGTCAATGCGAGCGTTGACGCCGGTCGTGAGCGCTGGCGCACCGGTGCTTGAATGGGGCGACGCGCCGGGTGTGTCGATCGGCAGGCTTGCCATGGAATCCTCCTTCGAGTGTCTTTTGCTTGCGTCGTTCTGTCTAATAGAACGACGTTCTATTTAATAAGTGTGCAGAGGTTAGTCTGTGTGACGCTTGTCAGGAATTCGGGGTTTCACCTAGGCTCTGTTGGCATTCAGCTAGTCAAACGGCAAGCCTGCGCGATCCACGCCAGGCGGACTTGATGCAGTTGCGGAACGACCTGATGCCTTTATATTGGTAGCGCGTCTCCCGTTCGCGCCGTACATTCGCGCCAGCAAGGACGGAACCACGAGGAGCCTTTCAGGCTACCCGTGCAGCAAAACAATAAACAGGAGACTTGCAACATGGTTACGACAATTCTAGGCAGACTGTTAGGGTTCACGATCGGCGCGACCGTTGCCCTTACCGCGATCAATGCTCAGGCAGGCGCGACACTGGACCGGGTCATGAAGAACGGCAACATGGTGGTGGCGACGAGCGGCAAATGGCCTCCGCAGGCGTTCCTGAACGACAAACACGAATTCGACGGCTTCGATATCGACGTCGCAAAGGAAATCGCGCGCCGCCTCGGGGTCAAGGTATCGTTCGATACGCCGCAGTTCAGTCTGATGACCGGCGGACATTGGCACGGCCGCTGGGACCTCTCGGTGCTTTCCGTGACGCCGACCAAACCGCGCGCCCAACTGCTTGATTTCCCCGCTGTCTATTACTACAGCCCATACGTGTTCGTTGTAAACAAAGACTCGAAAGCCACGACACGCGCGGATCTGAACAACAAGATCATCGGCGTGGAAGCGGGCACCACTTCGGAAGACTACGTGCAAGGCCACCTTGAAATCGCAGGTCCCGATGTGCCGGCGTTCAAGTACATGTCGCAGAAGCCGAAGGAAATAAAGACGTACACGGACTCGATGCTCCCCTACGATGACCTTCGTCTCGGCGACGGCAAGCGTCTGGACGGCATCATCACGCCGGAGCAGACCGCGCTCGCGGCGATCAAGAGCGGCTATCCGGTGAAGATCGTCCCGGGTGACTATGCGTATCGTGAACCGCTTGCCATCGTTGCCGACAAGGGCGACGCGGAATGGGACAAGAAGGTCGGCGACGTGGTCCACCAGATGAAGCAGGACGGCACGTTGACCAAAATAAGCATGAAGTGGTTCGGTCGCGATTACACCCAATGAACGGTAGCGGCGGCTTGCGCCGCCGCACCGCCTGACCGACAAGAACAATAACCGGTGCGGCTCACAAGATGGCTTCTTACCTGGACACGTATTACACGCGGACCCTTCGAACTTCTGAGTCAAGACCGCGGCTAAGCGGTGTCAAAGAAACCGACGTCTGCATCGTTGGCGCAGGCCTGGCAGGCATTACCGCTGCATTGGAACTGCTCCGGCGTGGCCGCTCGGTCATTTTGCTGGAGGCGCAACGCGTATCGTGGGGAGCGTCGGGCCGCAACGGTGGCGTCGTCAGCCCCGGCTATTCAACGGGCTTTGCTCGAATCGCCCAGCGTGCGGGCATCGACGATGCCAAATCCATCTACCGCATGTCGATAGAAGGCGTCGACATTGTGGCCAGCAATATTGCGCAACTCGATATTCGCGACGCACAGCAGATTCACGGTGTGTTACGCACCTCCCGTCATGAGAACGCCGCTGAAATGCGCGCCCATCAATCGTGGATGGCGCATGAGTTTCAGTATGACCTCGCGTTCAAATCACATGAAGAAGTGCGCGAATTGCTGGTGTCGAGCAAATACCGTCAGGCGCTATACGACGGGCGAGCTTTCCACTTTCATCCGCTGAACTACGCGCGTGCGCTGGTTGCGGAGATCGATCGCCTGGGTGGGCAGGTATTCGAAGACTCGGAAGTCGTATCGTTCGACTCGACTTCAGCTATTAAACGGCTGAAGACCGCTGGCGGGACTGTTAGCGCCCGTGACGTCATTTTCACCTGCGGCGGCTATACCGGTGGCCTGGTTCCTGAACTGGCTCGCAGTTATCTGCCGATCTCGACCTATATGCTTTTGACCGAACCGGCCAAAGAAGAGATCGCTACAGCGATTCGCACGACGGCATCCGTGGGGGATAGCCGTCGAGCCAGCGATTATTACCGCCTGGTGGACGGCGGCGAGCGCGTTCTGTGGGGCGGCATGATCACGACGCGCACGTCGGAGCCGGATCGTCTGGCCGAAATCCTGCGCAAGCGCATGGTCGACACCTATCCACAGTTGAGCGATCTGAAAGTGGCGATCGCGTGGTCCGGACGGATGTCGTATGCAAGACATCTGATGCCGCTGATCGGCCAACTGCAAACGGGCGTGTGGTACTGCATGGGTTTTGGCGGCCACGGGATGAATACGACGGCGATCGGCGGGCGGCTGATAGCGCAAGGCATTGCGGGTGAGACCGATCGATACAGGATATTCGCGCCTTTTGGCTTGCAATGGAACGGTGGCCCAGCCGGCACCGCAGCCGTTCAGCTCACGTACTGGTATTACCAGCTAATGGATTTCATGCGAGAGCGCGCAGCATAAAAAGTGCGTCAGCTTATCTGGAGACAGACATGTTTGCGGAAGACGTTGCCGGAACCCCTAAGCGAAATCCGGGTGTCGTTCTGGCCTTGCTTGGCTTGTTACTGATCGTCGGCTATTACGCGATGCACGTCGCACCGGACTGGATTGCCGGTGCGGCGCACGGCTTTCCAGCGGTCGGCATGGATGCAGATCTGCTCAGGAAGCTGATAGGCAGCGCCATGGCTGTCGCGGCATTTGTCGCGAATTGCTATTTGCTATTACGTCTGTCGGTGCGACTGCAGATCATCGTCGTGTGGATTGAACTGGCGCTGCTGGTGGTGCTGTTTTTCTCCACATTCAACCTGAGCTTCGAATTCATCGAGCGAAAAATCGGCTATCTGCTGATACAGGGCGCGACGACGACGCTATACATCTCCGCAATCTCGATTGCGATTGCGTTTGTGCTTGCACTGATCGGTGCGCTTGCCAAACTGTCGTCGAATGGTATCGCGATTGGTATTGCGACGTTCTATACGTCGTTGTTTCGCGGCTTGCCGTTGCTGATGCAAATCTTCATTTTGTATCTGGGCTTGCCGCAGTTGGGTTACATCGTCAACCCGATACCCGCCGGCGTTGCTGCGTTGTCGCTCTGCTACGGCGCTTACATGACCGAGATTTTCCGGGCCGGCATTCAAAGCATCCCCAAAGGGCAATGGGACGCGGCCCGTGCGCTCGGTCTTACTCACGGCATGATGATGCGGCTGGTCATTCTTCCTCAGGCCATGCGGATCATTATCCCGCCGACCGGGAATCAATTTATCGCAATGCTTAAGGACAGTTCCCTGGTATCCGTCGTCGGCGTATGGGAGTTAACGTACGTGGCGACTACCGAGGGGCAGCGTGAATTCCGACATATGGAAATGCTGATTACCGCAGCGCTGGTTTACTGGTTGCTGTCCATGATGCTGGAGGTGATCCAGTCCCGTATTGAACGCAGATACAGGAAATCCACGCGATGACGCTCGTTGCCGATCGGTTGTTTGATTGTCAATACGCGCGTCGTCAAACCGCCATCCGCTTCAGCATGGCGAGAAGGGTGTCGAATGAAAGCGGCTTGCGTGCGTATTCGATGGTGGGATTCGGTTGCACGGGGATGTCCGCGGCCGCGCTGCACAGAATGATCGGAATCGCGCGCAGATCGGGGTCGGCGAACAGGGCGGCGCACAGTTGCAGCCCCGACATGACCGGCATCATGCAATCCGACACGATGATGTCGGGCCGGGTCTTGCGGATCTGTTCAAGTGCGGCGGCCCCGTTGGACGCCGTCAGCACGGTATAGCCTTGCCGCTCCAGCAACAGTCGCCAGACCGTGAGGATGTCGAACTCGTCGTCCACGACCAGGATGGTTTTCATGGGCGGCTAGGTATTGGGTCGCGGCGTCAGCGTGGCCGACAAGCCTTGCGCCGGATACACGCTGGTGGGGCCGACCGGGCTCCCGATTACATCGAGGCCCTGCGACGAAATCACGAGTTCGCGCAGAGACGTATCGTGGGCGCTTTCGCGCTGTTTAACCACGGAAATCAGGCGCCGCAAACCCTTGTCTGTTTCGGCGTAGCGCAGCAGCACCAGATTCTCGGTCAACGCGGAGACCCGTACGCTCTTCGCGTGGCCGGGGTCGGCGTAAAGCGGCAGTTCTTCCGTCAATATCGCGGTGACGCAGGCTTCCCGCAGTTGATGAAGGAGCGCATTCAGGAACAGGCCGAAGCGTTCGGTTCGCAAGGCCGAGTCGCGGAAACCTTCCACGCCGTCGATCACGATCCGCTTCGCGCCGGTCTTCCTGACCGTGGCGAGCGCGACCGCCGCGAGTTCGTCGACTGCCAGTTCTATGGCGGGTTGCCATTGAATCATGAGGCGGCCGTCGTTGTAGGCGTCGGCGAGATCGATCGAGACGGCCTCGGCTTTGCCGATCAGCCGCTGCGGCCCCTCGTAAAAGCCCAGATACACGCCGCGTTCGCCGCGCGCCACGCCGGCTGCGAGAAACTGCAGGCAAAGCAAGGTCTTGCCGACACCCGACGGCCCGATCAACGTGGTCGTGGAACCTTGGGCAAAACCGCCGCCGAGCAGACTGTCAAGATGCGGCAGACCAAAGCCGAGTCGCGTTTTCAGATCGACTGGCCCGGGTTGCGCGGCGCATTGCGATTCCAGACGTGGGAACATCAGAAGCCCACTTTCGGCGATGCGAAAGAAGTGCTTACCCATCAGATGGTTGCGCGCCCGCATCTTGTGCACTTCGATTTCGCGCGCGCGGCGCATACCGTCGTTGTAGCGGCTCAGTTCGATCAGACCGTCGACCAGCGTGTGCTCGGGATGCGGTTCGTTGCCGGACAGCGGCGCGAGCAACAGCGTGGTGCAATCCATTGCCGCGACCAGTGCGTTCAATTCGTGGATGAACTTCGACAGCGACAGTTCGGTTTCGCTGAATTCGCGTGCGCTGCGAAAACCGTCGATGATCATGAGGCTCGGACGGTAGTCGGAAATGCTCGTCGCAATCAGCTTGAGGAAGCCGTCGAGACCTTCCTGCATCAGCTCGTGATAGCCGGACACGAAGAACATCTGCTGCGCAACGGCGCTCTCGTCGAAGAAGCTCAGACCCTTGAGGTGCGCCAGCAGCTTGTCGTGCGACTCGGCGATCAAAGTTATGTACAACACCTTTTCGCCCTTGCTTACACGATGAAAACCGATCTGGCTCGACAGAATCGTTTTGCCCGCGCCGGCCATGCCTTCAAGCAGATAGACACCGCCGCTGACCAGACCTCCGCCGAGGATCTCGTCGAGGCCGGGGACACCCGTTTCCACGTTGGACCGGGAGGACGTCTGAGATTCGTGAAAAGTCATTGTCGATATGCCGTTCTGGGTGCGGAGGAGCGACAGACAGCTCGCCAGTGAACCCAGACGGATCGTCTATCACTCAAACTAACCGTGCCAGCAATTCGCGTTCCCGCGCGTGGACGGCGATGGTGCGTATCGGCATTGGATGCGGGAATTCTGCCTGGCCTCCGTCCACTTGGCGAAAGGCGTGGGCGCGGGCGGCGCAATGGTGCGCGAGGGGTTCCGCTTGCAGGTAGGTAGCGGCGGCGTGCAGAAGCGGTTTTTACAAAACGGTGCAACGAAGGGAAGACCGCGAGAAACAGGACGGGCATTCCCTCGCACATGCAAAAACAGATCATGAGCGAGGGGGATGCGTTTTCTGCGGGAGCCGCTAGAATCCGGCTGCGACTCAGTTAGGCCTTAGCTGCACGCGAAACTGCTTGCAGCGTTATCACCGCCGCCTCGATAACGGGCCACTTTCGGATACGCGCAGAGCGGCCGCGTGCGTGCTGCACCCCAATCGGCAGGCACGTCCGCGTTCGGCACGACATTGCTCGCATCGCGCGCGGTGGCGACCACGCTGTCCGGCGCCTTGCCCTGTTCGACCCACGCGATCATCGGCGTGAGCATGTCGAACTGGTCGGTGCTCGGGCCACCGGAGCACTGGTTCATGCCGGCGATCGTGTAAAGACGGGCGAAGTTCGACGCGTCGCCGCCGTTGGCTGTCATGAGGCGCTGATACCAGTCAGTCGTATCGTTCGACGAAAACACCGGGTCGCTCGTGCCGTGATAGACCATCAACTTTGCGCCGCGCTGCTTCAATGCGTTGAGATTGGTCTCGTCGGGTGGCGTCATGAACGACCAGGCCGACTCGCTATAAACACCGGCGGTGGCGAAGATCTTCGGTGCGTCGGTATCCATGTTGAAGTTCAGCGCATAGGCCGACAACTGGCTCAACACTGAAGCGCTCTGCGGCAGCGTGGTGAACGTGAACGCCGCCGCGGCCGGATCGAGGGTGATCGAGTTGGCCTGCTTCCAGGCTGACCAGCCGGCACCGAGACCGGCGTCATACGGGAAGCTGGCATACAGCGCAGTACCGGCGCCGTTGCGTGCCCCCGAGAAGACATTCCCGATTGCGTCCTTCTGCGCGCTCGTCAGACAGGTTCCGTCGCGCACGTTGCTTGTGCAGGTGGGGACGTCGGTAGCCAGGTTGAAATTTGCCTGGCATGCCTTGATATCCTGAATGAGGCCGTCGCTGGCGCCGTCGAGCGCGTCACATTTGGCCAATATCTTCGACGCCACCATCTGGCGCTCCGCAGCGGTAAACCCGGTCGTGATATCGGGCAAGCCGTTCGCGGTCGTGGCGGTCGCCACTTTCGCCAATTGCTGAGCGCTCCACATCTCGCCGATCGCCGCTTTCGGCAAATGAAAGCCCGGGTCGCCGGCAATGATCCCGTCGTATTGAGCCGACGAGCGCGCCGCCGCGACCAGGGCATGACGGCCACCGTTGGAGCAGCCATCGAAATAGCTGCGGTCCGGTCCCTTGCCGTAGGCGAGTTTGATCACCTGCCTGGCCATCGGCGTGAGTGTGGCGACCGCGTTGTAGCCGTAGTCGAGGCGCGCCTGTGGATCGAGACCGAACAGTGGGTTTTGCGCCGAACTGTGTCCCGCGTCCGAGCTGATGACGGCGAAGCCCATGTTGAGCGCGTCGTTGGTCGGGCCGCCGCCGCCGATCTCGCCGGTAGCGGTGACCACATTGCCGTCGAGGCCGCCGTTAGCCTGATAGAAGAAGCGCCCATTCCACGCAAGCGGCAGACGCATTTCAAAGCCGATGGCATACGTCTTGCCGTCGACGCTGCTGACCCGCTGATTCATGCTGCCCTGGATCAAACAGTGTTCGGCGATCGGTTTGCCCGCTACGTTGAGCGTGCCGGCCGCCACGTCCGTCACCGAGGTGAAGACGGTGTTGGCGAAGGTGAGCTTCGCGCTGAGCGCCGCGCAATTGCCGGCGAGCGTGCCGGGAGTTGCTGCACTCAGTTGCGGAAGGGCGCTTGCGTTCGTGCTCGTGGTAGTCGGGTCGCCGACGTCATTGCCGCCGCATGCGGCGAGCGTGAGCGCCGTAGCCGCTGCCAGAGCGATAGAGGTGTGCTTCATGCGGTATCTCCGGGACTAGAACGAATGACGAATGCCGAGCATCACGCCGGTCTGGCCGGTGCCTGCCGTGGGTGTCGTGCCGCCGCCACCGGCGCTGACCGAGTAGCGCGCCTTCGCACTGTTGGCGAGATACGAACCTTGCGCGTAGACAGCGGTGCGTTTCGAAAGCTGATACGTGGTGCGCAGCGTGCCCATCGTGGCGCGCGTGTCGTGGTCGCTGTTGGTGATGTGGTAGACCTCGCCGTCGACAATGAAGGCGGGCGTCACGAAGTACGAGGCACCGACGAAGAACAGATTCGAGCGCACGTCTGCAATCGTGGAGGCCGACGGTTCCACGCGGCGATTGAGCCAGCCCGCACCAATCTTTGCTCGGCCGATGTTCGCGTATGCGCTGACCTGGGTGCGGATGTCCTTGTCGGCGGCGTTGGTGAGCGGCGTCGGTGCGACGCCATCGAAGAAGTTCGCCGCCGCTGTACTCCCGCCGCGCTGTTCCTCGTACGACGCCGCGATGCCGAACAGCGGCGCGTCGTACTTAAGCATCACCGACCACTCGCGGCATTCCGTCGCATGCCCGGCCACTGAGCCGGTGCACGTGCCCTGGCCTGGCGAGTTGCCGGTGCCCGTGGCGTCGCGGCCGAACGAGTAGTTCGCGCCGAACGTCACGCCCGCATAGGTGCCGAGGTAATTTATCGAGTTGTCAGCGCGAGCGTTTGGCACGTAGGCGTCGAGTGAGCCCAAGCCGTAAATATCCGGGCCGATCAGATCCGCGCCCATCAACGCGAGGTACGTCATCGTGTATTGACGTCCGAACGACACCGTGCCGTACGGACTCCTGATGCCGACGAACGCCTGACGTCCAAACAGCCGGCCGCCCTGGCCGAGATCGCCGCCGCGCACGTTGAAGCCGCTTTCCAATGCGAACACCGCGCTATAGCCGCCGCCGAGGTCTTCATTGCCGCGCAGGCCCCAACGCGAAGGCAGTTCGCCGGTAACCGACGGCATCCGAAAAACGCTCTTGCCCGCGGCGTTCGCGTGCGATACGTATTCGATGCCGGTGTCGATGATGCCGTAGAGCGTCACGCTCGATTGCGCTGCTGCTGCGCCGCTGACCGCGCACAATGTGCCACAAAGAAGAAGGCGTGCAGATGCTTGCATGAAGTGTCTCTCCAAACCGTTGATGGAAGTGTTTGTTGTTAGGTCTTGTATGACGGGTCAGTCGTCGGCGCGCGGACGGCGCAGCAACAGCAACGCCGCAGCGGCGGCGATCAGCGTGACGGGAATGCTCGCGCCGATGACCGTCGAAGAACTGCGGCCCATCGCCAGCAATTGCCCCGCGGCCAGCGGCCCGACCACCGAGCCGATACGCCCCACCGCCACTGCGGCGCCGATGCCGGTGCCGCGCATGGCGGTCGGATAAAACGCCGCAGAAAGCGCGTACAGCACCGATTGCCCGCCGATGACGAACATCCCCGCGAAGAACGCAGAGGTGGCGAGCGCGCTGAAGCCGGGCGCCATCGAGAGCGCCGCGAGCGATGCGATGATCCCGACATACATGCCGGCCACCACGACACCCGGGCGCATGCGATCCATCAACATGCCGATGCACAACGCGCCGATACCGCCGCCGATGTTGAAGAAGATCTGCACGTAGCCCACTTGTGCGCGCGACAGCCCGCTTGCCGCCATCAGTGACGGTAGCCAGTTGAGCAGGAAGTAGAGGACGATCAGCGTGCAGAAGTAGCTGACCCAGATCTGCACGGTGGACAAACCACGTGTGCCGCCGAACAGGATTTCGCCGACCGGCGCGGGCTTCGCATGACCGTCTTTAGAGGCTCTGGTGAATGCCTTCGAATCCGCGAGAAACACGAGCAATAGCGGCACCAGCACGAGCGGTCCTGCGCCGCCGACGTAGAAGATGTGACGCCACTCGGTGTCACCCGCGCTCAGCACGCCGATCACCGACGCGATCACGCCACCGAACGGAATGCCGCAATACATCACGCTCACCGCGGTGCTGCGCGAACGCGGCTCGACCGCTTCCGACGACAACGCGATCAGGTTCGGCAATGCACCGCCTAAGCCGATGCCGGTCAGCACACGCACGATCACCAGCGTGTGAAAGTCGTTCACCAGCGCGGTCGCGATCGACAGCAGGCCGAACAGGCACGCGGAAATCATCAGCACGCGCTTGCGGCCGATCCGGTCGGCGAGTCGTCCGCCGAACATCGCGCCCGGCAGCAAGCCAAAGGTTCCCGCGCTGAACGCGAGACCCATTTGCCCGACCGACAAACCGAACTCGCGTGCCATGCGCGGCGCAGCGACGCCGACCGACTGCAGATCGAGCCCTTCGAGCAGAGCGATGGCAAAACACAATCCTAGTGTGACAAAGACGCCTGTCCGACTGGACGTTGACGGGATGGCGGGAGCCTCGGTCGAGGGTAAAGTTCCGGTTCTTTTCACGTTAGTGATCCTTATTAAAGTGCGTGTTTTTCCGGTGTGGCCGAAGGACGGCAAGTGTCGAGTCGCCGTCTGGTGTGCCGGCTCTGTGCAGAAGCGGCTGCGGCTGCGGTTGCGTCGCGCCGGCCCGTCTGGCGTTCCAGGCAGTCTCGGCGAAGCGGGACTCAGACCGCCATGGCGGTCACGATGAGATGCTCAGGAACAGCCCAGCGAAAGCCGCAGCATGCAGCACATCGGTTCGATGCCCGCTTTGCTGTCCGTTTGCCTCGAAGCGATATAGCGTGTCTCCATGCGCTGCATCGTGGACTGGATTTAATATCAGGTAGGCTGATAACACAAGCGCAAATGCTTCGGTGAAAACACCTAGTCGTTTGCAGAGACAGGAACGTTAGCCGCGCAGGTTGCGCACGAAAGTTTCGAGGTGGGTTTGTACCGCGCCGGCCGCTTCGAGATCGGTGCCTTCCATCATCTGCTTCTCGATCGCCTTGACGGCCTGCTCGCATTCGCGCAGCACGGCTCGCCCTTCATCAGTCAGTTGCAGCAGCACGATGCGGCCGTGCGTGGGGTCCGGCTCGCGGCTGACCCAGTTCCGGCTTGCCATGGCGTTCATCACTTCATTGGCGGATTGCGGCGTAATGAAGGAGCGCTCGGCAACTTGCGCATTGGACGCCTGGCCCTTCGCATCGAGCACCGAAAGCGCGGTGAACTGCGCGAGCGTCAGACCGAGTGGCGCGAGCGCCTCGGTCATGCGGCGCCGCAGGATACGGTCGAGACTGCCGATCACATAGGCGAGCCGCAGGTTAGAACGGCGGGTGCGCGTGGTGGCGGGCTCGGCGGGCGAATTTTGATTTTTGCTCATGGTGGCCAGGAGGTTCGGTCTAGCCCGCATCTTAGCGCGCCTCACGACGGATTCCGCCGATAGGGGTTTGCCCCGAGCCCGTGAAATTCCACTTTACATATCAGGCGGCCTGATATTAAATGGGTTCATCAGGCCGCTGTCGCGGTCAATGTTCACGGAGAAAACAGATGAATTACGAAGGTCGTTGGGACACCGTCAAGGTCGATGTCACAGAGGGAATTGCATGGGTCACATTCAATCGCCCCGAGAAGCGCAACGCGATGAGCCCAACGCTGAATAAGGAAATGATCGAGGTGCTCGAAGCAGTCGAGCTGGACGCCGAAGCGCAGGTTCTCGTGTTGACGGGTGAGGGCGACGCGTGGACCGCAGGCATGGATCTGAAGGAGTATTTCCGCGAAGTCGACGCCGGCCCGGAAATCCTGCAGGAAAAGATTCGCCGCGATGCGTGCCGCTGGCAGTGGCAGTTGCTGCGCATGTACGCGAAGCCGACCATTGCGATGGTCAACGGCTGGTGCTTCGGTGGTGGCTTCTCGCCGCTGGTGGCGTGCGATCTGGCGATTGCCGCCGACGAAGCGGTGTTCGGGCTTTCCGAAATCAACTGGGGCATTCCGCCTGGCAACCTGGTGAGCAAGGCGATGGCGGATACCGTGGGGCATCGTCAGGCGCTTTACTACATCATGACGGGCGAGACGTTCACCGGTCAGGAAGCGGCGCAAATGGGCCTCGTCAACAACAGCGTGCCGCGTGCCGAACTGCGCGAAGCCACACGTGTTCTCGCAGGAAAACTGCTGCAAAAGAATCCGGTGGTGCTCCGCGCAGCCAAGAACGGCTTCAAGCGTTGCCGCGAACTGACCTGGGATCAGAACGAAGACTACCTGTACGCCAAGCTCGATCAGGCGCAACTGCGCGATCCCGAAGGCGGCCGTGAGCAGGGTCTGAAGCAGTTCCTCGACGAGAAAGCGATCAAGCCGGGTTTGCAAACCTACAAGCGCTGATGCAGCGCAGACGCTAACGTGGATGCAGGCGGATTTACGCCCCGGAAGCGGGCGCGCTTGAAGACTGGCGAGACGAGTGAGAGAGCGAGGAGACGAGACACATGCATGAAGTAACGTTGTTGATCGGCGGCGAGAGCCGCGGCGCATCGGACGGTAAGACCTTCGAGCGGATCAATCCCGCCAGCGGCCTCGCGGCCTCACGCGCGCCGGCCGCGACATTAGCCGATGCGGACGCCGCCGTGGAAGCCGCCGCGCGCGCGTTTCCGGCATGGTCCGCAATGGCGCCGACCGAACGCCGCAAACGCCTCCTGGCCGCAGCCGATCTGATGGACGCCCGCACGGCGCAATTCATTGAAACCGGCGTCGCCGAAACGGGCGCGATGCCGAACTGGTATGGCTTCAACGTCATGCTGGCCGCCAACATGCTGCGTGAGGCCGCCGCCATGACCACGCAGATCGACGGCGACGTGATTCCGTCGGACGTGCCGGGCAGTCTCGCGATGGCCGTGCGCCAGCCGTGCGGCGTGGTGCTCGGCATGGCGCCGTGGAATGCGCCGGTGATCCTCGGTACGCGGGCGATTGCCATGCCGCTCGCCTGCGGCAATACGGTCGTGCTCAAGGCTTCTGAAGGCTGTCCAGGCGTACATCGTTTGATTGCCAGCGTGTTGCAGGAAGCCGGTCTTGGCAACGGCGTGGTGAACGTGGTCACGCATTCCGCCGAAGATGCGCCCGCGATCGTCGAACGGCTGATCGCTCATCCGGCGGTGCGCCGGGTCAATTTCACCGGTTCGACGCGGGTTGGTCGCATCGTTGCGCAACATGCCGCACAGCATCTGAAGCCGGCCTTGCTCGAACTTGGCGGCAAGGCGCCCGTCATAGTGCTCGACGACGCCGATCTGGATGCGGCCGTGGCCGGCATTGCGTTCGGCGCGTTTTTCAACCAGGGGCAGATTTGCATGTCGACGGAACGCGTGATTGTCGACCGGAAGATCGCCGATACGCTGGTGGATAGGCTCGCGGCTAAAGCGCGATGCCTGAAGGCGGGCGATCCGACCGCAGCCGGTTCCGTACTCGGCGCGCTCGAAAGTACGGCAGCCGCGCAACGCATCAAGGCGCTCGTTGAGGATGCCCGTGAGAAGGGCGCAAAGCTGCCTGTGGGCTGCACCGTTGAAGGCGCTGTGATGCAACCGGCGATTGTCGACGGCGTGACGCGCGAGATGAAACTGTACGCCGAGGAATCTTTTGGCCCGGTGGTAACGGTGCAGCGCGTGGACGGCGACGAAGAAGCGATCCGGGTGGCAAACGATAGCGAATATGGTCTGTCTGCGGCCGTATTCAGTCGCGACGTATCTCGCGCATTGAATGTGGCGAAGCGCATCGAATCGGGCATTTGCCACATCAACGGCCCGACCGTGCACGACGAAGCGCAGATGCCGTTCGGTGGCGTGAAAAAGAGTGGCTATGGGCGTTTCGGCAGCAAGGCATCGATCGCCGAATTCACGGACCTGCGCTGGATAACGATTCAAACCGGACCGCGGCACTATCCGATCTGATCGACACAGACACAGACACAGGAGACAGGCTTTGCATTCCGAGCCGAAACAATCGAACATCCCCGGTGCGCGAGACGGCACGCCGATGCCTTACCGCGCGACGGCGATCGGCGCGTCGTCGTTGCACGCGCAACGGCACGGCGATACGTGGTACCTGCGCGCTGACGAGCCGCTGGGTGAGCATCCGCTACGCCTGACGGACCGGCTCGCGAGCGGTGCGCGCGATCATCCGGAGCGTTGGCTGGCGGCGCGACGCGGCAGTGACGGTCAGTGGATCGGTCTAAGTTACGCGAGGGCTTTGCAAAGCGCCCGGGCGATCGGGCAAGCGTTGCTGATGCGCGATCTTTCCGTCGAGCGGCCCGTCGTGATTCTTTCGGGCAACGATCTCGAACATTTGCAACTGGCGCTCGGCGCGATGTGGGCGGGCATTCCGTATGCGGCGATTTCTCCAGCGTACGCGCTTGTTTCCGGCGACTTCGGCAAATTGCGCCATACGATCGAGCTATTGACGCCGGGTCTGGTTCTCGTAAGCGGCTATGACGCCTATGCCAAGGCAATCGAGGCAGTGGTGGCGGCCGATGTCGAAGTCGTGTCGGCAAGTGCGCCAAAGGAGCCGCCCGCGGCACGCAGCGTGACCTTGTTCAGCGATCTGCTGAATACAGCGCCCACCACCGTCGACTCCGCCCACGCAGCGGTGAGTCCGGACGCCATCGCCAAGTTTCTGTTCACGTCTGGCTCGACCAAACTGCCCAAGGCCGTGCCGACCACGCACCGCATGCTGTGCAGCAATCAGCAAATGCTGCTCGAAACGTTTCCCGAGTTCGCGAACGAGCCGCCGGTGCTGGTGGACTGGCTGCCGTGGAACCACACTTTTGGCGGCAGCCATAACGCAGGTATCGCGCTCTACAACGGCGGCACGCTCTATATCGACGACGGCAAACCGGTCAACGGCAAGTTCGAGGAAACGCTGCGCAACCTGCGTGAAATCGCCCCGACGATCTATTTCAACGTGCCCAAGGGCTGGGAAGAACTGGCGATTGCGCTTGAGCAGGATGCACACTTGCGCGAGACGTTTTTCTCGCGCGTGAAGATCTATTTCTTCGCGGGTGCGGGGCTCTCGCAAGCAGCGTGGGACCGGCTCGAACGCGTCACCGAAAAATATTGCGGCGAGCGCATTCGCATCATGGCCGGACTCGGTATGACCGAAACGTCGCCGTCGTGTCTGTTCACCACGGGCCCGATCATGCGCGCCGGCTACGTCGGCCTACCCGCGCATGGCTGCGAGGTCAAACTCGCGCCGATCGGCGACAAGCTCGAAGCGCGCTACCGCGGGCCGCATGTGATGGCCGGCTATTGGCGCGCCAACGCTGCCGAGCTGGACAACCCCTTCGACGAAGAAGGCTACTTCTGCAGCGGCGACGCGTTGCGCTTTGTCGATGTCGAGCGACCGGAACTCGGCCTGCTGTTCGACGGGCGCATCGCCGAGGATTTCAAGCTGAGTTCGGGCACCTTCGTCAGCGTCGGCCCAATGCGGGCACGAGTCATTTCCGAAGGGGCACCTTATGTGCAGGATGTGGTCGTCGCAGGCATGAATCGGGACGATGTCGGCTTGCTGGTGTTTCCACGGCTCGACGATTGCCGGCGGCTGGCTGGATTGTCCGCATCGGCAAGCCCGCGCGAGGTGATCGAAGCACCCGCCGTGCGGGCCCATTTCGCCGGGCTGCTCGCCATGCTCAATCGGCGCGCAACCGGCGGCGCGACGACTATCGCGCGCCTGCGACTCATGGACGTCGCCCCTTCTCTCGATCTCAGCGAGATCACCGACAAAGGGTCGATCAACCAGCGCGCTGTGCTGACCCACCGGGCCGCTCTCGTCGAAGCAATGTACGACACTGCGCAGTGCGATCCTGCTGTGATTTACGCGGCTGCTTGTGGCGCGGCTTAAGGCACGCGTCGCTCGCTGACTCCAGGTCCCTCGTCGCACGGCAAAGGCGTTTCGCCGTATACAATTCGGCAGCGCCTGATTTTTGCCCAATACTGACCTGATCCCACTCATGCCGAATCCGACCTGGGCCTTTCTTCTCGGCCCGCTCCTGAAAGGCGTTTCACGCTCCTTCTATCTCACCCTGCGCGTGTTG
>NZ_DASRSY010000349.1:0-25525 GCF_035656215.1 Paraburkholderia sp.
GTTCAGCAGTTCGATATCCTGCCTGACCACTCGCCAGCTCACCGCTATCTTTCGGTCCAGCGAGCTGTGAAATACCAACCGGTACACGTTACGCGCCAACATTTCGCCGTCCGACGCTGTTTGACGCCGTAACGACTCGCCGCTCGGGCACTTTCCACCTAGCGGACCAGAGAAGGCCATGCTCTTGTCGATCCGATTCCCACGCTTCGCCGGGGACCGACAGATACATCGAGAAGCGGCGAGCGGCTCCCGGGTTTGTGGACGGACTCGACATACTGGAAGCCAGAGGCGTTCCATCTACTGTTTCCGGCCACGAGCATTCGTCCGCGCCAGGTGACCGGGATGCCGCCGCGTCGTTCTTTCGTGCCGCGCCTCCGGCCGCGAATAGAGGCTAGATTCCCTGATGGTGCGGCGCAGCGCGCTTGCGGTCGATCATCCAGGCGGCGCAGACCGCTCCGATAATAAGTGGCGCTCCGGCAAACATTCTGGTCGTTAGCTGTTCATTGAGGAAAACCCAGCCAAGCACCACAGCGATTACGGGGTTCACGAATGTATAGGTGGCTATCAATGTTGGGTCCACCTGTTCGAGTAACCAGATGTATGCGGCGAAGGCAATGACGGTGCCGGCGACGGTCAGATAAGCAAGCGCGCCCAGGGATTGCAGGGAAATCGCCTCCATTCGAAAATCATCCAATTCATGCGTGGACACACATAACGTGGCGAGGACCAGGCCGCCTGCCAGCAATTCGACGCCCGCGAGGGTGATCGCGGACGTGTTTCCCTTTCGCCGCTGCGAGAGGTTCGTACCGAGCGCCCAGGAAATGCTTGCTGCAAGTAATGCCACTATCCATCCTGGAGCAGCTTGATGGATGTTCGAAGATGGAGCGGGCCATGCGATTATGCCGACGCCGATGAAGCCGGCACCCAGCGCCAGAATGGTAGAAACGGGTGGTCGGCGCTCTCCGGGCAACAGAAAGCGCGATATCGCGATCCAGAACGGAATGGTCGCCAGAATGATGGCTGCCGTGCTCGATGGTACGTGCTGCTGCGCCATCGCAAGTACTCCATGACATCCGACGAAGAACAGCAGACCGCAGCCCACTCCCGCCCATAGCAGCTTCAAGGGTGGAAATGATTGTCCCCGCAGAAGTCCCCAGGCGAGCAGAATCACTCCACCTGCCAGGCAGCGAACGCCCATCAGCGCAAGGGGTGGAAAGGAGCGCAGCCCGACAGAGACAGCAAGATAGGTTGATCCCCACAGAAGGTATATCGCGCCAAATGCCGCTAGCAGTCGGGTCCGCATATTGTTCTCCGGTTCGTCTAACCTGTTAACAGGTTAGACTTCGCATAGCGATTTGCAAGGGGATCTGCTTGGCTACGACAATTGAAGAAATGCAACGTCACCGGGCTTCGCCCGGGAGCGAAGATTTTGCTATCCAGTTTGTGAACACCGTCGCATGGCGCATAAGCACCCAGCCGGAGGAACGAATGTCTTCTCCTGCCGCATTGTTGGCCTGGTTAGCTACTATTGAACTATTTGAAAAAGGCTTCCTGCGCGCGCTGGCATCGCAATGGCGCCTTGTCCCGACCCTGGCGGCACGTGACCACCAGGCCGCCTTGAAACTGCGGGAGGCGATCTATCGCGCGCTGATTAACCTGGCGTTGTGCAAACCCGTCGCAGAAACGGATCTGGACATCGTGTCGCATGCACTGAGCGAGGGTTCTTCGGGGACTCGACTGCTGGTCCAGCGCGAGAAATGTCTCTGGACAAGTGACGGGAACGCTACCGGGTCCTTGGCCGTGCTCAGACCGATAGCGGTCTCCGCTGTTGCCTTGTTGACCGGGCCACGAATTCACAAGATCAAGCAGTGCGAGGACGAACGCGGTTGCGGATGGCTATTTCTGGATGAAAGTCGCGCGCAGAACAGGCGCTGGTGCTCGATGGGCGACTGCGGGAACCGTGCAAAGGCGCGCCGCCATTATTTGCATGGGCGTGCTGCGAAGCAAGAGTAGCAACATTCCAGAAACAACATCAACGCCTTCGCCGGCAGACTCGCTTGCGCTTTTCTGCTTTTTCTTTCACCGGTCGCCCTTAACCCCCGCGCGAAGCAAACTGGCCCTCCACAGCAGATCTTCTGCTGAGCAGTTGCGAAAATCGCGAGTTTCAGCGCACTTTTCGCACTTTTGATAGATGAGCGCCCTCGCGCCAGTTCAAGTGCATACGCTGCGCGAGCTGTGGCCATGGCAACGCCGTCAGTTTTCCCGCGAGACATCGGCCAACAACGTGTCCCAGTTCAAGGTTCATCAGGTTTTCCGGGATCTTAAGATTTCCTTCAGTACACCGGCGTAATGTACGCAGGTCGCAATTCTCCGGTGCAAAATTTGAGCGCACGTAAGTGCTGCGGTGCGTCTGCGACTAACAAAAAGAGAGAACGGATGTCAACCGGTGAGCAGTTTTGTAAGAAATTTTCGAATTTGTAAATCCACAAAAACGCAAGCGTCGCGCGCCGGCGCCAAAGGATCATCGGATTCAGGCGGCGTCCCGACACCAGGTCAGTGGAGCCGCTCTTTATTTCCCCAGCCTTCCGGGTACGATGTTGCAAGGTGCGCTTACCCCGCGCAGTGGGTCTGAAGCCGGAGTTTCGCGCCGGCCAGGAATGCGTCTGACCGGGAGGCGGCCCAACGTCCCGCCCCGAAATCTGTCGAAAATCGGGTATAAATTTGGCGGCCTCCAAAGCGGCGTGGACCACTAATTCACTTCTTCACAGACGATGAGCAAACAGATCGACGATGTTCCGCTCGTGCAGCGTAGGGTTCTCGCCACCGAGCTTCTGTTGAATGGTGAAGGTATTAGCGACGTATCCAGGAAGGCCCGGCTGAGTCTCCCGACCGTGAGCAAGTACAAGGCCCTGATAGAAAAAGGTGGACCTGAAGCTCTTGCACGCCTTCGTATCCATGGAAATGCCCCGCGACTGGATGATGCTTCGCAAAGCTGGCTCGTCAGCGCTATCAAGCACTCGCCAGACCTTCACGGCTATCCAGGGCCGACGTGGACCAAAAACCAACTGCGCGAATTGATCCTTCGGCGTTTCGGAGTCCAGTTTTCCGCTTCGCATGTTGGCTACCTTGTTCGGGGTTATGGCCTCGCACACCGGCTTACTTACCCAATTTCAGAAAAGGCGTCGCCTATGATCGCCCAGAAGTCGCAAAGCGACGTCTATGCCGCGCGCCGAAAGATGGCTGCAAAGATGCTTCTGCATGGAGCCAGTGTCGAGCGCGTCTCAAAGACGCTTAACGTCAGTGAGCGGACGGTTGCGAAATACAGATCAATGACAGTTGCTGGCGGAGTCGAGGCTGTCGAACAGATCAGATCATCCGGACGGGAAGCGACACTTGGCCCCGAAGCTCTTGCATGGTTACGGGCGGCATTGGAGCGCAGCCCCATGGCCCACGGCTACGAATCCGAACTCTGGAGAAACGTGGATGTTCAAAAGCTGATCAAGGAGAGGTTCGGTGTTTACCACTCCAGCGGACATGTGAGAACGCTCGTCGGGAAGCTCGGCCTGGAGCACAGGATGCGGCCACCGAAGCAGCGCACGGAGAAGAAACGCCTGACGATCAATGATGGAACGCTGGGATGGGTTGCCGCCACGGTCAAGGAGTCGCCGCGAGCACACGGGATAGACGGCGATCACTGGACAAACGCCCGTTTGCACGCCGTGCTTCATCGGCATGTGGGAATCGAGTATTCACGGGGATATATCTGGGAAATCGCCACCCGTGCCGGGGTGGCAGACCTGCTTACAAGACGTCGAAGCTGATCAATTCTTCTGGTCCTGGCCGTCGCGTCGTGTGGCCGCAGCAACAACATGGAGTCGCTGCGCGCAGCGCGAACAGCGTGCACGTCGCTTCTTACGTCGATGACAGAAACAGCGTCGACCGTGACGTTGTTGGAGGCGGCCCATCCTGCCGGATGGGCCAAAATGTCCAGATCAACCCGAACACCACTACCGTCGTGAACTACGCGAATAATTCTGTCCGATCGCGGCGCATCCGGCATTTCATCTGGATGGAATTGCTTCCGGAATGTCGCTCCGGGATGATGGCGTCTCGTCCTGCGTATCATTGCCGCTGCCGTCGCGCTCGCAGATCCATGCAAACGCCCATTGCTGGGCGACTTCGATCGCCTCGTCCTCCGTATCGAAGTACGAAAGATCACGCTCGATATGCATTTCACCATCAACTTCTTCATCAGCCGAAACGCGGACCAGTCGCGCGTGTGCGAAGAATTTCCCAAGGGAGAAATCCGGAGTCGCGTCGATGATCCACCCACGGTACCCGCATTTCATGATTACCTCCGATACTCAGGCTAATCGGGATTCGAAAAGACAAAGCATGGATTCGCCGGTCGTAATCGATAACCTCTTTCCGCGGTTAAAAGTTCGCGGGCTCCCGCGCCTGAGGTAGTTGGACAGATTACTATCTCGGGCTCCATTCCTCAATTTTACGGAATGTTGGCGTCCACTTTTTCAACCGGCCTCACTAATCAGCGTCCGCAGTCAAAGGCCGCCGCACACTCTCCGCCTCATCCCGCGAAGACGAATAAAACCCCTTGGCCCGACCAACAACAATCTTCAACATGGCAATCACCGGCACCGCCAGAAAAATCCCCGCCACACCTCCAATCTGATCCCCAGCCAGCAATCCGACAATAACAAGAAACGGGCTTACCTCAACCCCTTCGCTCATCAAATAAGGATTCAGCACATAATCCTGAAACAACCGATACAACGCGATAAAAATCACCAGCCAGAGCAAATGTGAATACCCACTAAACACAGCCACCACAAGCGTAATAGCAATCGCCCCCAAAGGCCCGGCAAACGGCACAAACTCCAGCAGCGCTGCGCTCACCGCCAGCAAAAACGCATACGGCACCCCAAGCAACGAAAAAACCACCCCATAACAAATCAACGTCGCAAGCGACAAAAACAACAGCGCCCGCACATACTTCGACAAAAGCACATTCAGATCCGTGACGATCTCGGCCCACAACACGCGATGCCGGTCCGTCAGCAAATCAAGAAACGCATCGCGCATCTGCGGACCTTCCTTGATCAGCAGGAAACTCAGGATCGGAATCAGCACGAGGTAGATCAGGTTGCTCGCTGCATGCACCACGCCAAGGCCGACACTACGCGCCATCGGCACGGCCTTGTCGGAACCGGTCTCGATCTGGCCGCGCACGAAATCCACAATCCTTTCGCGCAACGGCTCAAGAAAATGCGGCAGCGGAAAGCGATTGGGCACATCGGACTTCATCAATTCAGGCAACTGCGCGAACAGATGCGTAGCCTGATCCTGCAATTGCACGCCGAATAGCGAACCCGCCACCGCGATCACCGCGACCACCACGACGAACACCAGCGCAATCGATGCAACCCGTGGCACGCGGCGCGGCCGGAAGCGGTCGACAAGATCGACCATCGGGTAAATCAGATAGCTGAAGAAGACCGCGAACACAACCACCAGCACGGTGGACGACGCGGTATAGAGAATGAACAGCAGCAGCGCGATCAGAAACGCAGTCCAGACTTTCCGGGCTGTACAGACGTCGAATCCCAGCATGAACTTTCCTCGAACAAACGACGAGATCCGGCGCCTCGAACGCGCCGGAATCATCGGACAACTAAGGCGCCCGCAGGGCTAAAGAGACGCGCCTCGCGCACCGGTAGGCGGCGCACCAGGCGTCGTAGCGCACCGCGGACTTACATCAGCTTGCCCAGCAGAAATCCGACGCCGACCGCGATCAACAGCGCGCCGATGGGATTGTTGCGAGCGGTTTCGGCGACGTGGTCGACGCTATCGCCGTACTTCGCCTGTGCCTTGCCGGCAAGCTGACGGACCTTGCCCTCGGCCTGAAGGTCGACGTCGCCCGTCAAGCCGCCGACGGCGTCCTGCACCTTGCCCGTCGCATCTTTCACGGTTCCTTCGAACTGGTTTGAATTCATCGATGTTCTCCTTGAACAGAATGAGCACGCAGTCGCCGGCTGTAGCCGGCGTTTTACGGTTGCTGCTTCGTTGCTGCTTCGTTAGCGCTTCACGCGATCACGGACCGCATCCGCGGTTTCACCGACTTTAGACTGCACCTTGCCGGCCAGCTTTTCGGCCGCTCCCTCGGCCTGGGTCGTCCGGTTGCCGGTGACCTTGCCGATCGCTTCCTTCACGGAGCCCTTGACCTGTTTCGCTGCACCTTCGACCCGATTCTTGTCCATGATGATTTCCTTGAAAGGTTGCGTACAAAAGACGTCGAGCGCGCAATGCCTGAGCCGCGTGAGTCCATCCACACCGACACTCGACGCAGGATTTCATTGTCCCGGTTCACCGCCCCTGCCGACAGGCGCGAATGCACCGGATCGCCTGGTGCATTTGAACCGCATATCACCGCATCTGAACCCGCGAATCGCCCCGTTTCGACGCCTGCCGCGTCGGCTCAGTCGAAGCTCAGCAGCACGGTTCGTTCCCGGCCGCGAATCCCATAAGGAATATGCAAGAGGAAAATACCTAAGCCGTCTTCGAACCCTTGCGGCGCGGCGCTTTGGCGGGCGTGAGGCCAAAATGACCACGAGTCTGCGCCCATACGATCGCCTCGCTCCGGCTATGTACATCGAGCTTCGCGTAGATCGTGGCGACATGGTTGCGCACCGTGTTCGGCGCGAGGCCCAGCTCTCTGGCGATTTCCTTGTCCGCGAGGCCTGCACACAGGCAGGAGAACACATCCCGCTCACGCGCGGTCAGATCAGCGAAATGGCCGCCGGCATCGGGCGCGTTCGCGCGCCGCACGTTGACCAGCTTTTCGATCAGCGTCTGGCTGAACCAGGAGGCGTCCTGCATGACGGTTTCGATCGCTGTCACCAATTCCATTTCGGAGCGCTTGCGCTCGGTGATGTCGAGCAGGGTCATCAGCACGCAATCCTTGCCATGGATGCTGACCGCTTCGGCCGACACGAGACAGTTCAGCACGTCGCCCGCGTGGTTGTTCACCTTGAATTCGATGTTACGCAGACTGCCGGACTCCGTCAGCGCCTCGCTGATCCGCGCGCACGCGTCGCCGTTCCACAGGCCGCTCTGGTCCAACTGTTTGCCCAGCAGCTCTTCGGAGGAGAAGCCGGTGGTCGCCGTGAAGGCGTCGTTGATATCGAGCGTCATGTAATCGCCGGCGACGAACAGCGCGGTGGGCACCGGCGTCATGCGGAACGACTTCGCGAAACGCTCCTCGCTCTGCCGCAGCGCGCTCTCGGCACGCTTGCGCGGTTCGAGGTCCATGAAGGTGAACAGCATGCAGGCTTCTTCGCCGATATCGATCGGCTGGCCCGCCACCACCACAAACTTGTTGCCGCCTTCGGGTAAGCGCAGCAGCGCTTCCATCTGCGGAATGGTCGATCCTTCGCTGAGCCGTTCGATAGCGAGTTCGCGCTTTTCCGCGCCTTCGAAAACGTCGAGTTCGTACACCGAGCGGCCAATCACGTCCTCGCGCACATAGCCGGTCATCTCCAGAAAGCCCTGATTGACCTTGATGTAGCGCTGATCGCTGAGGCGGCAGATGACGGCCGGCGCGGGGTTGGCGTTGAAGGTCTTTTCGAAGCGCTTCTCGGCACTCGCCCACTCGCTCGCGTCGTGCAGAATCAGCGCAAGACAATCGGGCTCGCCGCGGGCGTTAGTCAGCACGAGGCTGCGCACACGATGCACCCAGTTCACCTCGTCGTCATGGGCCGGGAAGACCTCGACCACCACGTCGCTGAAACACTCGCCCGCCACCACGCGTTCGATCGGATAACTGCCCTCGGGCAGCGGATGGTTGTTGCGGTAACGCAGCCGGAAGCGCTCGCGGTATTCGGTGACGTCCGCGCCAAGTTGCGCGACTTCGGTGATGCCGTGCATCTCCAACGCGGCCTGGTTCGCCCAGACGATGGTCTGGTCCGGCTCGATGAGGATCACGCCCTCCGTCAGCCCCGTGATGATCTGCTGCAACTGGCGACGGTCGGTCTGCGTACGTAGGACTTTGTCGTCGGCTGGCGGCTGGGGATCGTCTGAACCGTTGGATTGCACCGGTGGGGAGGGTGCGATGGGGGTTGTTGCGGTCATTAGTATTGGCACGCGAAGAGCGCACACGAGAGCCTGTCCAGACCGCAGAATGGACCAAATCGCGCCGCCGCGCCAATAGCCAATGCACCAGGCGCTCTGGTGCACTTGCACCAGGTGCGGGGGACCTGGCGGCGATAAGCGCCCGCCGCCGCGCCCGCCGCCGCGTCATACGGCACGGCAGGCGCTGGTTACCTCAGCGTTCTTCGGCGCCCAATGCAGACAGCGGATGCGTTTCGCTCTTCCACGGCGACGCCAGAAAATGCCGGACGCGTTCCGGCCGCACTTCCGCGAGCGTCGCGGGCGCCCACCGGCTTTTGCGATCCTTGTCGATCAACTGCGCCCGCACGCCTTCGCAGAAATCGCCCTCTTCGATCACCCGCTTGACGATGCCCAGTTCCATCCGGAAGCACTCGGCCAAGGTCATCTGCCGGCCGCGCAGAAGCGCCTCGCGCGTGACGTACAGCATCGTGGGGGAGTGTCCGGTCATCGCGTCGTAGGCGGATTGCAGCCACTGCTTCACCTCGCGCGGCGGCTCGCGCTCCAGATCGTGGCGCAACGTCGCGACGATCCGCTCGATGCTCGAACGCCGGTCGAAATGTCTCAGGATCAGCTGGGTAAACGGCCCCAATGCAGCATGCGGGATGATGTTGCACGGCGGCTCGAATACCCCGCGCAATGCCGTCATCAAGTCCCCCGCGTGCGACATGCGCTGCAGGCGCTCCTCGAACGTGCCAAGCCACTCCGCCGGCACGCACAGGTCCGCCAGTAGCAGGCGCAGCGCATCGGCGCCGGATAAGGTCACGCCCGTGAGCCCGACATACAGTTCGATCTCCGCCGGCATCACGCTCAGGAAACGCGTCGCGCCGACGTCCGGCAGAAAACCGATACGCGTCTCCGGCATCGCGATCTTGCTGCGTTCCGTGACGATGCGTAGCCGCGCCGCCTGGCCGAGCCCCATGCCGCCGCCCATCGAGATACCGTCGAGCAAGGCGACTACCGGCTTCGGAAACGTGTGCAGCGCATAGTCGAGCCGGTATTCGTCGACGAAGAATGCAAGCCACCGGCTGTCGCCATTCTTCGCGAGTCGGTGCACTTCGCGCACGTCGCCGCCGGCGCAAAAACCCTTGGCACCCGCGCCTTTCAGCACGAGGGCAACGATGCCGTCGTCGGTACGGCAATGTTCGACCAGTACGGCAAGCTCGCGCACCATCGCGTGTGACAGCGCATTGAGCGCGGCCGGCCGGTTCAGCGTAATGATCGCCACGCGGTTGACGACGCGAAACAGAATCTCGCGCTCCGCTTCCACGCTCGCATCGAGCGAGACGCTCTGCAAGGCGCTCATCGATGGATCCTCGGCTCAGCGTTCCCTGCCTGTCCAGCTTGCGTCGCCTGCCAGCGTGGCGCCCGCTTCTCGAGGAATGCATTGACGCCTTCGCGCTGATCAGCGCCATCGAACAGATCGACAAAGCGTTCCCGTTCCACCGCGAGAGCCGCCGAACGCGGCACGCCGTTGCGGCCCTGGTGAATCAGCATCTTGCTGAAGCCGACCGCTTGCGGACTCAATGTCGCGACACGCGCCGCCATCGTCAGCGCCGCCTCGCGCGCCGCGCCCTTTTCCACCACTTCCTCGACGAGACCGATACGCAATGCGGTCGCTGCATCGACGCGTTCACCGGTCAGAATCATCCGCTTGGCCCAGCCTTCGCCGACCAGCCACGGCAACGTCTGCGTGCCACAGCCGCATGGCAGCAAGCCCACCGCCGTTTCGGGCAAAGCCATCACCGCGTGTTGCTCGGCGATGCGGATATCGCAGGCCAACGCGCATTCGAGCCCACCGCCCATCGCGTAGCCGTTGATCGCCGCGATCACCACCGGCCGCGCGTTCTGCAAGGTCTCGAACGCCGCACCAAAGCGTGTCGCCGCCGTCCGCGCGACCTCGCGATTGCCGTCAGCGAATGTGTGCAGGTCGGCGCCCGCGCTGAAGAACTTGGGGCCGTCACCGGTAATCACGATCGCGCGCACGTGCGCCTCGCCGTTCAGGCGCTCGACAGTCTGTTGCAATTGCAACAAGCCCTTGGGCGTGAACGCGTTGGCGGGTGGTCGCTTGAGCGTGAGTTGCGCGACGGCGCCGTCGTGCAGGTAGTCAAGTTCGATCATGACGCGTCTCCGTCCCTGGCGTCCTTGCTGTCCTGACGGTAGAGCTTGATCACCGCCGAAAAATCCAGACGGCCCGCGCCCTTCGTGCTCATCGTCTGATAAAGCTGCTGCGCGAGCGCGCCGAGATACACCGGTTGACGCGCGAATTTCGCGGCGTCGGTGGCGAGGCCCAGGTCCTTGAGCATCAGATCCGTGCCAAAGCCACCGGTATAACCGCGCGTGGACGGCGCGGTTTCGATCACGCCCGGCATCGGGTTGTACGTGTCCGAACTCCAGCAGCGCCCCGTCGAGGTATTGATGATGCCGCCCAGCACTTTCGAGTCGATGCCGAGCGCCTCGCCCAGCGACATCGCCTCGGCCACGCCTGCCATCGTGATGCCAAGTACGAGGTTGTTGCAGATCTTCGCGATCTGCCCGGTGCCGGTCTCGCCACAATGCACGATGTTCTTGCCCATCGCCGACAACACTGGCTTGACCTGCTCAAACGCGCTCGCGCTGCCGCCGACCATGAAGGTCAACGTGCCTGCGGCCGCGCCGCCGGTGCCGCCCGAGACGGGCGCGTCGACGAAGGTATTACCGCGTTGCTCGGCAAGTTCGGCAAACGCCTTCACACTCGCCGGATCGATGGTGCTCGAATCGATGATCGTCACACCTGCCGCGATGCCGGCGAAAACACCGTCATCCGCTATCAGCACGCTGCGCACGTGAGTGGCAGCGGGCAGCATCGTCACCACACATTCGACGTCGGTCACCGCGGCCTTCGGCGAACCTGCCGCTTTGGCGCCCGCATCGACGAGTGCCTGCACGGCCTGTGCGTTGAGGTCGAATACGTTGACCGCGTGGCCCGCCTTGAGCAGGTTGAGCGCCATCGGCGCGCCCATGTTGCCGAGTCCGATAAAGCCTATTTTCATGATGTCGTCTCCCATCCCATGCAAAGCATTAGACCTCAACGCTCAGCGCAGGCTGATGGTTGTGTTGACGCCGTCGTTGACGGTATCGTCGTCGAACCAGCGGGCGGTGACGGTTTTGGTCTGCGTGTAAAACTGCACAACCTGTTTACCGTACGGCCCGAGGTCGCCAAGTTTCGAGCCGCGCGAGCCGGTAAAGCTGAAGAACGGCACCGGCACGGGAATCGGAATGTTGATGCCAACCTGGCCGATGTCGATCTCGCTCTGGAATTTGCGGGCCGCCGCGCCGCTTTGCGTGAAGAGACCCACGCCGTTGCCGAAAGGATTGCTGTTGACGAGCGCGATCGCGTCATCGAGTGTCGCGACATTCAGCACCACCAGCACCGGGCCGAAGATTTCCTGGCGGTAGATTTCCATCTCCGTCGTGACGTCCGTGAACACCGTCGGGCCGATGAAGTTGCCTTGCTCGTAGCCCGGAACCTTCACATCGCGACCGTCGAGCGCCAGCGTGGCGCCCTCTTTCACGCCCGTTTCGATCAGGCCGAGAATGCGCTGCTTCGCTGCACGTGAGACCACCGGGCCGATGTCCGTCTTCGGCTCGTTGCCCGCGTTGACCTTGAGCGACTTCGCTTTGGCGACAAGATCAGGCAGCCATTGCTGCGCCGCACCGACCAGCACCACCACCGAAGTCGCCATGCAACGCTGTCCCGCCGCGCCAAAACCTGCGCCAGCCAGCGCATTCAAGGTCTGCTCGCGATTCGCATCGGGCAGCACCACCGCGTGATTCTTCGCGCCCATCATCGATTGCACGCGCTTGCCGTGCTCGCTGCCGAGACGATAAACATGCGTACCAACCGCCGTCGAGCCCACAAACGAAATCGCTTTCACCAGATCGTGCGTGCAGAGCGCATCGACCACGTCCTTGCCGCCGTGCACGACATTCAGCACGCCCTTCGGCACACCGGCTTCAAGCGCCAGTTCGACCAGTTGCATGGTCGACAGCGGATCCTGCTCGGAAGGCTTCAGCACGAACGTATTGCCGCAGACGATCGCCATCGGGAACATCCACAGCGGGATCATCGCAGGGAAATTGAATGGCGTGATGCCCGCGCATACACCGATCGGCTGACGCAACGTGTAGGTATCCACGCCGCCCGCCACATTCTCGGCGAATTCACCCTGCTGCAAGGTGCCGATCGAGCAGGCGTGCTCGACCACTTCGAGCCCACGGAAGATATCGCCTTCGGCATCGGGAATCGTCTTGCCCTGCTCGGCGCTCAAAGTCCTGGCGATGCGCGGCGAATGTTCGCGAATCAGCGCCTGGTACTTCAGCATGATGCGCATGCGTGCGCCGATCGGCGTGTCCTTCCACGTCTTGAATGCGGTGTGCGCCGAGCGGATCGCTTCGTTCACTTCATCGGCGGTGGCGAACGGCACGCGTGCGAGCACCTCTTGCGTCGCCGGGTTGACGATGTCGCGCCATTCGCTGGTTTTGGATTCGACGAACTCGCCGTTGATCAGCAGCTTGACGGAGGCGGCCTTGTTCGAAGCAATTGCGCTCATGCTGGAACTCCTGTGCAGTGGCCGCATAGCGGCCGGACAGTGACTGGGAAAAATTGATTAACGCAGATCCGGGAAGTCCTCTTCCCAATACTCGCCGGGCAGGCGCGCGGGCTCGGCCTCACGCTCCATTTCGCGGCGTCGCAATTCGACGCGACGGATCTTGCCGGAGATGGTTTTCGGCAATTCACTGAATTGCAGACGGCGAATCCGCTTGTACGGTGCGAGTTTTTCGCGCGAGAACGCGAAGACCGCGCGTGCGAGTTCGGGGCCGGCTTCGTAGCCCTGGCGCACCGTGACGAACGCTTTCGGCACCGATAAACGCAGCGCATCGGCGCTCGGCACCACGGCTGCTTCGCCGATCGCTTCGTGCTCGATCAGCACGCTTTCGAGTTCGAACGGGCTCAGCCGGTAATCTGACGATTTGAAAACATCATCGGAGCGGCCGACGTAGACGTAGTAACCGTCATCACGGCGCAACGCGACGTCGGAGGTGTGGTAGAAACCGTTGCGCATGGCTTGCGCGGTGGCATTGGCGTTGTTCGCGTAGCCGGTCATCAAGCCGAGCGGACGTTCGGCCAACGGCAGTGAGATTTCGCCTTCGGTGGCGGGTTGATCATCCGCATCGAGGAGCGCGATTTTGTAGCCCGGCAGCGGACGGCCCATCGAACCCGGCACCACCGGTTGCCCCGGCGGGTTGCCGATCTGGCAGGTGGTTTCAGTCTGGCCGAAACCGTCGCGAATCGTGATACCCCACGCATGTTTGACGCGCTCGATGATCTCCGGATTCAACGGTTCACCCGCGCCGACGATCTCGCGCAGCTTCACCGGAAAGTCGGTGAGATGTTCCTGCACGAGCATGCGCCACACGGTGGGGGGTGCGCACAGCGTCGTGACATTGAAACGCACCAGCACGTCAAGCGTGTCTTTCGGCACGAAGCGCGGAAAGTTGAAAACGAACACACAGGCCTGCGCATTCCACGGCGCGTAGAAGCAGCTCCATGCGTGCTTGGCCCAGCCCGGCGAGCTGATATTCCAGTGGATGTCGTTGGGTTGCAGGCCGATCCAGTACATCGTCGACAGATGGCCGACCGGGTAACTCTGGTGCGTGTGCTCGACGAGCTTCGGCTTGGACGTGGTCCCCGACGTGAAATACAGCAGCAACGGATCGGTGGACTGCGTGACGCCGTCCGGTGTGAATTGCGGCGATGCATCATAGGCCGCGGCGAAGTCGATCCAGCCGTCGAGCGGTGCGCCGACGGAGATGCGTGTGAGCGGCACGTCGAGTGCGTCGAACTTGGCCAGCTCCGCGCTATCGACCACCACGAAAGTCGCGCCGCCGATCTGCACGCGGTCGCGCACGTCGTCGGCGGAAAGCTGGGTGGTGGCCGGCAGCACGATCGCGCCGAGCTTCATGGCCGCGAGCATCACGTCCCAAAGTTCGACGCGGTTTGGCAGCATCAGCAGCAATCGGTCGCCGCGCCCTACGCCGAGGCCACGCAGGAAGTTCGCCATGCGTGAAGAGCGTTCTGACATCTGCGCATAAGAGAGGCGCAAGCCGTCGCTTGCCAGATCGTCGACGATCCACAGTGCCGGGTTGTCGTTATCTCGCGCGATCACATCGAAGTAGTCGAGCGCCCAGTTGAACTCGCCTGGCGCCGGCCACGCGAATTCGCGGTAAGCGCGGTCGTAATCGGTTCGATGGCGCAATAACAGGTCACGCGCTTCGAGAAAACCCTTCGCTGCAGTCATTGTCGTCTCCTGTGTCGATCAGAGTTAGCGCTTTAGCGCTTACTCTGATCCCATGCACCGCTGTCGATCAGAGTTAGCGCTTTAGCGCTTGCGCCGATCCCATGCACCGCTGTCGATCTGAGTTAGCGCTTTAGCTGTCGACCAGAGTTCGCACTTTAGTGCGTTACTCTGTCTGGTCCCATGCAAAGCACTTACTCCGATCTCATGTTTGTGGCGCGGTATGCGCTCTGCTTTTCGCTCTGCTGGCAGGCTATTTTGCGCTCAAACGCCGTCTAACCTGCGTTTAAACGTGGCGTGCGATAACCATTCGCTGCACCTCGCTGGTTCCTTCGTAAATCTGCGTGATGCGGGCGTCGCGATAATGGCGCTCCACCGCGTAGTCCTCGAGATAGCCATAGCCGCCGTGAATCTGGATCGCGTTCGAGCAGATTTCCTCGGCGAGTTCCGATGCAAACAGTTTGGCCTGCGACGCCTCGGACAAACACGGCTTGCCCGCCGTGCGCAGCCGCGCCGCGTGATGCACGAGCAGACGCGCGGCATTCAGGCGGGTCGCCATATCAGCGAGCATGTTGGCAATCGTTTGATGATCCTTCAGCGCCTTGCCGAACTGGATGCGTTCGTTCGCGTAGAGACGCGCGGCGTCGAATGCGGCCCGCGCGATGCCGACCGCCTGCGCTGCAATACCGATGCGGCCACCCTCGAGATTCGACAACGCGATACGCAGGCCTTCGCCCGGTTCGCCGAGCAGATTGGCTTCTGGCACGGCGCAATCGTCGAGCGAGATCGGGCAGGTGTCCGAGGCGCGAATACCGAGCTTGTGCTCGGGCTTGCCGACGTTGAAACCCGGCGTATCGGTCGGCACGATAAAGGCTGACAGGCCGCGCTTGCCGCGGTCGGGATCGGTAATGGCGAACACGATCGCGATACTGGCGCGCGCGCCGTTTGTAACGAATTGCTTGTTGCCGTTGAGAATCCATTTGCCGTCGCGCAGCACCGCGCGGGTGCGCAGATTGTTCGCCTCGGAGCCGGCTTGCGGCTCGGTCAGGCAGAACGCGCCGATGCGGCGTCCCGTCGCGAGGTCTTGCAGATAGCGGTCCTTTTGCGCTTCCGTGCCGAAGTTCAGGATCGGCCCGCAGCCGACCGAGTTATGCACGCTCATCAGCGTGGCGCAGGAGGCGCAGCCCGCGGCGATCTCTTCGAGCGCGATCGCATAGGCCACGTAGTCGGTATAGGAGCCGCCCCACTCGGACGGCACGATCATGCCGAGAAAACCCAGCTCGCCCATTTGCGTCACGACTTCCGCCGGCAGCTTCGCGTCGCGATCCCACTGCCCGGCGTGTGGCGCGAGGCGCTCAGTGGCGAAGTCGCGGGCGGCGGCGCGGATCATCCGCTGTTCGTCGGTATAGAAGCTGTCCATGCTTGATCCTGTTATGTGCATCGAGTCGCAGCGGTGAGGCGCGGCCTCGTCATCTGCGACTCATCGCGGGGATGGTTGGCCTCGCCGTGGTGTCTCCTGGCGATGCGTTCCCGCAATCGGTTCAGCCCAAGTGTAGGGAAGCTGCCGGGCAGGTTCGATGCTCAGCCCGATCATTCTGGTTGAGCGCATTTGCCATACCGGTATCATGAAGCCTTGGCTCACGCCGCGTTTTCAAAGGCTTAGCGAATCGCCACAAAGAAAATGTTGAGCGCGTTTGCCAGATAGTCATGAAAAACATGAAGAACTTCAAGAACCTCAAGAACGATAGAGGCACGATTTCCGTCAGTCTGGTCGAGGAGGCCCTGGCGTTGGCGCGGGCTCGCGGTTTCGAGGCGCTGCCGCTCGCCGAAGCCGCCGGCATTGCGGCAACGATGCTGGCGTCGCCGAAAAGCCGGGTCTCGTCGGCGCAGTACGGCGCGCTGTGGGCTGGCATCGCCCGCGCGCTGGACGACGAGTTCTTCGGCCAGGACTCGCACCGCATGAAAAGCGGCAGCTTCATCGCGATGACACAGATGGCGCTGAGCGCGCGTAACGGCGCGCAAGCGCTCACGCGGGCGGTCGGCTTCATGCGGCTCGTGCTGGACGATCTTGGCGCACAGATCGAGACGGATGCACTGCGCGTGCGACTCAGATTCGTCGAACGTAAGGGCACAAGGCCGCCGGCCATGTTCGCTTACGCGACCTACTTTATCGTCGTGTACGGCCTGCTGTGCTGGCTGGTCGGACGGCGCATTCCATTGATCGAGGCGCGTTTTCGCTGCGCCGAGCCGCCTGCCGCGCATGAATACCGTCTGATGTTCTGCGACGACATGACGTTCGATCAAGCCGGGTCGTACGTCGATCTGTCGCCGGCGTTTCTCGACCTGCCGGTGATCCAGACGACGAAGTCGGTCAAGCCGTTCCTGCGTGATGCGCCCGGCAGCTTCATCGTCAAATACCGTAATCCCGGCTCGCTCGCGGCCCGGGTGCGCAAGATGCTGCGCGCGTTGCCCATGGCAGGCTGGCCCGCCGCCGACCAGATGGCGCTGCGCCTGCACGTCGCCGAAGCTACGATGCGGCGGCGTCTGAAGCAGGAGGGCTATACGTATCAGTCAATCAAGGACGACTTGCGGCGCGACATCGCCATCGGCGAACTGCAGAACACCGACCGCACGATCGCCGACATCGCCACCGCCGTGGGTTTTGCCGAGCCGAGCGCGTTTCATCGCGCGTTTCGCAAGTGGACCGGCATGCGGCCGAGCGATTACCGGCCAGCGCGTGCGGATTTCACGCGTCGCACGGAATCGGACTAAGCTGTAAGGAGCAGGCCAGCCTTTTTTGGGGTATCGGCCCGCGTCGGCCGATACCCGTCGGCATGGCGCGGCAGCCGTCAGCGATGAGCACGTTTCCACGTCTCCCGTTCCGGCAGTCTGGTCCGCGCCCTGCGCTTATCCGTGGCCCGGGCGTGGGTCGGTTGATGCGCGGCATGACCGCGTGCGGCGTGCTTTTGGCATTTGGATTCGCGTTGTGCGAAACCGCGCCGCAGGGTTGGGGCGCCGAGGCCGCCGTCGCACCGAATAGCGTTATCGTGATCCCGGTGAACGGCGCGATCAGCCCGGCCAGCGCCGACTTCATTGTGCGCAGCCTGCAACGCGCCGCGGACGACCGCGCGCAACTCGCGGTGCTGCAACTCGATACGCCCGGCGGACTGGATACGTCGATGCGGCAAATCATCAAGGCGATTCTCGGCTCGCCGGTACCGGTCGCCACCTTTATTGCCCCGAGTGGCGCGCGAGCGGCGAGCGCCGGCACCTATATCGTCTACGCCAGCCATATTGCGGCGATGGCCCCGGGCACCAATCTCGGCGCGGCGACGCCGATCCAGATGGGTATCGGCGGTGCGGAGCCGCCTGCGGGCGGCGGCGGTATGCCAGGCCTGCCGGGCACGGGAGGCGGAAGCGGCACTGGCGCCCAAAAGAGCGAGCCTGCAATGCCCGCCTCGGCCGGGTCGGTGAACTCAACCGGTGTGGCCACCTCAGCCACCTCAGCCACCTCAGCCACCTCAGCGAACACGGCAAGCTCGTCCGCCCCTGCGTCCGCGCCCAGTGCCGCCCTTCCGCTCGACACCCAATCCACCGAACTGCGCAAACAGGTCCACGACGCGGCCGCGTACATCCGCGGCCTCGCGCAAATGCGCGGACGCAATGCCGACTGGGCAGAGCGCGCCGTGCGCGAGGCCGTCAGCCTGTCGGCCAGCGAAGCGCTCGCGCAGCACGTGGTCGATCTGAATGCGCGCGACATTCCCGATTTGCTGCGCCAGGTGGACGGCCGCACGATCAGCACAAGCCACGGCGACGTCAAGCTCAGCACCGCCAACGCACCCGTCGTCACGCTCGAAGCCGACTGGCGCAGCCAGTTCCTCGCGGTCATCACCGATCCGAACGTCGCGCTGGTGCTGCTGATGATCGGCATGTACGGCCTCTTCTTCGAGTTCGCCAATCCGGGCTTCGTGCTGCCGGGCGTGGTCGGCGCCATCAGTCTGCTGATGGGACTCTTCGCGATGCAGATGCTGCCGGTCAACTACGTCGGACTCGGCCTGATCTTTCTCGGCGTCGCATTCCTGATTGGCGAGGCGTTTCTGCCGACCTTCGGCTCGCTCGGCTTCGGCGGTGTGGTCGCGTTCGTGATCGGCGCGCTGATGCTGATCGATACCGACGTGCCCGGCTACGGCATTCCGCTGCCCCTGATCGCGGCGGTGGTCGTGTTCAGCGTCGTGTTCGTATTCGGTGTGTCGAGACTCGCCTTGCGGGCGCGACGCAGGCCCGTGGTGACCGGCTCGGAAGGGCTGATCGGCAGTCTCGGCGTCGTGCTCGACGATGGCCTGCTGCCGGACGGTGGCCTGCTGCAGGGGGACGCCGTAGCGGGTGGCACGTTGGCCGGCTGGGCTCAGGTGCAGGGTGAACGCTGGCGGGTGTCCAGCACGGCCCCGGTCGCGGCCGGTCACGCGGTGCGCGTCACCGCGCGGCGCGGACTGACGCTGACCGTGGTGCCCGCGGAAGCACTACAACAAGGAGAACGCTCATGATCGGTTTCACATTCGGCTTCAGCAGCATTCTGATTCTGCTGGTGGCGGCACTGATTGCTTCATCGATACGGATTTTTCGCGAGTACGAACGCGGTGTGGTGTTCATGCTCGGGCGCTTCTGGAAGGTCAAGGGGCCCGGCCTCGTGCTGATCATTCCGATCGTGCAGCAGGCGGTGCGCATGGATTTGCGCACCGTCGTGTTCGACGTGCCACCGCAAGACGTGATTACGCGCGACAACGTTTCGGTGAAGGTCAACGCGGTGGTGTATTTCCGCGTCGTCGATCCGGAAAAAGCGGTAATTCAGGTGGCGCGTTATTTCGATGCGACCAGCCAGTTGTCGCAAACCACGCTGCGCTCGGTGCTCGGCAAGCACGAACTCGATGAACTGCTCGCCGACCGCGAGCAACTGAACGCCGATATCCAGAAAGTGCTGGACGCGCAGACCGACGCGTGGGGCATCAAGGTATCGATCGTCGAGATCAAGCACGTTGATATCAACGAAACGATGATCCGGGCGATTGCGCGCCAGGCCGAGGCGGAGCGCGAACGGCGCGCCAAGGTGATTCACGCGGAAGGCGAATTGCAGGCCTCGCAGCATCTGCTGGAAGCGGCGCAGACCCTCTCGAAACAGCCGCAGGCGATGCAGTTGCGCTACCTGCAAACCCTCACGACGATTGCCGCCGACAAGAATTCGACGATCGTATTTCCGCTGCCGATCGATCTGCTGAGCGCGGTGCTGGAACGCTTCAGCAAGCCGTCGACCTCCTGAATCGGGGATCGCGCCGGTTCAACTGGGGACACATTGGATCACTGGATGAAACGGTGCATTGCCTTCAATCGACTTACTCGAAATGCATGCGAAAACTAAAATCTAAGGGTCGTTTTTTACCGCTCCATGGGAGCTAATCATGAAGATCGTTTCTTTAGTTGGACTCGGCGCGCTGTTAGCCGCCGTTAGTATGAGCACCGCGTTTGCGCAAACCTCAGTGCGGCCTTACGACCAGTCGGGGCCACTCACGCGTGCCCAGGTGAGAGCCGATCTGGCTGAATGGCGTGCCGCCGGCTACGATCCACTCGACTGGATCGACTATCCGGACAACGCGCAACGCGCGGGCCGCATCGTCGCCGCGCGGCGGGCGCAGCAGATGGGTGGGAGCATGACGCAGTAATCAGGCACGTTCGGGGCCTGGCGCGCCAGGCCCCTCTATCCCACTCCCCCGCAACCAGCCGTTCTCCGTCGTTCTCCACCGCTCCCCGCCGCAACATCGTAAATCCGCTTGCCGCGCCGCCCCGCGCGCAGGCAAGGTATCATCTCGCCCCTTCGGCAACCCCCACAGTTACGCAACACGGTTGGTTCGCGGCCGCCAATCATGATTACAATCCGCCGGTAGGCTTGGCCACGTGGCGGACCGGTGCCGTGTCGGACGGCACCGTCGCCCGTTTATTTGCTGCGCATAGCCCGTATCAACCACAAGAAACGCTTTTTGAACAACGAGAGACCCGCCTCATGGACTCCATAAAACGATACTTCGGCTTCGAAGCCGCCGGCACCAACCTGCGCACCGAGGTGCTCGCCGGGCTCACCACCTTCCTGACGATGGCCTACATCATCTTCGTCAACCCGGCAATTCTCGGTGACGCCGGCATGCCGAAAGACGCGGTGTTCGTCGCGACCTGCATCGTGGCCGCGCTGGCCTCGCTAATCATGGGCCTCTACGCCAACTACCCGATCGCGCTCGCGCCCGGCATGGGCCTGAACGCGTACTTCGCGTACACCGTTGTGAAGGGCATGGGCTTCACATGGCAAGCCGCCCTCGGCGCGGTGTTCATCTCCGGCTGCCTGTTCCTGATCGTCACGCTGTTTCGCGTGCGCGAAGTGATCGTGAACGGCATTCCCCATTCGATACGCATTGCGATCACCGGCGGTATCGGCCTCTTTCTCGCGATCATTTCGCTGAAGTCGGCAGGTGTGGTGGTCGGCAATCCCGCCACGCTCGTCACACTCGGCGACCTGCACAACCCGCATGTGGTCCTCGCCGTGGTCGGCTTCTTCGCGATCGTCACGCTCGACTATCTGCGCGTGCGCGGCGCGATCCTGATCGGCATTGTTGGCGTGACAGTGCTGAGCTTTTTCTTCGGCGGCAATCAATTCCACGGCATCGTCTCCGCGCCGCCGTCGATCACACCGACGCTGTTCCAGCTCGACATTCGCGGTGCGCTCTCCGGCGGCGTGCTGAACGTGATCCTGGTGTTCTTCCTCGTCGAACTGTTCGACGCGACCGGCACGCTGATGGGCGTGGCCAATCGCGCCGGGCTGCTGGTCGAAGGCAAGATGTTTCGGCTGAACCGCGCGTTGCTCGCCGATAGCACGGCGATTCTGGCCGGCTCGATGCTGGGCACGTCGTCGACCACGGCGTATATCGAAAGCGCGTCGGGCGTGCAGGCCGGCGGCCGCACGGGTGTGACGGCGATCACGGTTGCCGTGCTGTTCCTGCTGGCGCTGTTTTTCGCGCCGCTGGCTGGCGTGGTGCCGGGCTATGCGACGGCGCCGGCCCTGCTGTACGTGTCGTGCCTGATGCTGCGCGAAATGCTCGATCTACCGTGGGACGACGCCACCGAAGTCGTGCCGGCGGCACTGACCGCACTGTTGATGCCGTTCACCTACTCGATCGCCAATGGCGTCGCATTCGGTTTCATCTCGTATGCCGGCCTGAAACTGCTGACTGGACAGGCGCGCAAAGTGAAACTGGTGGTGTGGATCATCGCGGCGATTTTCCTTTTCCGGTATTTCTACCTCGGCAGCGAATAAGCGCGGCGGCGAGCGCGGCGGCGAGCGCGGCCGCGCCTGACGCGAAAGCACGGAACAGGACGCGGCGTGGCGTTGCGATCGGCAATCACCGCGCCACGCCATGCGTCTCAGTCTGGCTGAAAGCACCGCGGCAGCGTCGACGTGTTTGGCCACGGTTCGGTCTGGATCAACAATCGTTTTATTGAAGGCGCCCGTTCCGGTCGGGCACCCTTTATCATCCGATGATTGATAAAAACCAACGAACTGGTCACAGGAGTTCCCTGCATGTCGCCCTACAGCCGCGCCTCGGACCGTTATACGACGCCCGCCATCTTCTACCACTGGGCGATCTTTCTGCTGGTCGCGCTCGCTTATCTGGCAATCGAAATACGCGGGCCGAAAGGGTCCGATAGCCGGGCCTTCTGGAGCAACGTGCATTTCTGGGCCGGCACCCTGGTGCTGGGACTGTCGGTTCTGCGCCTGGTATGGCGGCTATGGGCAGGCGCGCCCGCGGAAATGGAAGGTAATCGGCTGTTCGCGTTTCTGGCACGGGCCGCACATCTTGCCTTGTACGTCTTTATCTTCGCGCAGCCGCTGCTCGGCATCCTGATGATCAATGCCGGTGGACATCCGGTGACGCTGGCCTGGGTCAACCTCAATTACACCCTGATCGGCGCGGATCCGATTGCGCGGCCATTACTCAAGACCGCGCATGAGTGGCTTGGCAATGCGTTTTACTGGGTAATCGGATTGCACGCGCTTGCGGCGATTGCGCATCACGTGGTGTTCAAGGATCGGACGCTGCGGCGGATGATTTGATCGGCTATTCGACCCACTTCCAGTCTTTAGCGCATGCGGCATTGGCGCTTGCGCTCGCAGCATCTTGAACTTGCAGCCGCGCGGATTCGCTTAACCGCGCGGGGTACGCTCAGTTGCGCCAGTTCGCTTCGTAGAAACGCACGTAGCCGCTCCTCAGCACCAGACATTGCGCCCTCGTTTCCGATAGCAGACGTCTCGTCGCAGCTTCGATCCGGGTCCGGTGCGCGTCGAATGCGCCGACCATGTCCTCCAGACGCGGCGATGCGGCACCAAAGTGATCTTCCAGCGCCTCGGCCGTGATCATGCACTCCACCCTTAGCCCGTCAACCATCGCCGGGAACGCCAAGGTAAGTTCGCGACCTGAATATTCAGGAGTTTCGTTCGGGAATAGGATCTGCATGGGAGTTCACCTAAAGGTTGGGTGCTGCGCATGGTCGATTGGTACTGCGCACGCTGGTTGAGTCTGGTCGCACTCGCAGCGCTTGTCCCTCCTTGTCGAATGCTGGTGGCGCGGGGTCGTCACCCGCCGACGCCGACGGCGGTACAGTTCGCGCCGCGCGGAGGTGATTTGATTTACTGTAGACGAGTTCGGGCGCTGCGCAAGTTTTCCTTTTTGTTTGCTCGATTTTGGTGCCCGACGCAGTATTTTTGGGCGTTTTTCCTCGTCAGAGCGACCCCGTTTTTTGCTGCCGCGCGGCTTTCGCCTGGGTTCTGCTTCGTCCTGTAATATCGGTGTTCGGCCGCAGACGCATATGTTGCGCTGCGGAACGCAACGGCGGGCAACGCACTCGCCGGGTCCGATAACCGGAGACATGCTTTGATCCATCGTCCTGCCACGCCGCCCGCCATCGGTCGGCCAGATGTCATCGCGCAAGCTCATGCCCGCTCGCTCGAAGTCGGCCTGCGTGCGTCGGAAACGCCGGACTTTCATCCGCTGCGCCGCCTCGCGCTGCGTGAACTCGTCGATCGCAATCAGTCGCTCTATACCCACGCGCTCCCCGTCATGGAGACGTTGCACGCGCAGATCGTCGACACGCAAAGCATGGTGCTGCTCACCGACAATCACGGCGTGATTCTCCACAGTCTCGGTGACAGCGATTTCGTCGAAAAAGCCAATCGCGTCGCGTTGTGTCCGGGCGTGTCATGGGCCGAAGCCGATCGCGGCACGAACGCGATCGGCACTGCCCTGATCGACGGGCAACCGACCGTCGTGCACGCCGGCGAGCACTTCCTGCACGCGAACCGGATCCTCACCTGTTCGTGCGCGCCCATCGCGGATCCGTTCGGGCGCACCATCGGCGCGCTCGATGTCAGCGGCGACACGCGCGGCTTCCACAAGCACACGCTCGCGCTCGTGCGGATGTCGGCGCAGATGATCGAAAATCATCTGTTCTCCAATCAATTCGTCGATGCCATTCGCATCCACTTTCACGCACGCTCGGAATTCATCGGCACGCTGTACGAAGGGCTCGCCGCGTTTGCGCCGGACGGCACTTTTCTGTCCGCGAATCGCAGCGCGCTGTTTCAATTCGGTCAGCCGCTTGCCGACCTGGTCCGGCAACCGTTCGACGCCCTGTTCGGCATCGCCTTTGCCAGGGTGTTGCAGCAGATCGCCCGCGCACCCGGCGAAAGCATCGTGCTGACGCTGCCAAGCGGCGTGCGCGTGGTCGCACGCGGCGAGTTTGCGGCACCGCGCTATGTTGCTTCGGGTGCTTCGGCAGAAGGCTTTTCTGATGCGGCGCGTACGGCCACTTCCGGCAGCACGCGTACCGCGGCTCGGCCCTGCGAAGCGGCACCCCTCGCCACACTCGAAACGCTCGATACAGGCGACGCGCAAGTCTCCGCGATCCTGCGGCGTGTCGCCAAGCTGCGCGGACGCGACATTCCCATTCTCGTACTCGGCAATACCGGCACCGGTAAGGAGTGGCTGGCCCGCGCGATCCATCACGACTCGCCGCGGCGGGCCGCGCCCTTTATCGCGCTGAATTGTGCATCGTTGCCCGATACGCTGATCGAGGCCGAGTTGTTCGGTTATGAAGACGGCGCCTTCACCGGCGCAAAGAAACGCGGCAGCGTCGGCAAGATCGTGCAGGCCGACGGCGGTACGCTTTTTCTCGACGAAATCGGCGATATGCCGCTCGCCCAGCAAGTGCGCCTGATGCGCGTGCTGCAGGAACGCACTGTCGTGCCGCTCGGTGGCACGCGAGGGATTCCGGTCGATCTGCGCATTGTCTGCGCGACTCACCGCAATCTGCGCGCGATGATCGAAGGCGGCACCTTCCGCGAAGACCTGTATTACCGGATCAACGGACTCGTCGTCACCTTGCCGGCGCTGCGCGAGCGTAGCGATCTGGCTGCGCTCGTCGAGCGCATGCTGGAATTGCAGCCGGATGGGGAGCGTTTGCCGCGCCGCGTGTCCGACGAGGTGCTGGAACGGTTTGCTCAATGCCGCTGGCCGGGCAATCTGCGGCAACTGGCTAACGTGCTGCGCACCGCAAGCATCATGGCCGAAGGCGCGGAGCAGATCGAACTCGAGGATTTGCCGGAGGATTTTCTGCAGGACTGTATGAGTCAGGACCGCACGAGCGGCAAGGCGCAGGTCGATGCCGCTCCAACGCTGTTCGACGCTGTCCGTGCAGGTGACGATGCCCCGCTCGCGGCCGACGCGTCGGCATCGCCTGCCCGTATGGACGAGTGGCAATCCACGCTGATCACGCAAACGCTCGCCAGGCACAGCGGCAATGTATCCGCAGCCGCCCGCGAGTTGGGACTGGCACGCAATACGGTGTATCGGTACTTGCGCCGGAGCGGTACGCATTGAACGTGCAGATGTGCGCGGAAATCTCGGGGGCTT
>NZ_DASRSY010000350.1:0-2878 GCF_035656215.1 Paraburkholderia sp.
AATCCACATACGGCAAAGAGCGTGAGTACCTCGACTTCGAGACCGCGCGGCGCCAGTGTCCACAGTGCCCACAACGCTAGCGCCAGCAATGTCATGGCGACCGTCAGGATCGTGCCGACGTAGCCACCAATGCCAAGGCGGATGTTGAACCGCATGATCCGCAGACGCGGCGGCGGACGGAATTCGATTGCCTGCTCGAGCGCGCGACGGCCTTCGGCGATCAGGTGATAGCCGGGGTCACCGGCACGTTCCGCATGCGCGGCATCGCCGGCCTCGAGTACCGCCGCCTGCGCCGACTCCAGCGCCAGCCCCGCGACTTCGAGTTCGGTGAAGGACGAGCCGCGCGCCAGTTGCTCGATCGCGCTGCGATACAGATTGCGCGTCGGAAAATCCATCGTGGCAAAGCTGCTGTCCGCGCGCAACCGGGCGTCGACAAGACTCACACTCTCGAACAGTTCCGTCCAGTCGATGTCCGAAATCAACCGCATGCTGGTGATCACATTGCGCACGGTGACGTTCGACGCGCCCTGCCGCTGCTGCGCGTGTTGCACGACTTCATCGACAGAGGCACCCTGAAGCTTGAGCCGCTCTTCCAGCCAGCCAAGTGCCGGTGTGGTGCGCGGATCCTGGTCACGCAGCCGTTTTACGAGCTGCGCGGCGAACAGTTCCGACAACAGGCCTGAGGAGCGCGTGGAAATGTCCGCTTCGAGCGCCGAACGGGCGCTACCTGATTCGAGCAGACGGTCAGTGAGTGCATCCGCGTCGGCGCGTGCGCTGCGGCCTGCCGTGATCTGGTCTGTCAGGCGTCGCAGATTCTCGATCAGCACGATGCGCAACGTGATCGCCACGGCCCACAATTCGCCGATCGTCAGCGGCTGAACCCGCTGATACGCGTTGATGAAACGCCGCAGGATCTGCGGGTCGAAGTGACTGTCAGTATGCGCAACAAATGCCCACGCGAGACCAAATACGCGCGGATAGCCCGCGAATGGCCCAGCGGCCAGTTTGGGCAACTGACGATAGTAGCCGGGTGGCAAATCGTCGCGAATCTCGCGGATCTGCTCCTCGACGAGGTGATAGTTGTCGAGCAGCCATTCCGCGGCGGGCACCACGCCCCGGCCACTCTCCAGTTCTTCGGCGCTCGCGCGGTAGGCCGCGAGCAGGACGGCGGCATTGTCGTTCAGTCTCGTGTGCAGCGAAAAAACGGCAGGGGGGGTCTTCGTTACCGGTTGTGCGGCAGCGAGGCTCTCGGCGTGCTGCTCGAGCCGTTCGACGCCGAACAGCTCTTCGCGCACCGGCGCGATGTCAGTCCATGGCGGCGACGGCGAGCGATGTCCCGCGATATATCGAAGGATCGCTTTCATAGGCGCACTTCCTGCGATGTCGGAGAGTTCGGTGGGGCGGACGGGTTGCTGTGGCGTGTCACGTTAGCGGCGCGCATATCGCTCGCCATCGTTGTATCGGCGCACAGTTCATAGCGTTGGGACATGATCGGATATTCCTTCGGGAGGCTGCACCACGCGTGTCGCGTGGATCCAAGCCTCCGGGCTGTAGCTTGATTCCACGGGCGCTGATTGCCGGCGCATCGAAAGATTCCGCCAGAACGATAGGGGTAACGGGAATGCGTCACTCCATGCGCGATGCGCAAACCGTTAACTGCCGTTTAGCGGCGCACTAAAGCGTCGGATGAACGTCGATCAGACCGATGCAACAATGAATGAGAGACAGGAACGCTCGCGCAGCACTGTAGACGCGGTTCCCGGCTGAACGCCCGGAAAGGGTGAAGCAGAGAGCGCACGGATCCGTGCCCGGGGTGCCGACTATTTCTTCTTGGCCGGTGCGCTGGCCGCGACGGTCTTCGGCGCAGTTGCCGAGGGTACGCCTGCAGCAGGAGAAATCACCTTTTTGGCTTGTTTAGGCTTTTTAGCCTCGCGATTACCGCGCATCGTGCTCTTTGCCAACTGTTTCTCCTGATTTGCCGATCGCGAAGGCGACCGCCATATCGCGCAGTTTGGGCGCATCTGGCAACTCTGTCGCGATTTATCTTTGGAGCGTGTGTAAAAAAGCGCCGCACCTCACTTCCCGATAAACTACGCCGTTATTTGATTCGTTCGGTTGCCGCGATGGCGGAATACCACCGCTTTTGCACGTCGCCCATCTAACGACAGGATTCTGGTAATGAAACGCGTAGTTGTATCGGCCGCGCTCGCGGTGTGCCTCGCCCAGCCGGCAGTTGAAGCCGTTGCACAAACCGTCAGCGACCAATGTTTTGCGATCGGCGACATCGCGGGGCAGGTGGCGTCGTGGCGCTCGCACAAGAAGACGAAAGAGCAGGCGCTTGCCCAAGCGGCAAAGTACTACAAGAACGAGTCCGACCGACAAGCGGTCTTCGGCATCATCGAGAAGATTTACACTCCCGGCGCGCCGCACATGACACCCGATCAGGCCAGCATGGCGTTCACGTCGGAGTGTGCTGAACAGCACAAACCGCAGGCATCCAAGCAGTAGTTGCCTGCGGTTCGCGCGGATATTTCACCGCGCTACCGCCACGGTCTGGCCGCCGCTGTCGAGGTGCAGCATGACCCTGATCCGTTCATCGACCGATTTGACCGCAGCTTATGCGGTCCGCCACGCGCAAACGTCGCCGGTTTTCAACTGTGAATGTCCCAACACAAAAGTCGCGTGGGCCGGTGCGGGCGCTTGCACCTGCTCCGGACCGAAGTTGAACGCGAAGGTCAGATCGCCGCGCCGGCGAATACGCAAGCCGTCGGCTAGTCGTTGCGTCTCGATGCCGGCGTCCTTCGCTGCCTGCTGCAAGATCGCGCGATGCAATCCGTGCGACAACCAACCCGCCACATAGCGAACGCTTCTGTGAGTG
>NZ_DASRSY010000351.1:0-6046 GCF_035656215.1 Paraburkholderia sp.
CTTGCGCCTCGCCGGCGCTGTCATTGGGGATCAGGCGGCCGGACTTCTTCGCCAGATAGACGAGGATGGCGGCGGATTCGGACAGCAACAACCCGTCGTCGTCGATCGATGGAATCTGTTCGAAGGGGCTGAGCCGGCGATAGGCTTCGGTGTTCAGGTCGTGTGCGGGGTGGTCCATGCCGGCCACCTCGAACGGCAGTTGCATTTCTTCGAGTGCCCACAGCACGCGCAGGTCGCGGGTGTGGCCGCGCGCGCCAGCGTTGACCTTCGAAAATCCGTAGAGCTTGAGCATGGTGACGCTCCTTCGTTGAAGCTGCCCTGCTGCGAAGAGTACCGACATTCTAACGCCGGCGCACCACGCCCCTGACGAGATGGCCTCGTCGCGCGCATAGCAGAGATGCGTGGCGTGCGGTGGTCGGCGACGGGCACGCAAACGAAAATGCCACCGTTCATCCACCAAAGTGTCGCCACGCAACCACCACCGCGGCGCGCAACCAACACTTCTTCTCGCGGTCTTTTCCCGAAGCATTTCCACCATATGCAGCAGCGACAACGGCCATGACTCGCGCCGCAACGCGCGGACACTTGCCGCACGCGCTTTCGCGCGGCGTCGATCGCGGACGCGGGTTTACCTTCGTTTGACTTACGGAAGCAGGCCCGTTTACTGGACGCAGTTTGAACCTGTCCAGGCGCTTTCAATTTACTTTGCTCAGCTGAATTGTGTTCTGAGAGCGTCTCCCATTACGTATGGAGGTGTGTCATGGTTAGCGTGTCCAGCAGCGCCGCCGAAGAACTCAAAGCCGCGATCCGAGGCGAACTGTTGCTGCCCGGCGACGCGGGTTTCGACGAGGCTCGCAGCATCTGGAATGCAATGATCGACCGGCATCCGGCGATGATCCTGCGCTGCGCCGGCGTGGCCGATGTGCGCCGCGGCGTAGCATTCGCGCGCGACAACAATCTGCCGCTGGCGGTGCACAGCTGCGGCCATAACATCGCCGGCACCGCGCTGTGCGACGACGGCCTCGTGATCGACCTGTCGCCGATGAAATCGGTACATATCGATCCGCTAGCGCGGCGCGCGTATGTCGAGCCTGGCGCTACGCTCGGCGATTTCGACCACGAGGCGCAAGCGTTCGGGCTCGCCACGCCGCTCGGCATCAACTCGACCACCGGCGTGGCAGGGCTGACGCTCGGTGGCGGGTTCGGCTGGCTAAGCCGCAGATACGGCATGACCGTCGACAATCTGATTTCAGCGGACGTGGTGACCGCCGACGGCGAGCTGCTGCACGCGAGCGCCGACTCGCATGACGATCTGTTCTGGGCGATTCGCGGTGGCGGCGGCAATTTCGGCGTCGTGACACGCTTCGAGTTCGCGCTGCATCCGGTCGGGCCGCTCGTGTACGGCGGCCTCGTCGTGCTGCCGCTTGATCAGGCGAAAAATGCCCTGCTCCAGTACCGCACGGCTGTAGAACAGATGCCGGAGGAATTGAGCGTATGGGCCGTTCTGCGGCTTGCGCCACCGCTGCCGTTCCTGCCGCCCGAAGTGCACGGCGAGCCGGTCATCGTATTCGCCATGTGCTACTCGGGCCCAATCGAAAAAGGGCCGTCCGTGGTGGAGGCCGTACGCGGCTTCGGCACGCCGGTCGGAGAACATCTTGGGCCGATGCCGTACGCCATGTGGCAACAGGCGTTCGATCCGCTGCTGACGCCGGGCGCCCGTAACTATTGGAAGTCGCACAATCTCGACAAAATATCGGACGGTCTTATCGATGCACTGCTCGATGCGATTGGCAAGCTGCCGTCGCCGCAATGCGAAATCTTCTTCGGGCAGATCGGCGCACAGACGAGCCGGGTGCCGGTCGAAGCCACGGCCTATTCGAGCCGCGACACGCAGTACGCGATGAACGTACACGGCCGTTGGGACGACGCGAGCGATGACGAGCGCTGCATTGCCTGGGCCCGCGCTTTCTTCGACGCCGCAGCACCGTTCGCGCTAGGCAGCGTGTACGTCAACTTCATGACGCAGGAGGAAGGCGGCCGGGTGGCTGACGCGTATGGGCCGAACTACGCGCGTCTCGTCGCCGTGAAGAACCGCTACGACCCGCGCAACCTGTTCCGTCACAATCAGAATATCCGCCCCGCGGCGTAGGGATCGCGGGGAAGCGGCGTTGAACGCCGCTTCCCCGCGAACGTCAGCGCATTACGGTTGTCTGAACCACAAGCCGTGGCATCGGGCACGCTAAATGCTGGATTAACAGGCATACGGGCTCCCAGCGTACGGACGTGCCGGCGTCACGGCACTCACTGTCACATAAGAAAACTCACGGCACTCGCTGTCACATAAGAAAACGCAACCTTCACCACGCAAAAGGAAAACAATCATGCGCAGACGACAATTCATCATGACCACGAGCGCTGCTTTGGCTACGGCGGGTTTTAGCCTCACCGGTTGCACGACCACGTCGCCGTCCTCGAGCGCATCGCCTTCGGCAAACGCCGGCAAGCGCGACACGATCAACGCCGGTGTCGATTCCACGCTGTCGCGTCTGTACGCGAACGTTACCGGCTCGCGTGAACTGGTCGCCAAAGCGCGCGGCGTGCTCATATTCCCGTCAGTGATTTCGGCAGGCTTCTGGGTCGGCGGGCAATACGGCGAAGGCGCGTTGCGCGTGGCTGGACGCACAACGGGCTATTACAGCACCGTCGCGGGCTCGTTCGGATTGCAGATCGGCGCGCAGTCTAAAGCGCTCGTGTTTCTGTTCATGACGCAGGAGGCACTGGATAAATTCCTCGGCAGCCAGGGATGGGCAGCAGGCGCCGATGCAACGGTCGCGGTGCTGAAGGTCGGCGCGAACGGCGCGATCGATACCTCGACCGCCACCAGCCCGGTCGAAGCGTTTGTGCTGACGAACGGCGGCCTGATGGCCGGTGTGTCGCTCGAAGGCACCAAGGTCTCACGTCTGATCATCTAAGCCAAGCACGCTCGCTAAAGACAGTCCGCTGCAGTCACGCAGTCGTGTAAGCGGCTGCGTGACGCCCCCATCTGGCGGCGTCATCCGCGCCACGCTCACGGCTCTGCCCGCCTCACCAGGTCACATTGACCGTACTGCTGTAAAATTCACCCGTTTTGCAATCCTGGCTGGCCACTGCTCCGCCTTCGCCACGACATGTGTTCTGTCTGGCGCCTCGTGTATCGCCACGCTGTTTGCCCCGGCTTCCCACTTCGCCGACCGCTCGCGGACGGCTTTCACGTATGGAAACGGCGGCGCGCCACCTTTTACACGTTGATAGCGCACCCGTACAGCCGACGCGCTCGCAACCTGCAATTACAGCTCCCTTCAGATGAACACCGCTAGTCCCATTCACGGTTGGCTCGCCAATCTTCCCGGTATCAAGAGCAATGTCCTCGCGGGTCTCACCTCGTCGTTCGCGTTGGTGCCGGAATGCATCGCCTTCGCGCTGGTTGCCCACCTCAATCCGCTGATGGGTCTGTACGGCGCCTTCTTCATCTGCACGATCACGGCGCTATTCGGCGGGCGGCCCGGCATGATCTCCGGCGCGGCCGGTTCGATGGCCGTGGTGACCGTGGCGCTGGTCGTGCAGCACGGCGCGCAATATCTGCTCGCCACGGTGATACTCAGCGGCATCCTGATGGTGCTGTTCGGCGCGTTGCGGCTGGGCAAGCTGATCCGCATGGTGCCGCACCCGGTGATGCTCGGTTTCGTCAACGGGCTAGCGATCATCATCGCGATGGCGCAACTGGCGCACTTCAGGCAGAGCACGCCGCAAGGCGAACAATGGCTGCACGGCAGCGCGTTGCTGATGATGTGCGGTCTCGTCGCGCTGACGATGCTGATCGTCTATCTGCTCCCGCGGTTCACACGCGCCGCGCCGCCCGCGCTGGTGGCGATCGTCGGCGTGGGGCTTTTCAGTCAGCTTTTGCACCTGCCTACGCGTACGCTCGGCGACATGGCCCACATTGCCGGTGGCCTGCCGAGTTTGCATTTGCCCAGCGTACCGATGAACCTCGACACGCTGCATGTGGTGCTGCCCTACGCGTTGCTGATGGCGATCGTCGGTCTGCTGGAAACGCTGCTGACTTTCAACCTGACCGACGAGATCACCGAAACCCGCGGCCAGCCGAATCGCGAATGCCTGGCGCTGGGCGCGGCGAATATCGCCTCGGGCCTGTTCGGCGGCATGGGCGGCTGCGCGATGATCGGGCAGACCATGATCAATCTGAATTCGGGCGGCCGCTCGCGGCTGTCAGGCATCGTTAGCGGCGTGATGATCCTGATGTTCATTCTGTTTCTGTCGCCGCTGATCGAACGGATTCCGTTGGCGGCGCTGGTTGGCGTGATGTTCGTGGTGGCGCAGCAGACCTTCGCATGGGGTTCGCTGCGGGTATTGGGCAAAGTGCCGCGCAACGACGCGCTGGTCATCGTTGCAGTCACCGTCATCACCGTGTTCTCCGATCTCGCGATCGCCGTGCTGTGTGGCATCGTGATCGCCGCGCTCAATTTCGCCTGGCAGCATGCCCGCGAAATTCACGCGCATATCGAAGATCACGGCGGCGACAAAACCTACGTTCCGCGCGGCACGCTGTTTTTTGCGTCGACCACCCGCTTTCACGAGCTGTTCAATCCAGTCGAAGATCCAGGCGACATCACGGTAGATTGCAGCCATCTGATGCTCGCGGATCATTCCGCATTGGCAGCGCTGCAGGGACTGGTCGAACGCTACCGGAAAGCCGGCAAGCAACTACGCGTGAAAAATCTGTCGGAGCGCAGCCTGCGCTTGCTGACCCAGGCCGGCGTTGAGATATCAGGAAGCGGCGACCTTCTTCATCGGCGCGCGCCGCTTTAACCGCCGCGTTCAAGGCCGCGGTGAAGCCAATTCACTCGGCCGGCAATGCAAGCGAGGCAACTTCACAACGCGGCCACTGCTGCAGCACCTCGGGCGCCAACAGCAATTTGGCGGCCCGCACCCCTGCCCCCATCACGATCTGAGCACGCTCCATGACCGCGGCGTCGACGAGAACGCGCCAGTCGTCCGGCAAGCCGAAGGCAGTAATTCCGCCGAACTCCATCCCGCTATGCTCCACGGCGGCCTCCCGCTTGGCGAACGAAAGGCGCTGTGCGCCTAGCGCCGCCTTCACCGCGCCATTGATGTCGAGGCGCAGCGACCCTAGCGAGACCAGCGCTGCGTAGTGCTCGGCGCCCTCCTTCTTGTAGCGGATCACGATTGTGTTGGCGCAGTCTTCGAGGCCGAAGCCGTAGCGCGCGCTGAATTCGGCGGTATCTGAAGCGTCATCGCTAACGGCAAATACGGTCACGCCCTGAGCCGGCAAATTCTCGACGACGTGCGCTGGCAAATGCGCGCTCAATTGTTCTGCAGGAATGACGTCCAGCTGCTTTACGGGTTCGTGCGAGTGCATAGTGATCAAAGTGTGAAGGTCCATCGGCATTCTAACGGCACACCAGCTTGCGGCACATCATGCGCAGGCGCAGACAGCGCTTGTTATAGTGACAGGCACAAGGTTTGCGCAAGGTGTCGATGCGAAGACTGCGTCGATGCCACCTCAACGGCACGCACATGGCGCATCCGGCGCCCGTATCCCATTGAGAAAACGACCATGGACATCGACACGCTTTCCGGCGAAAACCTTCAACTGGTGGCCCGCAAGCAGGCCAATTGGGCAATCGGCGCTTTCAAACAATTTGCCGACGACCGTTGCGCGGCCATGGCTGCCAGCATCGCCTTTTATGCGGCATTCTCGCTCGCACCCACGCTGGTCATGGTAATCGCGGTGGCCGGCTGGTTCTTCGGCGCCGAAGCCGCGCGCGGCGAGCTGTTCACCCACATTCACGGCCTGCTCGGCGACCAGGCCGCCGCGGGCGTGCAGACCATCGTCGAGAACGCCCATCACAGCGGCAGCGCCGGCGGCGTCGCGGCCATCATTTCATTCACGATGCTGGCGATCGGCGCCTCGGCGACCTTCTCATCGCTCAATAGCGCACTCAATATGGTGTGGCCGTACACGGGG
>NZ_DASRSY010000352.1:0-5818 GCF_035656215.1 Paraburkholderia sp.
GAGCAGGCGCTCGCGATGCTGTCGCAGTTCCATGAGGCGCGTGCTCTGCTGCGCGGGCACACGGCGACGCCGCAGGCGACCATCGAGTTCGCGGTGCCGCACACGCTGTCGCTCACGTACTTTCCGCGCTGGCTGCAACGCATCGAAGCGCAGATGGGCCCGATCCACACCCGGCTGCGGGCGTTGAATGTGCACGACGCCGCTTTGGCGCTGGTGGAAGGCGGCTGCGATCTGATGATGGGCTATCACCATCCGAGCCATCCAGTCGCGCTCGATCCGGCGCGCTACGACATGCTCACGCTCGGCAACGAGCCGATCAGTCCGTTCTCGGCGCCCGGCCGCGCCGGGCGGCCCCGGCACACGCTGCCGGGAACGGCCGAGGCACCCACGCCCTATCTGACCTACACGCCGAACGCGTACCTGGGCCGCATGACCGAAGTGATCCTCGCCAACGCGCCGGAACGCCTGTATCTCGACCGTCTCTATGAGACCGACATGGCCGAAGGGCTCAAGGCGATGGCGCTGGCGGGCCACGGGATCGCCTTCCTGCCGTACAGCGCAGTAGAAGACGCGGTCGCCGCCGGCAAGCTGATCCGTCTTGATCGTGCAACTCGCGGCACGCCCGAAGGGCAGCTTACGTTGACCATGGAGATCCGTCTCTATCGCGACAAGCTCGCGGCACAGAGCGACGATGCGCGGCAGATACTCGTGCGGCAACTGTGGGACGTGGTGTCGGAGGAGCTGGCGCAGGGCGCGGGCGCTGCCTGAGACCTGCATCCCTGCGACGCGAATTTACAGCTTCTTAACGGTTATGCAAAAAAAACATAATCGGATAAGGAAACGGCATTGGATTTCAAAACGGCGTTTTTCGACAATGCTGCTATTCGATCAACGCCGGAGCGTTCATGTCTTCCCAGCAGCAAATCGCACAATCCGCATCATCGTTGCAGTCCGTTCCCTCCTACCTCAATAGCGAAGACCTCGGCCCGTGGGGCAACTACCTGCGTCAGGTCGACCGCGTCGCGCCGTACCTCGGCTCGCTGTCCCGCTGGCTCGAAACCCTCAAGCGCCCGAAGCGTATTCTGATCGTCGATGTGCCTATCGAACTCGATAACGGCACGGTCGCGCACTTCGAAGGCTATCGTGTGCAGCACAACGTGTCGCGTGGTCCGGGTAAGGGCGGCGTGCGTTATCACCAGGACGTGACGTTGTCGGAAGTGATGGCGCTGTCGGCGTGGATGTCGGTGAAAAATGCTGCTGTGAACGTGCCGTACGGCGGCGCGAAGGGGGGTATCCGTGTCGACCCGCGCACGCTGTCGCGTGGTGAGCTGGAGCGCATGACGCGCCGTTACACGAGCGAAATCGGCATCATCATCGGACCGAATACCGACATTCCCGCGCCGGACGTGAACACGAACGAGCAGATCATGGCGTGGATGATGGACACGTACTCGATGAACCAGGGCCAAACGGCTACGGGCGTCGTGACCGGCAAGCCTATCACGCTCGGCGGTTCGCTGGGCCGTCGTGAAGCGACGGGCCGTGGCGTGTTCGTGGTCGGCAGCGAAGCGGCACGCCGCATCGGCTTCGACATCGAAGGCGCGCGTATTGCGGTCCAAGGCTTCGGTAACGTGGGCGGTATCGCTGCGCGTCTGTTCCAGGAAGCGGGTGCGAAAGTGGTCGCGGTGCAGGATCACACCGGTTCGCTGTACAAATCGACCGGTATCGACGCCAACGCACTGCTCGAGCATGTCGCGAAGACTGGCGGCGTGGGCGGTTTCCCTGAAGCCGATGCAGTCACGAACGAAGAATTCTGGACGGTCGAGTCGGACATCCTGATTCCGGCTGCACTGGAAAACCAGATCACTGAAAAGAACGCCGGCAAGATCAAGACGAAGATCGTCGTGGAGGGCGCCAACGGCCCGACCACCACGGCGGCGGACGACATTCTGCACGACCGCGGTATCCTCGTGATTCCGGACGTGGTGGCCAACGCCGGTGGCGTGACGGTGTCGTACTTCGAGTGGGTGCAGGATTTCTCGAGCTTCTTCTGGACCGAAGACGAGATCAACCAGCGTCTCGAACGCGTGATGCGCGAAGCATTTGCCGCAGTCTGGCAAGTGTCGAGCGAACAGAAGGTGTCCGTGCGGACCGCGGCGTTTATCGTCGCGTGTAAGCGGATCCTCGAAGCGCGCGAATTGCGCGGCCTGTATCCCTGATTTACCGCTGATCATTTTGCGTGAAACGGCGGGCCCGCCATCTCTCGGACCCGCTGCCAATCCTTGCTTTGACGTGGTTCATAAGACCGCGTGTGTTACCCGGCGGGCAGCATCGTATCGATGCCGCCCGCCTTTGCGCGTCTGCCGCTGCGGGATTGCCGGAATAAGGCGCCGTAAGCCCGTAGCGGCAGACACGCAACAAACATGGTTTATAGCAATACTTTCAGAATAATTACTTTGCTAAACTGGCGCCGGTTCTTGCCAAGGAGATCACACATGAAGGTTAAAAAAGCTGCGCTGCTGCTCGCGACTCTCGGACTGTTTACGGTTGGCGCGCATGCGCAAGACGCTGGTACGCTGAAAAAGATCAAGGATACGGGCGTCATTTCGCTGGGACACCGCGAATCGTCGATCCCGTTTTCGTACTACGACGACAAGCAGAATGTCATCGGCTACTCGCAGGAATTCGCGCTGAAGGTGGTTGAGGCGGTCAAGCAGAAGCTGAACATGCCTAACCTGAAGGTCAAGCTGACGCCTGTCACGTCGCAAAACCGTATTCCGCTGGTGCAAAACGGCACCGTCGACATGGAATGCGGCTCGACCACCAATAACGCCGAGCGCCAGCAACAGGCTGCGTTCTCGAACACGATCTTCGTGATCGGCACGCGTCTGATGACCAAGAAAGACTCGGGCATCAAGGACTTCGCGGACCTGAAGGGCAAGACCGTCGTCACGACGGCCGGCACCACCTCCGAGCGCCTGCTTCGCAAGATGAACCAGGACAAGAGCATGGGCATGAACATCATCAGCGCGAAGGACCATGGCGAGTCGTTCCTGACGCTCTCCACCGGCCGTGCTGCTGCGTTCATGATGGACGACGCGCTGCTGGCAGGCGAGCGCGCCAAGTCGAACAACCCGGGCGACTTCGTGATCGTCGGCACGCCGCAATCGCATGAAGCGTACGGCTGCATGATTCGCAAGAACGATCCGGAGTTCAAGAAGGTGGTGGACGACGCGATCGCGAAGGTCGAAACCTCGGGCGAAGCCGATCAGATCTACAAGAAGTGGTTCGAATCGCCGATTCCGCCGAAGGGCCTGAACCTGAACTTCCCGGAAAGCGACGACATCAAGGCGCTCTACAAGAGCCCGAATGACAAGGCAATCGATTAAACCTTAGCTGTTTTTTTGAAACGCTGAACGAAACGGAAGGGGCCACGCGCTTCTTCCGTTTCTTTTTGCTGGAGTCTTGGTCATGTCATATCACTGGAACTGGGGCATTCTGCTGAGTCCGGTCTCCACCGGCGAGCCGACCACCTATCTGGGCTGGCTGATGTCCGGCTTCTGGGTGACGATTACCGTGTCGCTGTCGGCATGGGTGATCGCGCTGATCGTCGGTTCGTTTTTCGGTGTGCTGCGCACGGTGCCGAACAAATGGGCGTCGGGGATCGGCACGCTCTATGTCGCGATTTTCCGCAACATCCCGCTGATCGTGCAGTTCTTCATCTGGTATCTGGTGATACCGGAGTTGCTGCCTGCGTCGATCGGTAACTGGTACAAGCAACTGCCGCCTGGCGCGCAGTTCTTTTCGTCGTCGATCCTGTGTCTCGGGCTCTTCACCGCCGCACGCGTGTGCGAGCAGGTGCGCTCGGGCATCAACGCGTTGCCGCGCGGTCAGCGTGCCGCGGGTCTGGCAATGGGTTTCACGCAATGGCAGACGTATCGCTACGTCCTGCTGCCGGTTGCGTACCGGATTATCGTGCCGCCGCTCACGTCCGAGTTTCTGAATATCTTCAAGAACTCGGCGGTCGCGTCGACGATCGGTCTGCTGGATCTGTCCGCCCAGGCACGCCAACTGGTCGACTACACGTCGCAGACGTATGAGTCGTTTATCGCGGTCACGCTGGCGTATGTGCTGATCAATCTGGTCGTCATGCAACTGATGCGCTGGGTTGAACACAAGACCCGGTTGCCCGGCTATATCGGAGGTAAGTGATGCATCATTTCGACTGGAGCGGTATTCCGGGCGCACTGCCTACGCTGTGGACCGGCGCCATCGTCACCATCAAGATCACGCTGCTTGCGATCGTGATCGGCATTATCTGGGGCACCATTCTCGCGATCATGCGGCTTTCGCCATTCAAGCCGTTCGAATGGTTCGCGAAGGCCTATGTCACGGTGTTCCGCTCGATCCCACTGGTGATGGTGCTGCTGTGGTTCTTCCTGATCGTGCCGCAGGTGCTGCAAAACGTGCTGGGCTTGTCGCCGGATATCGACATTCGGCTGGCTTCGGCGATGGTCGCTTTCTCACTGTTTGAGGCAGCGTACTATTCGGAGATCATCCGCGCCGGCATTCAGGCGGTGCCGCGCGGGCAGGTCAATGCCGCGTTCGCGCTCGGCATGAGCTACCCGCAGGCAATGCGCCTCATCGTGCTGCCTCAGGCGTTCCGCGCGATGGTGCCGCTGCTGCTTACGCAAGGTATCGTGCTGTTTCAGGATACGTCGCTCGTCTACGTGATCAGCCTTGCTGACTTCTTCCGCACCGCCACGAATATTGGCGACCGTGACGGTACGAATGTCGAGATGGTACTGTTCGCGGGGGCGTGTTATTTCGTGGTCTGTGTGATCGCGTCGAGCCTCGTCAAAGGTCTTCAGAAAAAGGTCGCAAGATGATCTCTATCAAGAATGTTTCGAAGTGGTACGGTCAGTTTCAAGTGCTGACCGACTGCACGACGGAAGTCAAAAAAGGTGAAGTCGTGGTGGTGTGCGGCCCATCGGGTTCGGGCAAGTCCACGCTGATCAAAACCGTCAACGGTCTTGAGCCGTTCCAGAAGGGCGAGATCGTCATCAACGGCCAATCGCTGACCGACAAGAAAACCAATCTGTCGAAGCTGCGTGCGAAGGTCGGCATGGTGTTCCAGCACTTCGAGCTGTTCCCGCATCTGTCGATCGTGCAGAACCTGACGCTTGCGCAGATCAAGGTGCTCGGGCGCTCGAAGGACGAAGCCACGACCAAAGGCTACAAGCTGCTCGATCGCGTCGGCCTGCGCGCGCATGCGGATAAGTTTCCAGGGCAATTGTCGGGTGGTCAGCAACAACGTGTGGCGATTGCACGCGCGCTGTCCATGGACCCGATCGCGATGCTGTTCGACGAGCCGACCTCCGCGCTCGATCCGGAAATGATCAACGAAGTGCTCGACGTGATGGTCGAGCTCGCGCAGGAAGGCATGACGATGATGTGCGTCACGCACGAAATGGGTTTTGCCAAGAAGGTCGCTCACCGCGTGATCTTCATGGACAAGGGCTTGATCGTGGAAGACGATCGCAAGGAAGACTTCTTCGCGAATCCGAAGTCGGATCGCGCGAAGGATTTTCTGGCGAAGATCCTGCACTGAGGGTTTTATCGGGCAACGCTGTTTATGTGGCGTGGCTCATGCAGAAAAAAAGCCGCTTCGGAAGAAGCGGCTTCAGACTGCTGACCAACCCCACGTTTTTCGGAGCGTGGGGTTTTATTTTTCAGGCCAGGCAGATCGTGCGATGGGCCTCCCCAGATCGGGCGAAGCGGGCCAGAAACGCGCTGGCGAGCCTGTGCAGGACGCCAG
>NZ_DASRSY010000353.1:0-39868 GCF_035656215.1 Paraburkholderia sp.
ATAATCGAGCAAAATATATCATAAACGAGTAATCGCTGCAAATGACGGGCTGGACGGGGCCTCAGAACGATTTTCGCGGCGCTTCAGTCGACATTTGAACCATCACGGGGCCATCGTGCCCGCGCTTTTCACCGTGCAAGCGGCAGTGACTTTCTCGCCGTCGCTGAACGAGAACGTCAGCGGGATCGTCGTGCCGATCTTGAGGGGCTGTTTCGGATGTTCCAGCATCACGTGATAGTTGCCAGGTGCGAAGACGAGCGAGCCGTGCGCGGGTACCGCTACCTGATCGACCATTGCCATCGACGACGTGCTGCCCTGGCTTTGCGTCCGATGCAGCATGGCCATGCCGAAAGCCTCGGAGCCGACGCCGACGAGATTGACGGGTTGGTCGCCCGTATTGCTGGCCTTGAAATAGCCGCCCGAAGGCAGATCGCCCGGCAAGGCGCGGATCCAGCAGTCCGATACGCTCGCAGTTGCCGCGGCACCTGCGAACGCCTGAATGGATGAACCGCACAGCAAGGCGGCGAGTAGAAGGTTGCGGGGTGTCTTCATGGTGTGCTCCTTGGTTTTGACAGCGGGAATAAAGCGTTAAGCAGGTTGCCGCGCGGCGCGGCCAAAAATCGTGCGGTCGGCAAGCCACACCGCGAGCAGCGTGGCGCCCATCAATGGGAAGACGATGCCGAGCAGAACGAGGCCGGTTTTCCAGCCGCGCATCGGCGGTGCAGCACGTTCGCGCGACGGCGCACCGAGCGAGCGCTGCGGCCGCCGCTTCCACCACATCACGAAGCCGGTCACGGCCATTCCCGCTAGCCCAAGCGAAATCACGGCGCAGAGAATCTGATTGGCGATGCCGAAATAGCGGCCCATATGCAACGATGTTCCGTATGACACTGCCTTCGATACCGCGCCGTAGTCGCCGTAACGGATGTCTTTCAGCACCGCGCCGCTGTATTGATCGATGTACAGCGTGCGTTCGTCTTTCGGGTCGGCCGGAAAGTACGAGACGGTGTAGACGCCCGTAGCGGAAGCGGGTAACACGATGTCGTAGCCGCTCGGGACACCGAGCGATGCGACGAGAGCGGCGATGCGTCCAAGTGGCAGCGTTTGCGCTGCGTGCGCATCGGCGGATTGCGGCACTGGGGTGTTGCCGACGGCCCATGGCGTGAGCGGCAACGGCAGGTCGTCCATCACCATGCCCGGCATCGAATCCATAGTCGCTTCGTGCGCGCTGTGCTCGTCGTGTTCATTGGGTGACGCATGCGCCAGCTGCGTTTTCGCAGGCATCGCCGCGGTGCCCGCATGCGCATCGGCGTGCATGCCGGGCAGTGCGGAGCGCAACGGCAAGCCGCCCCACGATCCCGGCGGCGCGCCGAGATTGGCGGCGGTCGCGAGTGCCTTGAACTGCTTGCCCCACGAACCCGTCCAGGGCAGACCGCTCAGCACGAATACGAGGGCGCCGAGCGCGAGCCAGATACCCATCACGGCGTGAAGACTCTTCCAGAACGGGCGTCCTTGTAGCGAGAAACGTGGCACCAGCGCCGCGCGTGCGGAGGCGCGTGGGGTGGTTTTGTCGCGCGGCCACCAGAGTGCGACGCCGGTGCCGATCATCACCAGCGTCCAGCACGCGGCCAACTCCATCAGCAATTCGCCTGGCTTGCCGAGCAGCAGCTTGCGATGAAGCATGCGGTCCAGCTGCATGAAGCGGTGCTCGACGCTCAGCGTGCCCAATACTTCGCCGCTGTACGGGTTCAGATAGACGCTCTGCTTTTCGCCGTTGGCGAGGCGAAAGATGAACTCGGTGCTGCGGTTCGGCGCGCGCGCAATGGGCGCGGTCACTGCACGCGCATTGGCCGGCATCGCCGTGCGGGCTTTAGCGAGCAAAGCATCTTCAGGTAGCCTGGGTGTGGCTTGCGGTGCAACGATCAGGCGGTGCGGGTAAAGCAGCGGCTCGATTTGCGGCTGGAAGCAATACAGCGTGCCGGTGATCGCAAGCACGACCAGAAACGGCATCACAAAGAGACCCGCATAAAAGTGCCAGCGCCAGAGCGTGCGGTAGCCGGCGCTCGCCGAGCTTGCCGATGAGGTCGTGCGTTGAGCAGTGGTGGTGGACATTGAATCCTCCTGAGGCAGATAGTGGGTCGATCGGTTTGCGCAGCGATGCACGCGCTGGTTTGCCACTCGCGAGTGCATCGAATGCATCGACTACAAGGCGCATGTAAATCGCGTGTTCACCTTCACATGCGCAGCTTCGCCTCGACGTAGAACGTGCGGCCCGGATACGGGTGATAGACGAAGTAGCGTGCGTCGAACAGGTTGTCCACGCCAATGCCGACTTCACTCAGCTTTGTCGGTTTGAACGTGAACTTCGCATCCGCGACCATGTACGAACTGGTGCCACCGAATACATCGGGATTCGTGTCGGTATTGGTGAGCGTGTTGTATTCGCGGCCGGAATAACGCGCGGCAAGCGTGAGCGCCGAGCGTTCGTCGATGTGATACGTCGCGGCGAGATTGGCGCGCCACAACGGAATCCGATAGAAGTACTTGCCGACGGTCGCGGGGTTCTGTGCATTCGCTATGATCTTCGACTGCGTGTACGCCACGCTCGCCAGCAGATCGAGACCGCGTACGAAAACATCCTGTCCGGAGTAGCTCGTTTCGACGCCACGTGAACGCACCTTGCCGATGTTCTGGAAGTTCGTCACGTTCGGAATCACGGTCGTATCGGTTTGACTGAAGATCGTGTTCTTCACGTCGTCCTGAAACAGCGAGAAGCGGAACACGCCATTCCAGTGCGCCCATTCGGCGGTCAGCTCTTTCGAGAGATCGTCTTCGGGCTTCAGATTCGGATTGTTGTTGATGATCGACGAGCCGTTGATTTGCCCCTGGAACATCTCACCTACTGTCGGAAAGCGATAGGCGCGGCCAATGGAAGCGCGCAGGATCAGATCGTCGGTGACATCGAACGACAACGAGGCTTTCGGCGAGAAGTGATGCTGGTTCGCGTCGCTGTACGGAATGGCTTTGCCGGGCAGCGTTTGCGAGCCACCGTAGGCTTGCCAGTCTTCATACCGCACGCCATAGACCAATTTCCAGCGAGGCAGAAAGTGCCATGCATCCTGCGCATACAGCGCCTGGGTCTGCGTCTTCCCGGAGAACGCATTGGCAAACGACGTGGCCGCGCCGTCGCGCCAGTTCAGCGTGTTATAGCTCTCGTTATCGAGGAAGTAGTTGTCGTAGTGATAGCCAAAGCTCAGCGCGTGGTTCGTCCACCCCGCTTGCGGCGTGACGGGTGTGTAAGTCGTGCGCAGATCGAGCGTTTTCCAGCCGGTGCCGTCGCCGAAAATCACCGTGCCGGGGCCGTTGCCCGGCGCACCTGAATTCGCGGTGCGCGCCACGCTATTGCCGATGTCGTAGTACGAAGCGATCGCTTCGCCGTTCCAGCCGGTGGCGTTGCGGGTCTTCAGCGTGAGGCCGTATAGCCAGTTCTCGCTGTGGCCGAGACTCGGGGCGAGGGCGGCCGCCGGAATCGTGTACTCGTAGCCGCCTATCGCGACCTTGCCGCTGTATACGGGGTTGCCGTTCGCGTCGCGCAGGAAACTCGACGTCGTGCTGTTGTAGGTCTGGTGCCAGTAGCCAAGCGTAAAGGCAGCCTGCAGTGTCGGCGTGAAGTCGTACTGCATCTTCAGCTTGAACTGGTCCTGCACCGTATGTTCGATCCCTTCGCCGTTCACGCCGAGCACCGCGGTCGGCGTATTGGTTTGGTTGTTATAGAAATACGCGCCAGTAACCGGCGTGTCACCGGCTTTCGCGGGCGTGCTGGATTTGGCGAGCGTGGCGAATTGCAGCGGCTGGCTCGTATTCTCCAGGTGATTCACGCCCAGGAAATAGGAGAATTTCCCGATGCGGTCGCCGATCGACGCGCTCGCTTCGCTGCCATTGAAATTCTGATTCACACCGAACAGGCCGAAGTGCTGGGTGAAGGCTTTGACGTCGGCGTCGGCTTCGAACTTCTTCGGCATGCGGGTGCTGATGAGCACCGTGGCGCCCACCGAATTGCCCGGATAGAGCGCGGAAAACGGCCCGTAGATCACGTCGACCTGCTGGATCTCGTCAGGAAACACCATCGACCAGCGTGGCGGAAATGAATAACTGTTGCCGAGCAGATTACTGAGCAGCAGGCCGTCCGCATAGACAAGACCGCGCGCGCTCTGTGTGTTGCTGGTGCCGCGTACGGCGATGATCGAATTCAGATCGCCGATAAAGCGCTTGCGCACGGCGAGGTTCGGCATGTACTTCAACACGTCTTCGGTGTTGACGACGTTCCAGTTGTCGAACTGTTCACGCGTCACTGTTTCGACCGAGGCCGGCAGGTTGGGGTCGACGGCACGCGGGGTAGCGACGGCATTGGCGGTGACGCTGACAGCGGGCAGCGTGGCCTCAGCGGGCGCGCTATCCGCGTAAGCCGGGGATGCGGTAAATGCTGGCGCGAACGCTGGAACTAACGCTGGCAGACAAACGGGAAAATACGACAGCGGCCGCCGACCGGATGTAATGCGTCCGGCGCCGCGGCGGGCGCAAAAGGGCAGCCCTCGCAGAGGGAAGTTGAACATGAACGTTTCCTTGATGCATTGAACAGGCGATCGCGCGCCCCTCAGCAGGTGCGACGAGATGCGCGATCAGGAACAACAGCGATCAGGAAACGGCAGGCGGGTCTCTTGGGCGTCCGGACGGGAACGCGCCGAGCGGCGTGAAGCGGGTGGAGAGGGCGGGCGGCGCGGTGCCGGCCAGCGCGAGCGCGGCCGGCGGTTCGACGGCGGCGACGCTCGGCATGGCGACGTAATGTTCGAGCAGGTGGCAGTAGCCGCATGCGCCGAAGGCGTCGTCGTGGCTTAGATGGACGGGTGCCGGGCTGGTATGCGTGGACTGGCTCGCCAGGCTTTGAGTGCCCGGTTGTAGCGCCGAGCAGAGCGCGGCGAAGGGCTCGTGTGCGCGGTTCGACACCAGCGTCTGACTCACGACCGGCGCGAACACGACGAGCCACATGGCGATCAGGCCAAGCCATGCGGTCATGCGATTGCGGGAGCGTAGAGTCATGATGGTCGAGGTAAAGACGCGGGCGATTCTAGCACTGCCGCGCGGTCTTTTCTCGTGTGATTCCGCTTATTGCGTTGGATATAGCGTTGGATTAGAAGCCCGAAACCCGCTTATTCCGGGCGTTACCGCGTGGCCATTTCCCCTAAGCTGCGTGGTACATGTTTCTCGGCATGGGCCGCTTTGAAGAGGGCTGGCGCTTGTACGAGTGCCGCTACGACCAGCCGGGTTTCGTGCATCACAAGACGCGGGCGATGTTGAACTGTCCGCAGTGGCAGGGCGACACGCTCGCCGGCAAGTCATTGCTGGTCTGGCAGGAAGACGGGCTCGGCGATATGGTTCAGTTCAGCCGCTATTTCGCCTTGCTCAAGGCGCAAGGGGCCGCGCATATCGCCTTTGCGTGCGTGCCTGCGTTGCACCGGTTGATGGCTGCGGTGGACGGTGTCGACGCCGTGCTCGATCACGACACGGCAATGGTCCGCGTGGCCGCGTCCACATACGACTGCTGGACGACTCTGTTGAGCGCGCCGCTGCATTTGCGTACGACTGTCGAGACAATTCCGCGCCCGGTTCGACTCACGGTCGAGCCGTCGTTCGTCGAAAAGTGGCGGCCGGCGCTCAAGACCCTGCCGCCCGGCCGCAAAATCGGGCTGGTCTGGAAGGGCAACGCGAAACACCATAACGATGCGAACCGGTCGATCCCCACGCTTGCCACGCTCGCGCCGCTTTGAAGCGTGCCGGGTCTGAGCTTCGTGAGTCTGCAAAAAGGTCAGGGCGAGGATGAGGCGCAAAACCCGCCCGCCGCTCAGCCGTTGCTCGAGCTCGGCTCGGCGGTGAACGATTTCGCGGACAGCGCCGCGATCATCGAGCAACTCGATCTGGTGATTTGCGTGGATACGTCCACAGCGCATCTGGCCGCGTCGCTGGGCAAACCGTGCTGGGTGATGCTGCCGGAGAAAGACATCGACTGGCGCTGGATGCACGAGCGTAGCGATTCGCCGTGGTATCCGCACACGCTGCGGCTGTTTCGCCGGGCAGCGGGCGAAGGCTGGTCTGTGACCGTCGAGAGAGTGCGACAGGCGTGTGTGGAACGATTCTCCTCCGAGAATGCCGCCGAATTCCTCATTTGACACGCCGTTCACGCTGGCGGCCCGATTGCGCTGAAGTATGGAACTGGCTCTCGGTCGCCTCGATCGCGTGGCCGAGGAACTGCAGGAACATGCTCATCGCGACGGTCGTGGTCAGGTCCGAGCGTTGATAGAGGCAACTGAACGATTTCGCACCGGCATCCGCGAGCGGGGTCCACGCGAGCTTGCGCAGCGTCACGTCCTCCGCCACATTCTCCGCAATCAGGAAACCGATACCGACATCGTTCGCAACGAGCCGGCGCACCATCGAAACGGAGCTGGTCTCCACCAGCGGGCGTGCCTTGCGCTGCTCCCGGTGGTCGATCTGATCCACCATTGCACGCAATTCCGTATCCGGTGTCATGAGGATGAGCGGGTAGTCGAGACAGTCCCGCAATCGGGGCCGCTTGCCGAGCTTCGTCAGCGGATGTCCGGGTACTGTGACCAGCCCAAGATGCTGCGAGAAGGCGCGCACTTCCACGACGCCAGGCGGCGGCTTGCGGCGCAGGCCATAGCCGATGTCGGCTTCGCCGGTCTCCACCCACTTGAGGATGCTCTCGCCGTTGCCCGAGCGCACGCTGTACGTCACCCCCGGATAGCTTTTCATGGCCGCCTGAATGGCCTCCGGCACCAACTGCTCGGCGGACGAAGGCGATACCGCCAGGTTGATATGCCCGCGGCGCAGCGAGCGCAGGTCTTCCACCTGAGTCATCGCGTTATCGAAATCACGCTGCCCGCGCCGCACTGCAGCAATGATGACTTCGCCGGCCGTGGTGAGTTGCATGCCGCGCGGCAAACGGTCGAAAAGCGGCGAGCCGACCTGCTCTTCCAGGTTGAGGATTTGCTGGTGCACGGCCGCTGCGGTGAGGTGCAGCGACTCGGCCGCCTTGCGGATCGAACCGCGCCTGACTACCTCGTCGAAACAGCGGAATGTCTGCGATATTGGACGCATAAATCGAGCGTATGGTTTTTCCATACGGGCCGTTAAGAATAATCAGGTTTTATTGACGGGTGGGATAGCCTAGATTGCACTTCATCATCTTAACGGAGCGAACCGTGACCACGACAGTCGATCAAATTACCCAGCGGCGCCGCGGCGTCGGCCTCATCGCTTACGACCCGAAGGCTTCGGCTGGCGGCTACACGCTTATTGCCCCACAAACGGCGGGCGGCCATGTCTATCTCGTCGACATGGTGGGCGTTGTGATGCACGAGTGGAAGATGCCCGTGCGGGCCGGACGCCACGCGGTGATTCTTCCCAACGGCAACCTCGGCTACAACGGCAACCACGCAAAGTCGGAAAATCGTTACGCGCCGTGGTCGATGTGGCATGGCGGCGATTTCTCCGAAGTTACGCCTGAGGGCGAGGTGGTCTGGCATTACGAAGATCCGGCGCATCACCATGACGCGCAGTGGCTCGCTAACGGTAACCTGCTTTACGCCGCGTGCGCGCCGGTGCCGGCGGGATTTTCGGAACGCGTGCCGGGCGGCACGGCGCACGGTCCCGAAGAAGTTATGTATGCCGACGTGATCCGCGAAGTGAATCGCGCCGGCGAGCTGGTGTGGGAATGGAAAGCGTGGGAGCACCTCAATCCCAAGGACTTTCCGATCGCAGCCGGCTTCGGCCGGTATCACTGGCCGCTCGTCAACGGACTCGGCGTGAATGCAAAAGGTGAGGTGCTGATGAGTCTGCGCACCACGTCGGGCATTATCGCCGTCGACCGCAAGACGGGTGGCGTCACGATGCACATTCCGCCGAGCGTGGTATCGCACCAGCATGCACCCGTCGCGCTCGCCAACGGCAATATCCTCACGTTCGACAACGGCAATTTCCGCACCGGCGCGCACGTGGTTTTCTCGCGTGTGCTCGAGATCGATCCATCGAACAACGAAGTAGTGTGGTCGTACGCCGACGACATGGTGAATGCGTTCTACAGCGCGTTCATGGGCAACGCGCAGCGACTCGCCAACGGCAACACCCACATCACCGAGTCCGCAACAGGCCGTCTCTTCGAAGTGACGCCGGCAGGCGAGGTGGTGTGGGAATACGTGATTCCCTGGTTCGGCGAATACCCGGACGAAGCGGCGCGCAAAACCGGCCCCGGCCAGTTGAACAGCGTCTTCCAGACCTTCCGCTACAGCCGCGAGCAATTGCCGTGGCTGCGCGCCTGAACGCCGCGTTTTCGATCCCTCGGGGGTAACGTGAATCCAGACCCAGCCACACATAGTGTCGATGCACGCTTGCCCGCGTGGCAACTCGTGCTGTTCGGCTTGCAGCATGTTCTGTCGATGGCGGCATCGCCCGTTACGGCGGTTTTTCTGGTGTCGAGGATGTTGTCGCTCTCGTCAGACATGACCGTGCATCTGATTGGCGCGACCTTCTTTGCCTGCGGCGCGGGTACGCTGCTGCAATCGCTCGGGGTGGGGCCGGTCGGTTCGCGGCTGCCGTTCGTCATGGTGCCGGGCGGCGCGCCTGCCATGCTCTTCGCCGTCATTGCCACGCAGACGGATCTGCGCACCGCCGCGGGCGCGGCGATCCTCACCAGCCTGTTCTACTGGCTCGTCCTGCCGGTATTCGCGCGCTGCCTGCGGTTTTTCCCGCGTGTGGTGGTGGGAACGATGCTGTTGCTGGTGTCGGTGAGTCTCATCAAGATCTACGCGGGTATCATCGTCGGCCAGCCGGGAACGCCGGGCTTCGCGCAGCCGCAGTCGCTCGGCCTCGCGCTGCTCACGATCGTGGCCACACTCACTGTGGCGCGACTGTTCACAGGCACGGCGGGGCGGCTTGCCGTGCTGCTCGGCCTCGCGATCGGCACGGGTGCAGGCTGGGCAATCGGGCTGATGCCGGCAGGCGGCATGTGGGGCGCTCCGCTCTTCACACTGCCGACGCTGCTGCCCTTCGGCATGCCGCGCTTCGACCTGCTCGCCGCACTGCCGATGCTGATCTTCAGCGTCATCTCGATGGCCGAGGCAACGGGGCAGACGGTTGCTGTCGGCGAGATCACCGGCAGGAAGATCGACATGCGCCGCGATGTGCCGAGGACCATTCGCGGCGATGCGGTGGCGTCGCTGCTCGGCTCGCTGCTGGGCACCTCGCTCATCATCACGAGCGCGGAGAACATCGGCGTGGTGCAGACCACCGGCGTGCGCTCGCGCTATGTGACTGCGACGGCCGGTGCGATGCTGATGGTCATCGCGCTGTTTGCGCCGCTCGGACGCTTCGCTTACGCGATTCCTGCACCGGTAGTAGGCGGCACTGCTTTGATCGTATTCGCGATGATCGGTGTGATGGGCGTCAACCTGCTCGGCAAGGTCGACCTGCACGCACGCGGCAATCAGTACACGCTCGCTGCGGCACTCGTTGTGGGGCTGATACCGATTCTGGTCCCGAACGTGTACGCATCGTTCCCCGGCTATTTGCAGATCGTATTGGGCAACGGCATGGCGGCGGGGACGCTCGCCGCCATCGTCGTCAATCTGTTTTTCGGCACGTGGCGCCTTAGGTCCGCGGAGAAGATCCACGCAACCTGATATCCGGTTTTATTGCACCTGATCGAGCTTCATTGGGCTTGAAATAACGCCCCGCAGTCCTCCCTCGAACGCTTCAACCCATACGCCATGAAAACCAATTTCGCTTTCCACGCGACGATCGTCGCGTGTCTGGCTGCGCCCGTCGTTTCTACGACGGCCAACGCCCAGAGCAGTGTCACGCTGTATGGAAGTCTCGATGCGGGTGTCGGCTATGTGAGCAACCTGCATGGCGCTCATGCTTATATCGCCGAGCAGGGCACGCTGCAGGCCGACCGCTTCGGCTTCCAGGGTGTCGAAGATATCGGCGCGGGCAGGTCGGTCGTGTTCCGGCTCGAGAGCGGTTTTGTCACGACGACCGGTGCATCGGCCAGCACCAGTACTTTCTTTAATCGCCAGGCTTACGTCGGTATGTCCGATCCTATGTTTGGCACCGTGACGCTCGGCCGTCAGACCGACTGGAATTTCGATTGGCTCGGTTCGGTATCGACCGGGCAACTGCTCGGGGACTTCTCCGCGTTTCATCCCGGCAATCTCGATGGCCTCGGAAGCACCTTGCCGGTGCAGTTGTCGAGCACGGTGAAATGGAAGAGCGCGAATTACAACGGGTTGAGTTTCGGCGCGCTCTACGGGTTTCCCGGTGCGTCGGCCAGCAACACCAACGGGCGGACGATCAGTTTCGGCACCAACTACACGAATGGGCCGCTCAAACTGGTGGCGGTGTATTCCGAATACCGCGACCGTTTGCTGCCCCTTTCCAATGGACTCGGCCTGACCTCGTTCGAAGGACAGACGCTCGCGCCCGGCGCAAGCTTTAACGCGAAACAGGTGCGCGACATGGGCATCGGCGGATCGTACCGCTTTGAACGCGTGACATTGCATGCGCTCGCAACGGATGTGCGGATTCAGTCAGACGGCGGCAGCGAGCACTTTCGCAGCATCGACGGCGGCGTAAACGTGCGTTTGACGCCTGCGGAGGAGGTCGCGGCGGGCGCGTGGACCGCGACACTCGCCGGGCGTCGCTGGACTCAATTCACCATGGCGAACGTGTATTCACTGTCGAAAGCGACGCAACTTTACGCGGACCTGATGTTCGAGACCGCGGGGGGCGGGGCGGTGGCGAATACGCTCGGGATCGGTGCGGCGTCAGGTGGAAGGCAGACTGTGTTTCTGAGCGGGATCCATCATTTGTTCTGATTTGGGCGCAAGGCGACGTGGTTGCAATACGCGTCGCACCGCGCTTTCTGGGCGTGAACTGCAAGGCCCCTTGCTGGCCGCATGCCCAACCTGCGTGCAGGGGCCGGGCCGGTATTCAGGATTTCCTTACTCCATATTCCGGGCTTCCTGACTCTGCGGCGCATACTCCCGGTTCTGCAACGAGTGCAGAATAGACGAAACGAGAACCACAGCGCTCGCGGGGATGATTGAACGACATTTGAAATGTGAACCTGAGCCATGAGCGATCCGAACACACATGCCGGCGAAGGTCCGACGATCCTCATTGCGAATGACACGCCGGCAAATTTCGGGGTGGTCGTCGACAGCCTGATCGCCGATGACCACGCGATCGTGCGCGGCGGTTTGAAACAGATCATCGCGACAACGAGCGACATCGTCGCCGCCGCCGAGGCCGCACAGGGTTCAGAAGTGCTCGAGCGGCTACGCACGGGACAATTCGATCTTGTGCTGCTGGACATGACGATGCCCGGGAGCAGCGGGGTCGATCTGATCCGGCGCGTGCGTGTCGAACAACCGCGCCTGCCCATTCTGATGCTAAGCATTCACAACGAAGGGCAGGTCGTTTCGCGAGCACTGCGAGCCGGCGCAACAGGCTATGTGACGAAGGACAGCGACCCCGACATTCTTCTTGCAGCGATCCGCAAGCTGGCCGGCGGAGGGCGGTTCATCGATCCGAAGCTGGTCGATGCAATGGTCTTCGAGACACATTCCGGCGACGCGCCGCCCCATGAGGTTCTGTCGGACCGCGAATTCCAGGTGTTGCGAATGCTGGCGGCCGGTAAGAGCATCAACGACGTTGCCGAATCGTGTTCGATGTCGCGTGCTATGCTTAAATCGACAACGGATCTCCACGAAACAGACCTGCATCCGTGTCGACGACAAGGCAAGTGCCTTCCGGAATACTGTACCGGTCGGCACAGGGCTGAACCGGGCACGACCTCGATCGCTGATCATGGACTACCGTCATCTGCAACAGCGCAAGAGCCTGCACGGTCGCATCGTGCGGGAACTCGGCATGGATATCGTGAGCGGCAAGGTACAGCCGGGTCAGCGCTTGCCGGCTGAGACTGTCCTGTGCGAGCGCTATGGCGTGAGTCGCCCGGTACTGCGCGAAGCTACACGCGTGCTCGTGGCGAAAGGGCTGGTGGTGTCGAAGCCGCGTGTCGGCAGTGTCGTGAAGTCTCGCGCGGAGTGGCATATGCTTGACCCGGATGTCCTGTACTGGACGATCAACAGCGTTCCGGAGGGCGAGTTTTTCGGTTCACTCCTGACTGTGCGTCGCGTGATCGAACCGGCGGCGGCAGCACTCGCCGCGACCGCAGCGACAAGCGACGATCTTGCGCGCATTGCGTCGGCTTATGACGAGATGGAGCGTGCGGAAACCGCAAGCGCGCTACTGGATCCCGATCTCGAGTTTCACCGCGCAATCATGGCGGCCACCCACAACGACCTGCTGGCCTATATTGGCAACATGCTGTCTCTCGCCCTGTCGGAATCGATCAAGCTGACGAGTCGTCATCCCGACACGCATGCGCTTTCGTTGCCGCGTCACAAGGCGATTCTCACTGCGATCCAGAGCCGTGACCCGCTCGGCGCGCGACATGCAAGTCTGGTCCAGCTCGACAATGCACGTGTGGACGCCGAGAGCGTGCTGGAAACCGTGACCCAGTATCCGGCGTAGCCCTCATCCGAGCGTGACATACCCGCAATTCAACTGGAAATCCACCGGCTTCCAGTACGCCGCGCTTCACGTGTTCGGCGAGCTTTCGAAAGTGCGCATTACACGGTGTCGACTCGGACCACGTGTTGCAGATCCCAATAATTGGTTTGCCGTGAAACTCGTGATCTGGAATGCCCTGGTTCTTCATCCAGCTTCGGTAAATGAAGCCGTTCTTGTCGGCTGAGCCGAACCATTGAGCGGAGCGTAGCGTGTGCTATCCAGTCTTCATATCCGTCTCCTCCATGAAGCTGCTTTGATAGTAATACTATTAAAGCGGCGCATAGTGTGGATCGTGCCGATACCGGAGGGACGGCGTCCGTAGGCTCAAGCCCATGCCAGCATTGCATTACGCCGCACTGCTGACTTTGATTACAGAAAGCTTCGCTGCGCCGCCGGAAATTAATTAGTCCGACTAGTTAAGGGTATACATCGATTAGTAGGCAAAAGTGCCGTGATATAGCATTTTCTGCAGGGTCGTCATGTGTACGCGCGTGCACGCGGGCTTCGTGATGTAGTGATGCCCGGCTCCGGTGCTTTTCCGGCCTGCGCCGTCATGCACAGTGAAGTGTTAAACAACTGAGAGACGGAGAGTGAGATGGCGCACGAGCAGGAAGACAAGGATGAAGTGCAGGGCATGCGCCGCGGTCTGCTGCAGGGCGCTGGCCTGAGCGCAGCGCTGGCGCTATTGGGCGGTGTGATCACGCCGGCGCAGGCAGCAGAAGCGGGTTCGTTTCCTGGGCACAAGCGTTGGAAGATCGTATTCGTCAATCATGTCACGACGAATCCGTTCTTCGTTCCTACGCAATACGGCATTCAGGACGCGACCGCTTTGCTGGGAATGGACTATCAATGGACCGGCTCGGCCAATGCCGACATCGCCGAAATGGTGAATGCAATGAACGCCGCGATTGCCGGGAAAGCGGACGCAATCGCTGTACCGATCGTCGACCCCAAGGCGTTCGATAAACCGATCCAGGCCGCGCTCGACGCTGGCATTCCCGTGTTCGCCTATAACGCCGATGCGCCCTCTGGCTCGACGAACCCACGCCTTGCCTATATCGGCCAGGATCTCTACCTATCCGGCTATCAGATGGGCGAACGTATTGCGAGTCTCATCGATAGCGGCCTCGTCGCACTCTTTATCGCTACGCCAGGCCAGCTCAACATACAGCCCCGGCTTGACGGCGCAGTGGCTGCGATCAAGAAATCGGGCAAGAAGATCGACGTGCAAACCATCGCGACCGGCGCGACCGTCAACGAAGAGCTATCGAAGATCAAATCGTTCTTTCTCGGCCACCAGGACCTCAAGGGCATGTTCGCGGTCGATGCGGGCAGTACTCAGGGCGTGGCCGAGGTGATGAAAGAGTCTAATCTGCCTTCCAAAGGTGTTCATGGCGGTGGCTTCGATCTGTTGCCACGCACGGTCGATCTGATCCACGAAGGTTTTCTCGACTTCACGATCGATCAGCAGCCTTATGTTCAAGGCTTTTATACCGTGCTCGAAGCGTTTATCTTTCTCGCCTCCGGTGGACTCGTTGGACCGGCCAATATCAACACGGGCCTGAAGTTCGTTACGAAGGGCACGGTCGATCCCTACCTGAGCACGTCGACGCGCTATGAAGGCAAGAGCACGAAAGCCCAGATCGTGCCACGCACGGGGGCGATCAAAGGGTGACGTCTCCCGTGACGCAGACCGAAAAACCCGCCAGACCCCCGAGGCGCTGGTCAGGCGCGCTCGGGCGTTCCAGCGAGATGCGCATCTTTGCGGTTGCGCTGATCCTCAGCATTTACTTCGAGACAGTCAACCACGACTTCCTGCTGACCAGCGCGAGCCTCCAGAATCTCTCGCAATTCATTGCCCCCGTGGCGATCATTGCGTTTGGCGAGATCATGCTGATGATCGGTGGGGAGATCGATCTTTCCGCCGGGATGGTCTTCGCGTTTGCACCTTTCATCATGTATTTTGCGATCGAGGCAGGCTTGCCGCCATGGCTCGCGATGCTCACCGGCGTCATCGCAGCGGGCCTGATCGGGCTGATCAATGGCGCGGTCACGGTGTACCTGCGCATCCCATCCTTTGTGACGACGCTGGGTACGTTGTTCTTCGTCAACGGCCTCACGCTGACGATCTCCCGGGGTACCCCGGTTTCGCCGCCGGAGGATTCGGTTTTTTCGGCGTTCATGGGAGGGTGGGGCTACAGCGAGATCATCTGGACGCTCGCGATTGCCCTGGTGATGCATGTGCTGCTTCGTCATACCCGCTGGGGATTGCATACGATCGCGTCGGGAGCGAATCCGCTTGGCGCAAGCGAAGCAGGCATACAGGTTAGACGCCTGAAACTCGGCAACTTCATCATTGCCGCATTGCTGGCCGGCTTTACCGGGATACTGGAAGGTTTCCGCATAACGTCGATTGATCCGCAAGCGGGCGGCAACCAGATCATGTTTCTTGCGGTTGCCGCTGCCGTGATTGGCGGCACGCCCCTCGCCGGTGGATCGGGCACGATCATTGGTGGACTGATCGGTGCGGCAGTGCTGGGCATTCTCAACGACGGCTTCACGCTGATCGGCATCAACGCTTTCACCTTCAACATGATTCTCGGCGCGGCCATTCTTGGCGCCATGATTTTCAACATCCACGTGGTTCGTCTCGCGCGCAAGGGAGAATTGTGATGTCGGAGACGGTGGAGGCGCTGCGCGGCGAAGATATTGTCAAGCGTTTCGGCGCGGTCACCGCACTTGATGGCGTGTCGCTCACGCTAAAGCAGGGCGAGATTCTCGGCGTTCTTGGCGACAATGGCGCCGGCAAGTCGACGCTGATCAAGATTCTGACGGGGTTTCATCAGCAGACAAGCGGCAAGCTTTTTGTCGGTGGCGAGGAAACGATGCTTCGTTCGGTCGATCACGCCCGTTCGCTAGGCATTGAATGTGTCTACCAGGATCTGGCGCTTGCCAACTCGCTGAGTATTTATCACAACATGTTCCTGAACCGGGAAATCATCCGCCGAGGGCCGTTTCGACTCTTGAACAATCGCGCGATGCGTAATCGCGCTGCGGAGTGTCTTGAAGAAATCGGCGTACATGTCCCTTCGGTGGACCTGCCGGTCGAGCAGCTTTCCGGTGGGCAGCGGCAGGCTATCGCGGTCGCTCGCGCGGTCAATTCGAATGCACGAATACTCCTGCTTGACGAACCGCTCGCAGCAATGGGCGCCCGTGAGGCCGGACTGATTATCGATCTGATCCTTCGGCTCAAGGAGAAAGGCGGCCTGTCTATCGTGATGATCATGCACAACTACGCGCAGACGCTCGACATCGCCGATCGTGTGATGCTGATGCAGCGCGGGCGTGTGACTTACCAGCGAGAGGCAGCCAGCACCTCGGTCGAAGAGTTGATGGATATCGTGCGACGCGAATACCGGGCAATGCGGACAGGCGCGCATTGACGTCCGCCCGTTACCTCTGCGAGCGTTCATTCAGACCCGGTCTTTTTTCTTCGTGAACGGCAGCGTGCTAAACGGTCCGAACAGAAAAAAGGCCAGACAGTTGTATGGCCGGTACCGCTTACTCAAGGCTATTACATCCGAGGTAATTGGCGAGTCGCTCCCGCAAGCCTAATCTTCGGTCATCGCGCAACTCATCCCGAGCGGCGCTTACGATCGAGGACACACCATGGCCACGTTTCACATCCATACGATTGAATCCGCACCCGAACAATCCAGGCCCGTACTTCGGCAACTCGAACAAAACTTCGGCCTTATCCCCAACATCGCGGGAGCCATGGCTGAATCGCCGGTACTGATCGGCGGCTTCATCGGCATTTTCCAGAAAGTCCATGCGGGTACTTTTACGGAAGCGCAGATTCAGACCCTGTTGCTGACCAACGCCGTAACGAATGCCTGTTCATGGGCGGTTGCGTTTCACACTGGGCTCGCGTTGAAAGAGGGACTTTCGCCCGCCGACGTCGACGCCATTCGCGAAGGCCGCGCGCCAGCCGATCGCAAGCATGCGGCGCTCTCGACCCTGACGAAAACTGCGATCGAGAAGCGTGGACACCTGGATGATAAGGACGTGAGCCAGTTTCTCGAGGCCGGCTTCCGTCAGGATCAGGTGCTCGAGGTCCTCACGGTACTCGCCGCTTCGACGATTACGAACTACGCTGGCAACATTACGAGGCCTCCGGTGGAGGCGCCGTTCCAGGACTATGTCTGGACCGCGTAGTTCTCGTCTGGAATAGCCGCCCAGCAACAGGGAGTATGCTGACCGGCGCGGTTCGAACGACAGGTTGGCGCCGGACATCGACGATGTTCCGGCGCCACCGGTCACCGAACCTTTGTCTGTATCAACCCGCGGATAAGAGACCGATGAATCCTGCGAATCCCGAAAGAAAGACACCGCCGAATGAACTCGGCGCGTTGTTGCGTCACTGGCGAGACATGCGCGGCATCAGCCAGTTGGACTTGTCGTTCAACGCGGGTGTCTCACAGCGGCACATCAGTTTTATCGAAAGCGGGCGCAGCGTGCCGAGCCGTCAGATGTTGTTGGATATCGCCCAGACGCTCGACATTCCTCTCCGCGAACGCAACACGTTGCTACTGGCAGCGGGCTATGCGCCAATGTATGCCGACGGCGCCTGGAACGCCCAGGAAATGCAGAGCGTCAGCAACGCACTCGGACGAATGTTGCGTCAACATGAGCCGTTTCCGGCGCTCGTGATGGATCGCTACTGGAACGTGCTGATGACTAACGAATCCGCGCCGCTCTTTTTCAATTGCTTCATCGATATGGCGGCACGCACGGGGCCGCGCAACATGCTGCATCTGATTTTCGATCCGGATGGAATGCGCCCGTTCCTTGCCGATTGGCCAGCCGTGTCGAATAGCCTGATTCAGCGTGTTTATCGGGAGTCGGTCGGCCGCGTGGTCGACGATCAGACGCATGAGTTGCTTGCCGCGCTGCGTGCTTATCCGGATGTGCAAACTGACCTGAAGTCGGCTCAGCGCACCTCGGGGACTGGGGCAGCCTCGGCGGCGATGCCGGTGATCCCTATCAGCTTCGTGAAGGACGGCAAAGTTCTGAACTACTTTTCAATGGTCGCTACTGTGGGCACGCCACAAACTGTCGCTGCACAGGAACTGCGTATCGAATGCATGTTTCCCGCGGACGACGAGACAGAAGCGCGTCATCTTGAGATGATCAACGCGGTCCAGCAACAGCACTGAGCGGCAGAGGCGAGCGAATCGCTGCGCTCGCTTCCTCATCAATCTACTGCCGGCCTGCGCAATCGTTCCTGAACCGCCGTCACACATCCCCGCGCGGTGTGCAAAAATTCCAGCACAACGGCGCCAGCCAATCACACCAGCGCCGCTCCAACGCATCAGAACCGGTGTCGCAAGCCGATGCTGACGATAGCCTGAGACTGCGCATCCGACGAGTGGCTGTTGCCCTTGTCGCTGACCGATGCGGTCGCCGCAACCGGATTGCCGAGCGCATCCAGCGTGACGCCGGACGCGTGCTGATAGCCGCCCATCAGATAGACCGTGGAACGCTTGGACATGTTGTACTGCGCGCCGAGCGTGAGGTTGTGATACTGCGCGCGCTCATCCACACCTTCCACTTCGCCACCACGCGTGTAGCTATAGCCCGCGAACAGTTGCACGGCCGGCCGGACCGTCCATTGTCCGAACACGCCCGCGATGTTGAACGTTGCATGTCCGTTGAACAACGAATCGGCGCCCGAGCGGTATTGCACGTTGCTGTAGTTCACCCCGACGATAGCCGGGCCGAAATTGTACGTCGCGCCCGCGGCGATGATCTGTTGCGATTGCGCGCTCGCGTAGCCTTCATTGATCGACGAATTGAACAGACCGTCGTCCGTGCCGTTCCATTTGCCGGCCGTCGAGTCTTTCGTCCCGCTCTTGCTGCTGTCCGACCGTTCGTAGCCGACGCCCACATGCAGCGGGCCGTTGCCGTATGCCGCGCCCACGCTCCACGTGTTCTGCTGTTTCAGGCTGCCCGGTTGACCGCCGAAGCCATACAGCGCACCGAACGTAAAGCCCGAGTAGTTCGCGCTCGTGTACTTGATCGAGTTGTTGACGCGCGCGGTCTGATCGAGATCGTCGATGTCGCCCGGATGCGCGCCGTAGCCGCCGACCATCGCGACCGGTGCAACGGGCGCGACGAAGTCGTTCAGCGACGTGTACTGACGGCCAAGTGTGACCGTGCCGTATTGCTGGCTGCCGATACCGACAAAGGCCTGACGTCCGAATAGTCCGCCGTTCTGGCCGGTTTTGCCGTTCGTGATGTCGAAGCCGTCTTCAAGCTGGAACAGCGCGTTCCAGCCGCCGCCGAGCTCTTCCTGGCCCTTGATGCCAAAGCGGCTGCCGGAGAGGTTGCCGCTTGTCACCGCGACGTTGGAGTGTCCCGTGTAAGCGCCGGCGGAGCCGGTGCGCTCGTTGCTCCGATACGTGATACCCGCATCGACGATGCCGTACAGCATGACGGAACTTTGCGCCGACGCGATGCCGGCGAAGGACAACAGCAGGGGTGCTGCAAGCAAGTGCTTTTTCATCGTTTTATAGCTCGGTTGGATCGTCTATCTCAAGTCGCCTGAATAGCGATCTCTCTTATTTCCGCGCGCACGCAGTCCGCTCCTGAACAACGGAGCAGACTGCGTGACGCAGGGGGGAAGCGGCTTGCGCGGCCCTTGTTACTCGCTTTGATTGCGAACGCGTAGCAAGGGATGGTGCGATTTAATGGCCAGGTTAGTGGCTCAGCGCGGCGCCAGGCGGCATCTCGGGCGCATGCACCTTGACGGTCTTACGGACCTTGGCGACATCCGTTGAGCTGACCGTCGAACCGGTGTTGCCCCAACTGTTGCGCACGAAATTCGTCACGTCGGCGACTTCCTGATCGTTCAGGCGCCAGCCGAAGGCCGGCATCGTGAACGAGGACGGCGCGGTTGCGGTACCCTGGAGCGTGCTGCCGGTCAGCAGCACGTGAATCAGCGAGGTCGCGTCCTTGCCCTGTACGATCGGGTTGCCGCCTAGTGCGGGGAAAACGCGCGTGTAGCCGCGGCCGTCACTGCGGTGACAGGCAGTGCAGTTGTCGCGATACACGGCGGCGCCAGGTGCGGTGGCGTCGCCGGTGCGCAAGGCGCGTGCCGCCGTATCGTCGTACACGTATGGCGTTTCCTTCGGATCGGTCGACGGCAGCGTCTTCAGGTAACGCGCGATCGCCGTCAGATCGGCGTCGCTCATGTGCTGCATGCTGTGCTGCACGACGTCCGTCATGCCGCCGAAGGCCGCGGTGTGCTGCGTGCGTCCCGTCTTCAGGAATTGCACGAGATCCGCTTCGCTCCATGCGCCGATGCCGGTGCGCGGATTGCCGCGCAGGCTCGACGGAATCCAGCCGTCGATCGCCGCGCCGCCCGCGAGAAACCCGGCACCGTCGAGATCGCTCCGCGCGCGTTCCTGCATCGTGATTGCGCGCGGTGTGTGGCAGGCGCCGCAGTGGCCCAGACCCTGCACGAGGTATGCCCCGCGAGCAATCACTGGATCGGCGTAGTGCTTCGCGTCGAACGCTACGGGCTCAGGCGCGAACAGGTAACGCCAGATGCCGAGCGGCCAGCGCATCGACAGCGGCCAGACGATATCGACCGAACGGTTCGCCTGGTTCACCGGTGCGACGCCTTGCGTGAAGTACGCATACAGCGCGTGCATGTCGTCCTGGCTCAAACGCGCATACGACGGGTACGGCATCGCCGGATACAGCGTGTCGCCGTTCGGCCGCACGCCGGCGCGCACTGCGCGATCGAACTGCGCGAAGGTCCACGAGCCGATGCCGGTGTTGCGATCGGGCGTGATGTTGGTCGAGTAGATCGCGCCGATCGGCGTGTCGAACTTCAGACCGCCCGCGAAGGGCTTGCCCGATTGCGCCGTGTGACACGCAATGCAGTCGCCAGCACGGGCGAGGTATTCGCCGTGCGCGATAAGGGCTGCGTCGGTTTGCGGTTGCGCTTGTGCTGGAGTCGCTGCCTGGACCGCGAGCGGGGCGGACAACGCCGCGACGGCGCAAAAAGATACAGCGCTCACACGTTTGAATGCCTGCTTCAGGCGTTTGATATCGATCTTCTTCTTCATACACTCACCAGCGGCCCGGGGTTCTTCAGATACTGCGTGCGAATCGCACGCGCCGACCAATAGGCGAGCGCGGCGACGAGACCGGTCGGGTTGTAGCCAATGCCTTGCGGGAACGCCGACGCGCCCATCACGAAAACGTTATGCACGTCCCAGCTTTGCAGGTAACGGTTCAGCACGCTCGTCTTCGGATCGGTGCCCATCACCGCGCCGCCGACGAGGTGAGTGGTCTGATAGCGGCGTGAGTCGAAATGCGCGCCGAACTCGCGCGTATAGACGTTGATGTCCTTCGGCCCCATCTGCTGCGCGATCTTGTGCATCTGTCCAGTCACGTAGCGCGCCATCTTGATGTCGTTGTCCTTCCAGTCGAAGGTCATACGCAGCAGCGGCTGGCCGTATGAATCGCGATAGGTCGGATCGAGGTCGAGGAACACGTCGCGATACGACATGTTGGAGCCGTGCGCATCCATCGAAATCGTGTGGGCGTAGTGGTCCTTGACCGATTTCTTCCAGTCGACGCCCCAGTTCGGCGTGCCGGCCGGTGTCGCAATGCCGCTGATCGGTTTGGTGCCGGCCTGATTCACCCACAACGGCGAGCCACCGACAAAGCCGAGCGGACCGTGATCGAAGTTGTCAGCATTGAAGTCGTCCACCGCGACGCCGTTGCCGCCCGCACCGATGAACGGATTGGTAAAGGTGTCCTTGTCGAAGAACGCGGTGATCGTCGAGAGGTTCTGATACGCGAAATTGCGGCCCACCACGCCTTCGCCCGAGATCGGGTCATACGGCTTGCCGATGCCGGACAGCAGAAGCAGGTGGACGTTGTGATACTGGAACGCCGCGACAATCACTAGATCGGCGGGCTGAAACACTTCGTTGCCTGCCGGATCGACGTACGTCACGCCTTTGGCGCGTTTTTTCGTATCGTCGAGTTCGACACGCAGCACGTGGCAACGCGAGCGCAGTTCGAAGTTCGGCGACTGCTTGAGCGCGGGCAGAATGTTCAGGTTCGGCGACGCCTTCGAATACATGTAGCACGCGTAGCCGCTGCAGAATCCGCAGAAATTGCACGGACCCATCTGCACGCCATACGGATTCGTGTACGGACCCGACGTATTCGCCGAAGGCAGGCGGTACGGGTTCAGCCCGAGTTCGCGCGCGGCCTTGCCGAAGCGCTCGGCCGAGTACGTGTTCAACTGCGCGGCGAGCGGGAAGTTGTCGCTGCGCGGTGCTTCGAATACATTGCCGTCGCCGACCACCTTGCCGTTGACCTTATAAGCCTGGCCCGAGGTGCCGAACACTTTTTCGGCGAAGTCGAAATGCGGTTCGAGTTCGTCGTAGCTGACGCCGTAATCCTGGATCGTCATGCCTTCCGGAATGAAGCGCTTGCCGTAGCGTTCTTCGTAGTGGCTCTTCAGACGCAGCTCTTCCGGTGTGATCCGGAAATGCACGCCCGACCAGTGCAGCCCCGCACCGCCGACGCCTTCGCCTGGCAGGAACGCCGCGAGCTGCCGGTAAGGGAGCGCCGTTTCGCCGACGTTGTGACGGATCGACACCGTGGTCTTGGATAGATCGAGGAACAGCTTCTTGCGGACGTTGTAGGTCAGTTCGTCGATCGTGTTCGGATACGCGCCGTCCGGATAGGTGTCGCGATATTCGCCGCGTTCGAGCGCGACCACTTTGAGGCCGGACTCGGTGAGCTCCTTTGCGAGGATGGCACCGGTCCAGCCGAAGCCGATGATCACCGCGTCGGCGTGTGGTTTGGTTTGCGTGGTCATCAGGTGCGTTTTCCCTGGATCGACACGGGGCCATACGGATAGGCCTGGCCGTTCTGATTGACGAAGTCCATGAAATCGGCGCGCGCGCCGGGAAAGCCGATCATCTTCCAGCCGCCCATGTCGCGATTGCCGCCGTGGATCGGGTCGCAGAAGTAGCCTTCGCGGGTGTTTTGCAGCAACTGGCCGAAGAAGACGCCAGCCGGGACGTCAGCGAGATCGATCGATCCTTTTTCCAGCGCGCTCAGCACGGTGTCGCGCGTGGGTGCGTCGAGGGCGTCGAACGGGTGCGCGTAGGTCTTCGTGCAGTAGGCGTTGACCGCTGCGATGCCCAGGCGGTACAGATCACGCGGCACGAGCTTCAACTGATAGCCGAGTTCCGGCGCGCCTTGGGCAAACGGGCCCTGCATGTACCAGAGCGCGCCGTGCGCGTACGGCGTGTCCATCTGGCGGTCGATGAATTCGGGCACGCCGGCTTCGACCGCGCCTGGGCCCTCGCTGTCGGCGGGGATCAGCCGGTCGACGGCCGCATGGACGAAGGCCCATTCTTTCGCGTCGAAGAAATGCGGCTTGTAGTCGGCGCCGGAGACCTGGCCCGCGGAGGCGGCGCCGGTTGAACCCGGCGCGGCTGTGGTCGCGGATTGCTTGACTTCACAGCCGGCGAGGGTCCCGGCGGGAACCAGCGCGACGGCCGTGCGTAAGAAGCCACGGCGAGAAGTGAGAGGAGATTGAGCCATATTGTTCTATGTCACGAGATGGGAGCGCGCCGTGGCGCCGCCTTGGGGCAGTCGTCGGATTTCGGCGTCATGGTAAATGGAACCGGTTCCAAAGTCTTTTTGGATTTTCACAATAAGCTGTTTCACGAAGTGACGGAATGTCGTTTTGTAAGAAATATTTCTTTCAAATCATAGGTGTCTTTTAGCCGATGTGGCCTGTGGGCGGGCCTGGGCGACCCCGATGAAACTGATGCAAAAAAGCGACGTTTCGGAATGCGCCCCTCCACGGACGCCTTTCCGGCGCCACGCCCGGCTTCGCTCGCCGGCACGCCTGGCCCTTCCCGGCGATTCTTTTGCGAATCACGTAAGGCACGTCACAATCGAGGGATTCCCTGCCAGGCGACCCTATGGAAAACCTCCTCAAGAAGCTCGACCTCACCTCGCTGCGCCTGTTCGTCGCCGTCTGCCAGGAGCAGAACATCGCGCGCGCGGCTGAGCGCGAGTTCATCGCGTCTTCGGCAGTGAGCCGGCGGATCGCCGAGATCGAGGCGCTGATCGGCTTACCCGTGATTCAGCGCCAGTCGCGCGGCATTACCGTGACGCCGGTCGGCGAGACCGTGCTGCGCTACGCGCAGGAGATCATCGGCAACATCGAACAGATGAGCGCCGAGTTGTCACGCTTTTCATCGGGGGCCAAGGGGCGGGTGCGGGTGGTGGCGAATCTCTCGTCGATCGTGCAGTTTTTGCCGGAAGACGTGGCGGCGTTCGGGCGCGCGTTTCCGGAGGTGTCGATCGAACTGGAGGAGGAGAACAGCGCGGACGTGCTGCGTATCGTCGACGAACACGGCGCGGATTTCGGCATCTGCAACCCGGTGGCGGGGAGCGAAGCCTTCGAGCAGGTGCCGTATCGGGAAGACCGGCTGGCGGTGCTGGTGCCGGGCGGGCATCGTCTCGCCAGCGTGTCGCGCGTGGGGTTCGAGGAACTGCTCGATGACAGCTTCGTGGGGCTGCGCAGCGAGAGTGCGCTGACGCAGCTTCTCACGCAGCAGGCTTTGGCGAGCGCGGGGCGGCAGCTCGACGTCAAGATCCGCGTCAGCAGCCTGGATGCGCTGTGCCGGATGGTTCACGCCGGCCTCGGCATCGCGGTCGTGCCCGAGCAGGTCGGGTTGCTTTATGTGAACGCGCTCGACGTGCGCTTACTGTCCTTGGACGATGCCTGGGCGGTGCGGCATCTCATCATGATCTTCAAGTCGCGCGATCAGTTAAGCGCTAGCGCCGCAGCGCTGGTGGGGTTTCTCGGCAGCAAACCCTAGCCCGCGGGACGCCTCGCATCATTCTCCAAACGAGACGTCTGCATTGCTGGACCGGCACTTCGGCATCGCCTGTGCGCGCCGTATAGTGAGCGCAAGGGGAATGCATATGAGCGATACGATTCGGCTGGACGGCCGCGTGCTGTACCTGTCTGAAGATCCCGCGGTAATCGAGGCGCAACTGGTTGGAGACAATTTCACGCGTGCTACGGCCGGCCCGCTTCGCGATAACGTCTCCACCGACGAAATCACGCCGGTCACCGTCATGCTCACTTATGACGAGCGCCTCGGCCAGTATCCATACGTCGGCTTCAAGGCGGGCGAACGCATGCCGATCGGCCGCAACGCGGTCAAAGAAGGCGGCTTTCAGGTGACGGTGGCGGGCAAGCGCTACGGCAAAGGTTCGTCGCGGGAATCGAGTCCGTTGGCGGAGTTGTCGGCGGGCATCCGTCTGATTGTCGCCGAGAGTTTCGAGCGCATCTATCAGCAGAATTGCGACAACATCGGCATTCTCACCACGACCGATTTCTCCGTGCTCGATCGTCTGATCGCGGGAGAGGCGGTGCCGATCGACGAGTTTCTCAAGGGCCGCGATGCGCTCACGCAGCAGATCATTCGCAGCGGCGGATTGCTCGCGTACAGCAAGTTCGCGGACTGGCCCGCACCACGTGTGCGAAGTGCTGAACATGTTGCAAACGGCGCCGAACCGAAGACGCTGGTCGAGAAGATCATCGAGCGCCATCTTCATCCTGGCATTGAAAGCGCGCAGCGCGGCGACGGCGTGTTCATCGCGGCCGACTGGCGCTTCAGCCACGACTACTTCACCGGCATGTGCGCGCATCTGATGCATCGCGCGTTCGGCAAGCCCGCGCCGCTGCATGCGCCGGATCACATCATCGCGTTCCAGGATCATCTGGTGCTCGCCTCGCAAAGCATTCCGCACGTACGCGACGGATTGCTGCCGGGCGTTGCTAATCTGATGGAAGGGCACACGTCGTTTTCGCGCGACTATCCGGTGCGCTCGCATGGCGCGCTCGATAACGCGCCGGGGTCCGAAGGCATCTGTCATGCGCTGATGGCTGAGCAGTATGCGTTGCCAGGGCAAGTTGCGTGCGGCACCGATTCGCACACACCGCATTCGGGTGCGCTTGGCTGCCTCGCATTCGGTGCGGGCGCAACGGAAATCGCCAATAGCTGGGTGACGGGCTACGTGCGCTGCAAAGTGCCGGAGACTTTACGCATCGAAATCGACGGTACGTTGCGCGACGGCGTCACCGCGAAGGACGTCGTCCTGCATCTGTTGCAGATGGATGCGATCCGTTCGGGCGGCGCGATCGGCCTCGTGTTCGAATACGGCGGCGCGGCGGTGCGCGCGATGTCGATCGACGAACGCGCGACGCTGACCAACATGGTCGCTGAATTGGGTGGCTTCACGGGCATCGTGGAACCGGACGAACGTACGGTGGCGTTTCTGAAGGAGCGCCGTGGCGTCGATTTCACCCTTGAAAACTGGATGAAAAGCGATTCCGGCGCCACGTATCGCGACACGATTCGCATCGACGCCACCGCCATCGAATCGATGCTCGCGCGTCCGGGCGATCCGGGCAACGGCGTGCCGGCACCGCAACTGGAGCAGGACGTCGCGATCGATATCGCGTATGGCGGCTCGTGTACGGCGGGCAAACGCGAAGACTTCGACTTCTATCATGAGGTACTGTGCTGGGGCGTTGAGCAGGGCATGCATGTGCCCGAGGGCACGCGTCTCTTTCTGCAATTCGGCACGATGGCGGTGCGCGCGTATTGCGAGCGCCAGGGCTATTTGCCAGTTTTCGAGCGCGCGGGCGTGACACTCGTGATGCCCGGCTGCGGGTCGTGCGCGAATTGCGGACCGGGGCAGTCGGCCGATGCGAACGAGGTGACGATCAGCGCGATCAACCGCAATTTCCCCGGCCGTTCAGGTCCGGGCAATGTGTGGCTCGCGAGCCCGTACACTGTTGCGGCAAGCGCGCTAGCCGGAAAAATTACCACCTTCGAACAACTGAAGCGCGCACGCGGCTAGAATGCTGGCCGGACCTTGCGGCCCGGCATCGTGGTGCGCGTAATACGCGAAAGTACGAAAGGCCGGCACAAGACCGGCCCCGGCGAGCATCACCGTGCATCGCCTGCATGATCCGCATCACCAGGAGACAAACAATATGGCATCCCCCGATCACACCGGGTCCGTCGCGCACAGCGCCGACGGCGCAGCGTCTTCCGCAGCCGCGGCGTCCACTACATCAGTGACGCTCGACGCCGGCAGCATCTCCGCGCGCCTCGACCGGCTGCCCGCCACGCGTTCCATCTGGAAGCTGGTGGTGCTGCTGAGCCTCGGCTTTTTCTTCGAACTGTACGACCTGCTGTACTCGGGCTATGTCGCCCCTGGCCTCGTCAAAAGCGGCCTGCTGAGCGCGACGACGCACGGCCTGTTTGGTTCGACGGGTGTCGCGAGCTTCATTGCTGCCTTGTTCAGCGGGCTGTTCATCGGCACGATCGCATGCGGCTTTCTGGCGGATCGCTTTGGACGCCGCGCCGTGTTCACGTATTCGCTGCTGTGGTACACCGCGGCCAACGTCGTGATGGCGTTTCAGGAAACGGCGACGGGTCTGAACTTCTGGCGCTTCGTAGCGGGGATCGGCATCGGCGTCGAGCTGGTGACGATCGGCACGTATATCTCTGAGCTGGTGCCCAAACAGATTCGCGGGCGCGCTTTCGCGTGCGAGCAGGCCGTCGGTTTCACGGCGGTGCCGGTGGTCGCGTTTCTCTCTTATCTGCTGGTGCCGCGCACGCTGCTTGGCCTCGACGGCTGGCGCTGGGTGGTGCTGATCGGCGCACACGGCGCGCTGTTTGTCTGGTGGATCCGGCGCGCGTTGCCGGAAAGCCCGCGCTGGCTCGCGCAGCAAGGCCGCCTTGCCGAAGCCGATCGCGTGATGAGCGAACTCGAAGCGAAAGTGCGCAGCGAATACGGCCGTGAACTGCCGCCGCCCGCACCGCCGGTGCCGGTCGCGCCGCGCGGCAGCTTCCGCGATATGTGGGTGCCGCCGTACCGTAGCCGCACGCTGATGATGACGATCTTCAATATCTTCCAGACCGTCGGTTTTTACGGCTTTGCGAACTGGGTGCCGACGCTGCTGATCAAGCAGGGCATTACGATCACCACGAGCCTGATGTACTCGAGCGTGATCGCATTGGCCGCGCCTATCGGTCCGGTGATCGGCCTTTTTATCGGCGACCGCTTCGAGCGCAAGACGGTGATCGTGGTGATGGCGGCCGTGAATATCGTGTGCGGCCTGTGGTTCAGTCAGGCGTCCGGCGCGGTGTTACTGGTGAGCCTGGGTGTGTGTCTGACGCTCGCGGGCAACATCATTTCGTACAGCTACCATGCGTATCAGACTGAGCTTTTCCCTACCAGCATCCGGGCACGCGCGGTGGGCTTTGTTTACTCGTGGAGCCGCTTCTCGGCGATTTTCACGGCCTTTCTGATTGCCGCCGTGTTGAAGCAGTTTGGCACCACTGGCGTGTTCGTCTTTATCGCTGGGGCGATGCTGATCGTGATGCTGGCGATCGGTTTGATGGGGCCGCGTACGAAGGGGCTCGAGCTGGAGAAGATTTCTAAATAATCGAACCTCGACCGAGGGGCGCGCGTAGAACAAAGCAGAAAGTGTTTGCGCGCCCCACAGCACCTCACGCCTGGTTGGTTTCGAGTGGCGCAGCATCGCCGGCATGCGCGGCGTCTGCGGCGCCGTGATGTGCCTTGGCCGCCGTTGAACCCGTTTGCGCCTGCTCACGCGCAAGGCTCAACCGGAACTGCTTGCACCCCAGCCACAACAGCCCGGCAGCCAGCAGCGTGGCGACGAGGTTGACGATCGACATCGAGTTGCCAACGGCTTTCGGTGAACCGAACACCTTATCGGTCAGCAACGCGACGAGCGTCGTGCCGATCCCAAGTGCGATGAGATTGGAGACCAGCAGAAACACCGCTGAAATCTGCGCACGCATCTGGTTCGGCGCGAGCGTCTGCATCGCGGCGGTCGAAGTGGGCATTGGGAACGACGCGAAGAACATCGCAACGACCAGCAGCGCAAGCGACACGTTCAGACTATCGACCTGTGTGAAAACAACGGCCGGCACCAGCATCCCAACTGCGCCGATGAACCCCGCGAGCATCGGGCCGTCCGTGCGTCCTTTCTTCATGAGCCAGTCGTTGAGCCACCCGCCGCAGAACACGCCGATGGTGTTCGCGACCAGCAGGATCGTGCCGAGCGTGTAGCCGGCTTCAGCTGGCGTGAGCCCGAAGTGGCGGATATAGAACGCGGGTGTCCAGCTCATCAGGCAGAACAGCGTCATCGCATAGAACGAGAAGCCGAGGTAGTGGCAGGTGAACGTCTTGCCATGCGTCCCGATGAAGCGCAGCGAGTCGCCCATCGATACGCGCTTTGCTTGGCCGGCGCCATCCCGCACGAGTCCTAGACGCGCCGGATCTCGCACGGTGAGGATAAACAGCAACGCGACGAGAAAGCCTGGCAATCCGACGATAAAGAACGTGAGTTGCCACGAACGCACGTCGCCGAGAAGCGGCACGCTGACCGTCGTCATCTGCTTGAGCAGATGGATCACGTATCCGCCGATCAGGAATGCCATCCCGCCGCCGATGAATGAACCTAGCGAGTACACGCCTACCGCGCGTCCCAGTTTTTCCTTCGGAAAGTAGTCGCTCAACATCGAATACGTTCCGGGCGACAGCGCGGCTTCGCCCACGCCGACACTCATGCGGGCGAAGAACATGTGAATGAAATTCTGGCTAATGCCGCAGGCCGCGGTGGCGAGGCTCCATAACGCAATGCCTGTCGCGATGATGCGCGGGCGGGCGAAGCGGTCGGCGAGATAGGCGAGCGGCATGCCCATCACCGCATAGAAGAGCGAAAACGCAAAGCCTTGCAGCAGGCTGAACTGCGTATCGGTCAGATGCAGATCCTTCTTGATCGGCTCGATCATCAACGCGAGCACCTGCCGGTCGACAAAGGAAAACACATACGCAAGCATGCAGATCAGGACCACGTACCACTCGTACGTGTAGCGCCTGCGCGCAGAGTTACTGCTCGTTGATACGGCCATGCCGATTCTCCTGTGCCTGATATTCGACGAAGTTGCGATGCGGTTTCAATGAGGTTGCGAAGCAGCGTATGTAAACAAATTTCCGAAACATATACGCAAGGTCTGCGCACACACGGCGAGATTCCCCTAGGTCGCTAAAGTTTTCCCCAGGAGGCGGCCGGAAAGGCTTGTCCCATAAGGCGAAAGAGGCCGTTGCACGGTGCGCGGCGTACCTCATTCGCGCTGTCTATAAGTGTTATATGTGCGCATTCATCGACGCTCGAAATTGGTGTTCCTAGACTCGCTTCGTTTTCCGCTCCATCAAACGAAAGACTTTGGGGAAGACGGAAAACACGAGCGTCGCGACGGCAAATCCGCGCGGCAGATAGAACCAGACTCTCGCCGGGACTAAAGGAATGACCAAACGGATGTGGTGCGTGTCGCTGCTGAGCCTCGCAGCGGCACCCGCGCTTGCGCAATCGAGCGTGACTTTGTACGGACGGATCGATACATCGATCGAATACGCGAATTTCGGCCCTAACCACGTGGTGCGGATGGGAAGCGGCGATATCTTCGCGACGCAATTCGGCTTGAAGGGCAGTGAAGATCTCGGTGGCGGTTATCGCGCGATCTTCAAGCTCGAAAACGGCTTCAATTCGGCTACCGGCACGCTCGGCAACAACGGCGCGCTGTTCGGACGCGAGGCGTGGGTCGGACTGTCGGGTCCGTTTGGCGCAATGCAGGCCGGCGTCAACTACACGGTGCTGCATACGTCGTTCGTGACTTACAGCTTGCCGGGAGACGGCGCCGGCCTTGCATGGGGCAATGCGGCGAATAACTTCGTCGGGCCGGCCTTTTTGCGTGTGAACAACTCGATACGCTATTCCTCGCCCCGTATGGGTGGCGTGCTGGTGCGGGCTATCGCCGCGCGCGGAGCGAATGGCGCATCGAACGTGCCTTCGACGCTGGGCGATACGTATGGCGCGTCGGTTAACTACGTGAACGGCAATCTGTCGATCGACGCCGACTACATGCAGCAGACCTTCAGTCCGGTGAGCGCGGCAGCACTGAACGCGAGCAGTCCGACGGCCGCCGGCAACTACACGCTTGGCGCAATCTCGTACGATTTCGGCTTCGTCAAACCGGCTTTCATCTATCTACGTCGTCGCGGTGGGCCGGATGTCGCGACGGGCGTGAACGCCGCCAGTTCGAATCCGCACAACGATCTGTTCGAACTCGACGCCACCGTGCCGGTTGGCCCGGCGCTGGTATTGCTGAGCTACGGCCACTACCGGAAAGTGGCCGACAGCGAGGGCAATGCAGATTCGTTCGGTTTGCGCTGCGACTACCCGCTTTCGAAGCGCACCGTGCTCTATACGGGCGCAGCGATGATCCGCAACGGCGCGCATGCGAACTTCACGGTCAACGGCGCGGCGGGTGGCGGGGTGTCGGTGGCGAAGGCTGGTGCGACCGCAAGTTCGGTCGTGGCCGGCATCATGACGGCCTTCTAGGCGGCCGATCAAGCTGACCTGCCGATGAACCGGCGGGTCCGTCCTGACGGGTTCAGGCGCTACGTACGCCTTCCGGATTGAGATCGAGTGGCGCGCTGAGCCAGCTGTCGAAAGGCTCGCGGGCGCCGATCCGGAACAGCTCCATGAGCACACCGCGCAGCCATCGGTGGCCGGGATCGGCATCGAAACGGCGATGCCAGTACGCGTTCACGGGCCACGTGAGCGCATCTTCTAGCTCGAACACGGCCGATTCGCCGAGCGTGGAGAACGCGCGCGCAACGGTGCGCGGCAGAATCAACGCGTAATCGCAGCGGCTCAGGATGGCCGGCACCACCATGAAGTTCGGCACGGCAATCCGCACGCGCGAGGTGAGCCCATAGCGTTCGAGCAGTTCGACCGATTTCGGGTGTGAAGTGACCGCGATGAAGTGCAATCCCGCGGGCACGTTCGCATTCAACGTATAACCTTCCCGCAGGTCGAGTTGCTCCGCCACGCGCCGCGCCATCAGCAGCACATAACGCTCCTGCAGCAGTTCGCTATGGTGAAAGTGGCTCGATGCATGCGGAAAATGTCCGAGCGCAAAGTCGATGCGGCCCGATTCGAGCGCGACGTTGAACTGGCTGTCGTCGATCTGATGGGTTTCGATCACCACACCGGGCGCTCGCGTATCGAGTTCGCGCATCAGCGTCGGCAGAAACGCGGCTTCGGCGAAGTCGCTCATATGCAGGCGGAACACGCGGCGCGACGTGGCCGCGCGGAACTGTGCGCCTTCATCGAGCATGTCCTGGAGGATGTCCAGCACGCGATCGATGGAAATCGCGAGGCGCTGCGCGCGCGGCGTCGCTTCGACCCCGCCCGGCGTACGCACGAACAGCGCGTCGCGAAACACGAGCCGCAGGCGGGCAAGCGCGTGGCTTACGGAAGGCTGCGTGATTCCCAGCCGCAACGCCGCACGGCCGACGTTTTTCTCGATGTAGACCGCGTGAAATGCCTTCAGCAGGTTCAGATCGAGGTCCCGCACGCGCGGAGCCCCGGCGGTCTCTGCGAAGGACAACGGATCATGTTCGTGCGGAACGGAAGCGGTGGGGTCGGTGGGATCAGCGGAATTGGCGGGATCGGTCTGCATGGGAGTCAGTTGCGCACCATGCGCTTCGCGGTGGCCGATGGCAGGCAGCCGAAGCGCCGCGCGTACGCCTTGGCGAAATGCCCAAAGCTGTGCACGCCGTGCTCGACGAAAATATCGGTCACCGACCGTTCAGACTGCGTCTGTAGTGCGCGGTGGACGGCCTCGAGCCGCCGTTCGCGGATATAGCCGCCGGGCGACGTATTGAGGAACTGGTTGAAGCCGTTTTGTAGCGTGCGCGTCGAAACACCGGTGGCGCGAGCCAATGCGTCCATCCGCAGCGGCTCGTCGAGGTGGGCGTCGATATAGTCGCGCGCGCGGCGCACGTGGACCGGCAGTGGCGCGCAGGAGGCACGGGCCAGCGTTGCGCTGTACGAATGCGGCAACTGGCTGAGCAGAACGGTCATCAGCCATTGCGTGAGATCGCGGCCGAAGATCCGTTCTTGCGCGGGCTCGTCGAACTGGTCGCACAGATTGCACAGGTAGCGCAGTGTCGACAAAAAAACCGTGGTGCCTGTGTGCGCACTGTCGAAAGCGAGATCGAACACTAGCGGTTGTTTGACGCTGTCGTTCAACATCTCGGCAAGCTTGACCTCGAGCGCCTGCCGGTCGATCCGCAATAGCAGGTTGCGGCATTCGCGGTCCGTGACGATGCGGCTCATACGTGCGGGCGATGACACGCTCAGGCTCCCGGCCCGCAGCGAAACGCGTTCGCCGTCCGATTCCAGCGCGCATTGGCCGCTTAGTGTGGTGCGAAACAGGTAGTGATTGCCGATGTCGCCGGCATCGATGTGGGTTTCACTGCCGTAGTGGAGTTCGAGGAGCATCGCCTGATGGAGCGCGACGCCGTATAGCTCGGCGTTGAGCGGGCCACGGTGTGCGACTTCCATCCTGTGCGGGCACAGCACCTGTGACACTTCCCGCTCGATGTCCTCGCGGGCGTGCGATGCAATCAAACGGTTACGGTTTCTGCGTGAAATCGCGATTTCCATTCATGGGCCTCGAAGCGTAAAGCGGGGAGCGCGCTCATCATGCGATGACCATATTGTTCGCGCAAGAACGGATCGACCCGGATAGCGCAATTGTTCATTGGACGCGCGCCTGCGCTCTCATTGAGTTGCCGGATTTGAATGCGGCTTGCGCGGTGTGAAGTGTCTTTGTGCCGGCGACACCGTAGTCTGACGCTCATCGAACAAGGAGAATTGTGATGAATGTCAGCGTACTGGGCGGGGGCCATGGCTGCTATGCGGCCGTGATCGACATGCTGGAAAAAGGCCATAACGTGACGTGGTGGCGCCGCGATACGGTCGCCGCGGCGCGGCTGCGCGAACTCGGCGCGCTCAAGGTCAAGGACTTTCGCGGCGAGCGGCGGGTGCCGATCGGCGCGCAGCCGGGCGCGATCCGTCTCGTCGACGACCTCGCGGAAGCGGTGGAGGGCGCAGCGCTCATCGTGATCCCGCTGCCTTCAACGACGCACGAAGCGCTGGCGGCTCAACTGGCACCTTTTCTCGCGGACCATCAGGTGGTGTTCCTGCCGCCCGGCACGTTCGGCAGCTACGTGTTCGCGAAGGCGATGCACGAGGCGGGCAACACGCATGAGGTGGCTTTCGCGGAGACCGGCACGTTGCCGTACCTTGCACGAAAACATGGCGAAGACAATGTGGTGGTGAGCGCGTACGCCACGCGTCTGCCGAGCGGCGTCTTTCCCGCCCGGCTTTCGACGTGGGCGATTCCGGTGCTGCAGCAGGCTTATCCATCGGTCGAACCGATCGAGGACGCGTTGAGCGGCGCCCTGATGAACGCCGGCCCGGTGATCCATCCGCCATTGATCATGATGAACGCCGGACCGCTCGAGCACTTCGATGCCTGGGACATTCATAACGAAGGCACGCAACCGTCGATCCGCCGCGTGACGAGTGTGCTCGACGCCGAGCGTATGGCGGTACGCGAGGCCCTAGGCTACGGCGCGCCGCATTTTCCGCTCGCCGACCACTACGCGAGCGAGGGCGACGAATGGATGTACGGCCGCGGCGCGCACGGCAAGCTGACCGATAGCGGCGACTGGCGCGAGGACATCGATCTGAAGACGCACCGCTATATGCTCGAAGATACGCGGCTCGGTTTGTCGTTTCTTGTTTCGGCGGGACGCTGGGCCGGAGTGCCGACGCCCGTCGCCGAAGGCCTGTTGAATCTGGCGAGCGCGGTGTCGGAGCGCGACCTGTACGGCGAAGGCCGCACGCTCGAGCGGCTGGGCCTCGCGTCGCTTTCGCGCGAGGCGATGACGGCCTTGCTCGAACGGGGTTTCGACCAATGAGCGCAGCCCTCGGGATCCAGCACGTTCATATCCTCGGTGCGGGGCGGATGGGGCAAGGCATCGCGCTTGCCTTCGCTTATGCGGGCCTGCGGGTGACGCTGATCGACTTCAAGGAGCGCGACCCGGCGACCCGTAGCGCCTTTGCGGCGGCCGCCCGTGGCGAGATCGTGCGGCAGTTGCAGACGCAGGTGGTGTTCGGCCACATCACCGAGGCGCAAGCAGCGGAGACGATGGCGCGCATCGTTATCGTGGATCGTGAGCGTGCGCGGGAAGGGCTTGCCGAAGGCGAGATCGTCTTCGAGGCTGTGCCGGAAGTGATGGAGGCCAAGCAGGTGGCATTCGCCTGGCTAGGTGAGTCTGCTGGGGCAGATGTGTTGTTTGCATCGACAACTTCGACGTTTCTTGTGACCGAGCTTCAGCAGGTGGTCGTGCATCCCGGGCGGCTTCTCAACGCGCACTGGCTCAACCCGGCTCACCTGATGCCGCTCGTCGAGATCAGTCGTAGTGACGCCACGGCCGAAGAGACCGTGCAGCGCGTTATCGCCTTGCTGCGCCGGATCGGCAAGGTGCCGGTGGTGTGCGCGCCATCGGCGGGATACATCGTGCCGCGCATCCAGGCGCTGGCGATGAACGAGGCCGCGCGCATGGTCGAGGAGGGTGTTGCCAGCGCGGAAGACATCGATACGGCCATCCGTACCGGTTTCGGTCTGCGGTTTTCCGTGCTGGGTCTGCTCGAATTTATCGACTGGGGCGGCTGCGACATTCTTTACTATGCGTCGCATTATCTCGCGCGGGCGATCGATCCACGGTTCCTGCCCGCCGCGGTCGTCAGCGATAACATGCGGGAAGGCCGCGATGGTCTGCGCGATGCGCGTGGCTTCTACGATTACGCGGATGTCGATGTGCCGGCGTATCTGCACAAACGGCTCGGTGAATTCAGCAGGTTGCTCGACAGCACGGGGCTCGCGCCGGTGTTTAATGCCGCGTTGAGACGCTGAGCGAAAGTGGTGGCCGCTGCTGCCGTCTCTTAACCGGTCGCATTCCAACTTCCCGCAAATCAGGCTGTTCCAGCGCTGGTTTCCGGCAATGCGGCCTTTGCGGAGCTTGCCAAAGTTGCGTTCAGAACAACTGCTTCTGCCCCGAGATCAAGGTCGTAAAGTCGTCGCGCAAGAGTGGCAGGATCGCGTCAGCAACCGGTTGCAACTGCCGTGTCAGATAGTGTTCGTAGTCGATCGCCGAGCGCAGCGTTTCGAGCGGTTCCGGTCCGGCGGTCGTCATCACATAGCTGATCCAGCCGCCGTTCTGGTATTGCAACGGCCGCCCCTGTTGCCGGTTGAACTCGTCGGCCACGCGTGCCGCGCGCACATGCGGCGGCACGTTGCGCTCGTAGTCGCCGAGCGAGCGGCGTAACCGCTTGCGGTATACGAGTTGATCGTCCAGTTTTCCGGCCAGCGTATCGCGCACGTAGTCGCGCACATAGTCCTGATACGGCTGTTGCCTGAATATTCGTCCATAGAGTTCCTGCTGAAACTGCTGGGCGAGCGGGGTCCAGTCGGTTCGCACCGTTTCGAGCCCTTTGTAGACGATCTCCTCGCTGCCGTCCGGCAAAACGGTCAGCCCGGCATAGCGTTTCTTGCTGCCTTCCTCGGCACCGCGAATCGTCGGCATGAAGAAACGCTTGTAGTGCCGCTCGAATTGCAACTCGAGCGCGCTTTCGAGGCCGAAACGCTCTTGCAGATTCTGCCGCCACCACGCGTTGATATGCTCGACAAGCGTCCGGCCGATGCGGCTCGCTTCTTCCTCGTTATGCGCGTGCTTCAGCCAGACGAAAGTCGAATCCGTGTCGCCGTAAATAACCGCGTAGCCTTGCGCCTCGATCAGCTCACGCGTGCTGTGCATGATTTCATGGCCGCGCATGGTGATCGACGACGCGAGACGCGGGTCGAAGAACCGGCAACCTGTGGATCCGAGCACGCCGTAAAAGGCGTTCATGATGATCTTCAACGCCTGCGAAAGCGGCTTGTTGTGCTCGCGTTTGGCTGTTTCGCGCCCCTGCCAGACCTGGCCGACAATCGACGGTAAACAATGGCGCGTGCGCGAGAATCGTGCGCCGAGAAAACCCGGTACCGATTGATCGTCGCCGGGATTCAGTATGCCTTCCACGAGACCCACGGGGTCGATCAGAAACGTCCGGATGATCGACGGGTACAGGCTCTTGTAGTCGAGCACCAGGACGGAGTCGTAGAGGCCGGGCCGCGAATCCATCACGAAGCCGCCAGGGCTCGCGGCACCGGCTACGTCGCCGAGATTCGGCGCGACATAGCCTTGCCGATGCATCCGCGGCATATACAGATGCGTGAACGCCGCGACCGACCCGCCGTTTCGATCCGCAGGCAAGCCGGTGACCGTCGCGCGTTCTAACAGAAACGGCAGTAACTCGGTCTTCGCAAAGATGCGCGTGACCAGCTCGCAATCTTTCAGGTTGTACCGCGCGAGCGCAGGTTTATCCTCATCGAAGCGGCGCTGGATTTCATCCATGCGCTGGTACGGATTGTCGATCGATTTGCCTTCGCCCAACACCGTGCGCGAGACATGTTCGAGGCTGAACGAAGGGAAACTCCACGTTGCGGAGCGCAGCGCTTCGATACCGTCGATGATCCATCTGCCCGCGGCACCCGCGAAGAAGTGATTCTGTTTGTGGCCGTGCTCGCGCCATTCCATCACTGCGCCGCCGCGGCCCAGTCGCAGCGGCACGCGATATTGTTCCGCGTGCTGCTGGAGCACGCGCAGATCGAACTGCACAAGGTTCCAGCCGATGATCGCATCGGGGTCGTGCTGTTCCAGCCACGTGTTCAGTTTTTCGAGCAATTGTGCGCGGGTTTCGCAGTATTCGAGGTTGAAATCGACACCGCTGGCGTCGCCGTTCGGCGGCCCGAGCATATACACCTGACGCTGTCCACAACCTTCAAGCGCGATGGAATAGAGTTCGGCGTGCGCGCTGGTTTCGATATCGAGCGACACCAGCTTCAATGGCGGCCGATAGTTCGTAGCCGGCTTCAACTCGCTGTTCAGAAGCGGACCGCCATTTTGCGCATCGCCGCCGAACCACACCGGCGCGGTGATGAATCGCTCCATCATGTAGCGCTCGGGCGGGAAAATGTCGGCCTCGTAGACATCGACGCCGCCTTGCTTCAGGCGTTTCTCGAAGCCCGTCAATTGCCGGTACTGCTGGGAGTAAAGCCCCATCACCGGCCGATGCTGGAAGTCGCGCAGGTCGAGCGGGCGCAGATCGAGCGGCGCTTCACGGCGCAGGATCGTTTCGGCGCGCTCGCGGTGTTCGGCCGGAATGAAAGCCACCGAAGGCTGGGGGCGCAGGCGGATGTGACGGGGCCCGCCGTCTGTTGCCAGCCAGAAATCCACTTCCGTGCCGGCGGGCGTATCCCGCCAATGTCGGGTCAAAATGAAACCCTGTTCAAGCTCAGTCAAACTTCCACCTCTAAACGGGCGTCATCGCCTGGCTCGATTTTACCGTTATGCGGTTGTTATCGTGGCTGTATAGGCGCGATAACAACCGGGTTGGCGGGAAGCTGATGCAGTGACGCCGCCGCGGGACAGTAGGGCTTCGCAGAGGCGGGTCCTCGCGGATGGCGGGCTGAATGCAGCCGCGCCGCGTAGTCTGTATGATCGTTTTGCTGCGATTCCTTCGGTGCAGGCCATGCGCCGGTCAAGTCTACTAAGAACGGAGTAAATGATATGAGTTTGAGCAAACTCGTTGTTGTGGTCGCGGTAGCTGCAACCAGCTTTGGTGCGCAGGCGCAAGTCGCCGGCACGCAACCCCTGAGCGTCACGGTCGAGCAGTCGAACGCGTTGCTGAGCGGCTGGAGTGTGAAGAAGAGCATTCTCGGCAAGGCCGTGTACAACGACCAGAACGAGAAGATCGGTTCGATCCGCGATCTGGTGGTTGCGCCTGATGGCTCGCTGTCCGCTGCAATCGTCTCCGCTGGCGGATTTCTAGGGGTGGCGTCGCATGACGTAGCGGTGCCTGTCGCCGCGCTCGATATCCGTTCGGGGAATTTCTATCTGGCCGGCGCGACGAAGGACGCTCTGAAGGCGACACCCGAGTTTCAGTACAACAAGGTTCAGGCGCCCGCGAAGCCTAAAAAGCTGACCGGCCAGTAATGCACGGAGCCGGCGGATTGGTGGGCCGTGCTGCAACAGGCGGCTCTTGAATCACGCGGCAAAAGAAAACGGCGCCCGCGGCGCGAAGCGGTAGCTCGCCAAAACCGTTTCACGCTTGCTGCGCCGTTTTTGCCTTCAATGCGGGCCCTGTCAGACCATCGTTCACGCTTCCAGCGCGAGCGTGGCGAACGTGCCCAGCCAGTGTTCACCCATGTAGTCGCCGGCCACGTGCGGCAGGGCGCTCTGAAGATGACGCTCGGCCGAATCGAACAAGACGGTCCGGCGTACGTCGCCGGCGGGCAGCGCGCGCGCCAGTGAACGCTGGCACCACGCGCGGCTCAGATTCAGGCCATCCAGGTGAGCAATCTTGCCATCGGTGCGATCGGTCACGGTGACAGGTTCGAACAGCGTGGCGGGCTTCTTCGCGCCGAGATCCGGCAGAAAGCGCCGGAACCATTCGACGAATTGCGCGGGGGGCAATACGCGCCGCATCAATTCCGCTTCCATCAGCGAAGGCGACAGGAACTCGTCGCCGGCGGGCTCCCATGCCTGACATGCGACATCGTTGAGAAACCAGCGCTCCGCCGTATTCACCAACAATGCTTCAAGTGATTCACGCGAAGTTTGCCGCGCGAAATCGAGCGTGAGCGCGAGCGCGAACGCCATGTTGAAGTGCGTGCCGACGCGCAACGGATAGGTCGCCTTCGGCAGAAATTCCTCGAAGCGGTCGACAAAGGCCTCGGTAAGCGGCGCAAAAGTCCTGGACCAGCGTGCGGCTTCCGATAGTTTCAGGGAGTGGAGTTGCGCGCTCAACGCGAGCAGCCATGCCCACCCATACGGGCGCTCGAATCCGCGGTTGTGCGGCAGATCGAGATACGCAAGCTCACCGGCCACATTCGCTTCAGTGAAATGCTCGTCGACCACCGCAACGATGCGCGCCGCTTCTGGCAGATCGGGAAAGCGTTCG
>NZ_DASRSY010000354.1:0-2112 GCF_035656215.1 Paraburkholderia sp.
AATCCATACGTCTTTTCAGGAAAGCCTCAACCCCAAAGCCTCAAGCGCGCCGCTCAGATCAGCGGCGTGCTGCCTCCATCCATCGGGACGATTGCGCCCGTCACATAGCTCGCGCGGCGGCTCGCCAGAAACAGCGCGACGTCCGCGATTTCCTCCGGTTTTGCATAGCGTCCGAGCGGCACTTTAGCCTGCCCGCGCGCTAACGCATCCGCGCTTTCGATGCCTTGCTGCGACGCTTCCAGCTTGACCGCTTCTTCGACGCGCTCGGTCAGTGTCGAACCCGGATTGATCGCGTTGATGCGGATGCCGTAGCGCGCGTAGTAATGGGCGAGGCCGACGGTGGCGAGCATCAGCGCGGCATTGGCAGCGCCGCCGGCGATATGGATGTCGCTCGCGATCTTGCCGCCCATACCGATGATGTTGACGATCGTACCGGGTGCGGCGCCGTCGCCGGCCTTCACGCGCTCGGCCATGCGCCGCAACACTTCCTGCTGTGGGTAGATGTAGGGGAAATACTTTGCTTCCATGGTCGCGCGGAACGCATCGGCGTCCAGCGTTTCCGGGTCGTAACGACGGGCTGCGCCGGCGCTGTTGATCAGCACATCGATCGGGCCGACTGCGGTGCTGACTTCCTCGACGATGTCCGCCGCACTGTGCGGTTCGTGCAGGTCGGCGCGGGTCCGATGCACGTGCAAGCCCTCTTGCTTCAACTGTTCGTAAGCGCGCGCGAGATTGGCGGGGTCGCGTGAAACGATCGCCACTTTCGCCCCCTCGAGAGCAAACGCTCGGGCGCAGGCGAGCCCGATTCCTTTGCTGCCGCCTGTGATCAACACTACCTTGTCTTTCAGCCCGAGATCCATCGTCACCACCCGCTGTCAGAAGAATATCGATGACGATAGCAGATCGGCAGCGCAGCGGGGATGGACTGGCTCGTGGAGTGGGGTGTGGGCGCAGCCGCATGACTAACCTTAGCCTGGCACGGCAAGGATCCTGGGTCATGAGCTACGAGTCACCGGTCGCAGGTCACCGGTCGTCGGCCACGGTAACCACAATCCACAATCCGCGAGCAGTGAGCAGTGAGCAGTGAGCAGTGAGCAGTGAGCAGCGAGCAAGAAGCCGGCTCAGGTAATCGCCGCCGGTCCGTACCGGGCAACGCCGTTAAAAGTTGCCGTTGGCGAAGCGTGCGATTGGGTCGTCAGTGGTTTGCGTGGGGGCAGGGATGCCACGCGACGCCGTCGAGGCGCGCATGATCTGCACGCCTCCATTCCCATCGGCTTGCTGAGCCTGTTGCGCCTGGCGCGCGGCGACTGAAGCGGGTGGAGGCGGTTCGAATGCGTCGGCAGCGGCGTCGATCGGATCGGGGGCACGAGCGGCAGCCGTTGTCGGTTCGGCGCGTACAGCCGCAGTCTGCTGCTGATTCGCAGCACCCGCGGCAGCGTCGTACGTACTCGCTTGAGCAGCCTGGACGGGCGCTGGAGACACCGCGCCCGCCGCGCGCGCCTGTATCTGCGCCGCACTCATACCGGGCGGCGGGGGTTCGAACGGGTCAGCTTGTGGCGATGTTGCAGCGGTGGCTACCGGAGGCTGGGCGGTTGTTGCCGTCAACGGCGCACGAATGGTTGCCGCGACACGAGCCGTTTGCTGCGGCGCCACCGGATTCTCTGCATAGCCCGAAGCTTGCGGCGCAACGGAGGCGGCCGCGTAGCCCGAAGATTGCGCTGCCACCGCGGCGCCGGCATAGGCCGGCGCTGTCTGCGCCACCGGCGCGACGCGCTCGGGCTGAGGCGCGGCAGCCTGGTAGCTCGGTGTATCAAACGGTGTCGGTGTCACAGCCGGCGCTGCCACACGACGAATACCGTCGAAGCGCTTGGCCCAATAGGGATTGGTCAGATAGTCGAGCCGCACGGTGCCACCGGTCGACGGTGCGTTGACGAAGCGCAGCTTGCCCACATAAATGCCGACGTGCGAATGCGCCCGCCCGGTCGTATTGAAGAAAATCAGATCGCCCGGCGCGATTTCATCCGGTTCGATCGATTCGCCGCGGCCGCTCATATCCGCAGTCGTCCGTGGCAGATTCACGGATGCCGCGCGCGACACGACATAGCGCACCAA
>NZ_DASRSY010000355.1:0-41681 GCF_035656215.1 Paraburkholderia sp.
TACGCGAAGGCCGCCATGAACGGCAAGCCCGCGAAGATCGCCACGCTCGATCTCGCACCTGGCGTGTCGGTCGGCGTGCTGCGTCATAACGGCTTTCTGGAGGGCTTCGGCGTGAAGGAAGGCGATCCGGCGATCGTCTGCAGCCAGGACACGCGCGGCGATCAGGCGAAGGGCCAGACGGCGATGGAAAACTGCCTGCAGAAATCGCCGGATATCAACGTGGTCTACACGATCAACGAACCGGCCGCAGCGGGTGCGTATCGCGCGCTCAAAGCGGCGGGCAAGGATAAGAGCGTGATGATCGTTTCCATCGACGGTGGCTGCGAAGGCGTGCGCAATGTGAAGGCCGGCGCGATTGCCGCGACCTCGCAGCAGTATCCGTTGAAGATGGCCGCGCTCGGCGTGACAGCGGGTGTCGAGTATGCGAAGACCGGCAAGAAGGTCTCCGGCTATCAGGACACGGGCGTGACGTTGATCACCGACAAGCCGATGTCAGGCGTCGACAGCAAGGATACGAAGTTCGGCCTCGACAACTGCTGGGGTAACAAGTAACGGGCACCGAAGGGCGGCCCGCTCCGTTGGGCCGCCGATGGATCGCCAGCTACTGATGGCCGGCCACTCTGATCGCCGGCCGCCGGATGGCCGGCCCCCGGATGGCCGGCCCCCGGATCGCCGGCCGCCGGATGGCCGGCCCCCGCATTCACCGCATGGCCTGCACGCCACGTTCATGTATCGAGGACACCTATCATGTCGACTCCTTCCGCGCCCGCCGGCCACTCGCGCCCCTTCACCGAACGCTTGCCGTCGCTCGCTGAAATCGGACCGCTGATCGCTCTGCTGCTAGCCTGCGGCTTCTTCATTTCGCAGAGCAACCGGTTCCTGTCGTTCCAGAATCTCTCGCTGATCCTGCAACAGACGATGGTGGTCGCCGTCATCGCCATCGGCCAGACGCTGATCGTGCTGACAGGCGGGATCGATCTGTCGTGCGGGATGGTGATGGCGTTCGGCTCGATCATCATGACCAAATTCGCGGTCACGCTCGGCGTGCCGCCCGTTCTCGCGATTCTGTGCGGTATCGCCGCGAGCGCGCTGTTCGGTGCGCTCAACGGTGTGCTGATCACGCGGATCAAACTGCCCGCCTTTATCGTCACGCTGGGTACGCTGAACATCGCGTTCGCGCTCACGCAGATCTATTCGAACGCGGAGAGCGTCTCGAACCTGCCGGACGCGATCATGTTCCTCGGCAACACGTTCAAACTCGGCCCCGCCGACGTCACCTACGGCACCGTGCTCACATTGCTGATGTACGTGGCGACGTGGTTCGTCTTGCGCGACACCGTGCCCGGCCGGCATCTGTACGCGCTCGGCAATAACCCCGAAGCGGCTCGCCTGATGGGCCTCTCGTCGCAAAAGATCCTGCTTACCGTGTATTCGCTGGCCGGTGCGATCTACGGCATCGCCGCGCTGTTGTCCGTGTCGCGTACCGGCGTTGGCGATCCGCAGGCAGGGCAAACCGAGAATCTCGACAGCATTACTGCCGTGGTGCTGGGCGGCACGAGTCTGTTCGGCGGACGCGGCTCGATTACCGGCACGCTGCTCGGCGCGCTGATTGTCGGCGTGTTTCGCAATGGTTTGACGCTGATCGGCGTCTCTTCGGTCTACCAGGTGTTGATCACCGGCATGCTCGTGATTCTCGCAGTGGCCGCGGACAAACTTTCCCATCGTCGCGGCTGAGCACGCAGCCGCAACCAACTTGCATGGGGTCCTTCATGTCGACACCTACTTCCGCTTCTCCCGTGATGCCCGTTCTGCAGGCTCGCGGTCTCGTCAAACGCTATGGCAACGTCACCGCACTGGACGGTTGCGATTTCGAAGTGCTGCCCGGCGAGATTCTCGCCGTGATCGGCGATAACGGCGCGGGCAAGTCGTCGTTGATCAAGGCGCTTTCGGGCGCCACCGTACCCGATGAGGGCGAAATCCTGCTTGACGGCAAGCCGGTCAAATTCCGCAGCCCTTTGGATGCGCGCGCTCAGGGCATCGAAACCGTGTATCAGGAACTTGCCGTGGCGCCCGCCATGAGCATCGCCGAAAACCTGTTTCTCGCCCGTGAGCTCGTCAAGCCGGGCTGGCGCGGTTCGATCTTCAAGATGATCGACAAGCGCCGCATGCTCGAGGAAGCGACCGCGCACATGAAGGATTTGCAGATCGGCATCCGTTCGATGCGCCAGGCGGTCGAAACGCTCTCAGGCGGCCAGCGTCAAGGCGTGGCTGTCGCGCGCAGCGCGGCGTTCGCACGGCATGTGGTGATTCTCGACGAACCCACCGCCGCACTCGGCGTGAAAGAAGGCAACATGGTGCTCGAACTGATCCGCCGCGTGCGCGAGCGCGGCCTGCCGGTGATCCTGATCAGCCACAACATGCCGCACGTATTCGAAGTCGCGGATCGCATTCATATCCAGCGACTCGGCCGGCGTGCCGCGGTGGTGAACACCAAAGACATCCACATGTCGGAGGCCGTGGCGATCATGACGGGCGCGAAGGAAGCGGACGTCAAGGCGATTGCATGATGCATGCATCCCGCTGAGGGCCACGCGACGATGGACACCACTGGCACCCCCTCTCCCGTCAAACGCACGGTCGGCTCGAATCAGGTCGGCATGCGGCAGTTCAACGAACGAATCGTCCTGCAGACGATCCGCTTGCATGGGCCGCTGCCGAAAGCCGATGTGGGCCGTCTCACCCGTCTGTCGATGCAGACGGTGTCGATGATCGTCGACCGTCTGATCGACGACGGTCTGCTCGAGAAGCAGGCGCGCGTGCGTGGTCGCATTGGCCAACCATCGGTACCGATCGCGCTACGTGCGGATGGCGCATACACCATCGGCATCAAGGTGGGACGTCGCAGTCTCGACGTGCTGGCGATGGATTTCGCGGGCCACGTCGTATGCCGTGACGTATTCGAGTATGCCTATCCCGATCCGCACACACTGTTCCCCGCGCTCGAAAGCAGACTGGCACGCGTGAATCAGACGCTCGGCGCGAAGGCGAACAAGGTGGTGGGCGTAGGCGTCGCAGCGCCGTTGTGGCTCGGTGGCTGGCGTGACTTTCTCGGCGCGCCGCCGGAAGCGCTGGAAGCGTGGCACGAGATCGACTTGCGCAGTCGCATCGCGACGATGACGGGCTTGCCCGTCGAGTTCGCCAAAGACACCACCGCGGCCTGCGCGGCCGAACTCGTGATGGGCCAAGGCCGCGGGATCCACAATTTTCTGTATCTGTTCGTCGGCACGTTTATCGGCGGCGGCCTCGTGATTGACGGCCGTTTGCATGGCGGACCGCATGGCAACGCGGGAGCGGTCGGCTCAATTCCGTTGAAAGATGGCAATGCGAGCCAGCCGGCGCGGCAACTGCTGCATGCCGCATCGGGCTTCGTTCTGGAACAGCTATTGAGCGATGCGGGCGCACCGCCCGCCGCTGCGCATGACCATCGCGCGTTGTCGCCTGAACTGTGGCGGCAGACTGAACAATGGCTCGACACCGCTTGCCCTGCGATCGCCAATGCGTTGACCAATGCGGCTGCCTTGCTCGACCTGGAAGCGGTGGTGATCGACGGAGAGTTCGACCGGCAACTGGTTCGCGAAATCATCCGCCGAACCGAGCGCGTGCTCGATCGCTTTGAATGGGAAGGCATGGTGCGTCCGCAACTACTGGAAGGCACCATCGGCGCCGATGCGCGGGCGATGGGCGGCGCGATTCTGCCGCTGTACGCGCATTTCGCGCCCATGCACGAGCTATTCCTTAAGCCTGCGACGGACGCGGGATATTAGGCGTCAAGACGCATCTGTTTCCTGTTTCGCGCGGGTCCGCAGCGAGCGCACTTTCGCCCCTCAGGTCAGGTCTTGCACGGCCTTCATGCGGTCATTGCCGGTGGCTAACCGGCTAACCCGCCGCTCATTGTGCAGCCACCTTCGCGACAGAAGCAGTTTTGGCCGGCGGATTTTCCAGCAACGGCTGCAACGCGGGTGCCAGCGACTTCAGCAACTGCACCGACAGCGCACTCGTGAAATCGTATCGGGCCGCATACGGTTCATGCACGTAGGCGGTCAGCGTGCCGTAGAAGCGGTCTCCCATCACAAACACGAAGGTTGCGCTGCGGTTCACCTTGCGCGATTCGATCAGGCGCGCGCCTTTGGCCCACACATTGAAGCGCTGATCGCCGGTGCCGGTCTTGCCGTAAATCTCAAGTGTCTGACCATCCGGGAACGTCATGCCCTGGGCGAGACGCTTAGCCGTACCGCCTAACACGACATCACGCAACAGCACTCTGACAACGCCGGCGATCTCCGGTGATATCTGCTGCTGCGGCGCCACCGTCGCGCGCTGGAAATGTGTTTCGTACGGCGTATCTTTCGCGAAATCGAGTTGCGTGAGGCTTTCGGTCGGCACCTTATTGCCGCCGTTGGCAATCACGCCAATCAATTGCGCGAGCGCAGCCGGCCGGTCGCCGGACGCGCCAATCGCCGCCGCGTACGACGGTGTGAGCGTGGCGAACGGATAGCCGAGTGCCTGCCACGATTTGCCGATCGCATCGTACGCGCGCAGTTCGACCATCCGCTTGATGCGGCGATCCTGGGTGGCGTGATAGCGGGTCTTGAAGAGCCACGAATAAGTCGACAGCCGTACGTCGCGGCTCGCGTTCTGTATCTGGTCGAGCGTTGCATCGGGATGGGCGCGCAGATAGTTAAGCGTCCACAGTTCCAGCGGATGCACGCTCGAAATATAGCCGCGATCGTTCAGATTGAAGCGGTCGATCGCGTATTTGTCGTACAGGTTGGCCAGATCCTCATCGTCCAGCATGGAGGCAGCCGGCGTGTTCTTCAACGCGGCACGCATCTTCGCGTTGAACCACGCATTCGACTCATCCGGTGCGACGCTGCGCAACACTGTCGCCACTTTCGGGGGCGATTTACGCACACCGAGCAGCAGAAGGGTCAACGCCTGATCGGGCGTTTTGCCGTGGTACTTCGTGTAGAAACGATTCATGTAGACGCGGCTTTCCTGATCGGCGAACCGCGTGAGATACATCTTGCGGATTGCCGAATCGCCCAACCATTGCGACGAAGGTCCGGTGGTCTGCACCATCTCGTAGTGGACGATGTCGCGCATCAGCCGCACGAACACCAGATTCACCGAATGCTGGAACGCACGGTGCACGGTGAGAATGCGGCTGTTGTCGTCAGAGTCGAAGTTGTTGAAGGTCTGCGCGCCGCCGCCCGTGTAAAACGTTTCGCCTGGGCTCGCCGAGTATTTGCGTTCCACGGCCGCGTCGAGCATGGCTTGTAGCGAGCGATCCGAGGTATGCGTCAGATAATCGAGCGCCCAGCGCGTGAGTTGATCGTTCGGATCGGGCTTCACCGCCTTCAGTTCTGCTGTGCTCCGCGGCGCATAACGCGCATGCAGGTCGGACACGATCTGCAGATACGTCACCACGGTCCGCATTTTCGCGGTCGAACCGAGATTAAGCCGCGCGCCGGAGTTAATGTCGAATGGCTGGTTAACGCTATCGGTTTGCACGCGCACGAGGTTTGCGCCGTCACGCCGTTCGAACAGCGTGAAGCTATAGGCGATTCTCGACGGATCGTCGGAGGCGCGCAGCATTTCAAAGCCGACAAGCCCCGCGGCTTTCGCGCCATCGCGCGTCGCAGCGGCGGCGAGGCGTTCACTCACGGCCTGCTGCGCGGTGTTGTTCAGCGTGCCCTTTGCCTGCAAATCGAGCCGGTCGAGTTCATAGAAACTCGGAATGCCGAGCGCCGCCAACAGATGCGAGCGCATCGACGTCACGGCCTTGCGCGACACGAACGAGTCCTCGTTCTGCGTAGTGTTCGGTGCGTGGCGTAGATTTACTTGCGCGGATAGCGCGGCATCGCGCAGCGCAATCGTGATGACACCACCGTTCGCCAGTAGCCGTAAATAGCTATCCGTCAGACGTTCAAGTTCAGCATAGCCGTGATGCAGGAAATAGGACGGCGCACGTTGCGCGATCATCAGCGAGAGCACCTGGCGGAACGCCACGCCCTGCTCCGCGAGATTGTCTTGAGTCGACGGCGCTTTGAGAATGCGGTTGACGTCGTTGAAATCGCGGCCGTACCAGGCGGCCAGACCATCGCCAATCCCGTTGATTTCGCCGATGCCCGGTTGCGCAGCAAGCGGCACCGAGTTGAGATAGTGGACGACGATCTGCTCGCGCGCGGGCATGGTCTGCGGGCCGTTCAGATAAGCACGTACCGAAGCCGATGCGATTTGCCGCAATTTCTCCGGTGGCGTTGCAGTGCGCCCGCCAGCGGAGTGGCGGAATTTTTCGATCTGGGTAGCGAGCGTGCTGCCGCCCGGCGTCGACTGATGCCGGTTGAATACACGCGCGCCCTGATCGACTAGCGCGCGGCTAAAGCGTCCCCAGTCGATCGCCGGATTGCGGTTCGGCTGATCCGGATCGAGCAGATAGCGGTCCTCGATAAACAGCAGCGAATTGACGACAAGCGGCGGGATTGAATCGAAGCTGTTATAAATGCGGCCCGGAAACTGGGCGCCAAAGAGCGGCGCGCCGGTGCCGTCGAAAAGTTGCAGCCCCGCCTGATCTTTTTCTGCGTAGGGAATGAATAGACCGTCATCCACCAGCGACAGCATGCGTTCGGAATCATGCGACTGTGCGCTGATTTCAAACCCACGTTGAAGCAATCGCTGCTGGAACGAAGGCAGCAACGCGTAGCCGAGGCGGCTGTCGTAGGGGCCCTTATCTGTCTGAGGGAATCGGATGGAATGACTTGGACCATCGGCGACGGAGAAACCCACATCGCGCGTGAGTTCGGAGAGATAGCGCGCCTGCAATCGCGAGGTTTCTATCTCGATCTGAACAAAACGGGCCGCCAAAGCCAGCGCGAGCAGAAATGCCGCTGCCAGACCCCATTTGAGCCACTTCCTGACGGGCGCCGTGCCCGTCGTGCGAAGCGGTAACCGAATCAGTGGCCGATTCATGGCTGCTCTCCCCGAGCGTGCGCCATGCTCTTGATTCCAGCGCACCTTCAATCAAGTGTAGCGCGGAACGCGAGCGTGCAATCGGTTCGGATTTACCCGAGAGTGTCGTCGCCGCAACACCGCAATCGCAAGGCATGGCGGAGCGCCGACTGGCGTGAGATATTGGACGTCTTTCGTCAGTCGAAAAATCGTGGTTTCAGACGGTTTTTTGTGTTTTTTGCTTTTTCATCACCTGATTCCGCAATGGCGCCACCGCCTGCCCTACCGTCTGTCCACGCAGCAACTCGATGAATTGCTCAGCCGACGGCGACAGCACGCCGCCTTTGCGCGTCACAATGCCGAAAGTTTGCGAAGGCGACTTCAACGTGACTGGCACGAAGCGCAACATTTTCTGCCGCACGAACAACTCCGCGATCGCGGTCGGCAAGAGCGAAACCAGATCGGCACTACTTTGCAGAAGCGCCATCGTCACGAAGGTGGAGGCGGTCGAGATCGGGTTGTCTGGCATCTCGAGACCCGCCAGATCCATCTCCCGTTCAAGCAACGCGTGCAACGGCATATGCGACGGATACATCACCCAACGGTGGCCGGCCAGATCACGCAGTTTCACTTCCTTCCTGGGCAATGGCGGATGGCCATAACCCACCACCACGGATAACGGCTCGTCCCCAAGCGGACGATAGTGATATTTCGACGGATCGGCGGCAACTGCCGCACGCCCGATCACCAGATCGAGCCGGCCCTGGTCGAGTTGCAGCAGCATGCGTGCGCTCGTGTCTTCCACCACTTCAATCGACAAACCCGGCTGCCCGGCATGCAGATCGTTCAGCGCCGGAACGACGCATTCGGGAATCGCACCCATGATCGCGCCGATCGCGAGACGCCCACCGCGCCCCGAACGTATCTCGGCGACGTCCTGGCACAGCGCGGTCAGGTCCGTCGCCACGAGCCGCGCGTAGCGGATCACGCAGTGGCCGAGCTGGTTCGGAATCATGCCGCTCTTCGAGCGCTCGAAGAGCGGCGCCTCGAACATCGACTCCAGCTCCTGTAACGCCTTGCTGGCGGCCGATTGCGTCATCGACATCACGCCGGCGGCTTTGTGAAGCGACGTGTGGTCGTCGAGTGCGATCAGCAATTGCAACTGCTTCATGCGCAGTCTCGACAGCAGGACGTTCAGGGTGTCTTTCATGGATTGCCGGGCATCTGCGGGGTGAGTCGCAAAAGCGATCACAAGATGGAAACAATTCAATATACCCGCCACGCACACCGCCGTATAGTCAACGGCGGAGACATTCAAAAACCCACGCCTGACCACCTCGGTACAACACCCATCACCATGATCCAGACACACAACCCTGCTCCAATGCGCGGCGTGTTCCCCGTCGCGCCGACCATCTTCGACGAGGCCGGCCGTCTCGACCTGGAAGGCCAGAAACGCTGCATCGATTTCATGATCGACGCGGGTTCGAACGGCCTGTGCATTCTGGCGAACTTCTCCGAGCAATTCGCGCTGTCCGGCGACGAGCGCAACACGCTGACGCACCTGGTAATCGAACACGTCGCCGGCCGCGTTCCGGTGATCGTCACGACCACGCATTTCAGCTCACACCTGTGCGCTGAACGCAGCCGCAGCGCGCAAGCAGCAGGCGCCGCGATGGTGATGATCATGCCGCCGTATCACGGTGTGACGATCCGCATCGGCGAGCGCGGTATTTACGAGTTCTATCGCACCGTGTCCGATGCAATCGGGATTCCAATCATGATCCAGGACGCACCGGTCAGCGGCACGGCGCTGTCGGCACCGTTTCTCGCGCGTATGGCGCGTGAACTGCAGAACGTTTCGTACTTCAAGATCGAAGTGCCGCAAGCGGCGAACAAGTTGCGCGAACTGATCGAGCTAGGCGGCGACGCTGTGGTGGGTCCGTGGGATGGCGAAGAAGCGATCACGCTGATGGCCGATCTCGATGCGGGCGCAACCGGTTCGATGACCGGCGGCGGTTACGCGGACGGCATCCGGTTGATCGTCGACGCCTATGCGGCAGGCGACACGGAAGCAGCCGCCGGCCATTATCAGCAGTGGCTACCGCTCATCAACTACGAAAACCGCCAGGGCGGCCTCGCGTCGTGCAAGGCTTTAATGAAAGAAGGCGGCGTGATTCGCTCGGACGCGGTGCGCCATCCATTACCGCCGATGCATCCAGCCACGCGTGCAGGCTTGCTGACGGTTGCGCGGCGGCTCGATCCACTGGTGTTGCGCTGGGGCGGCTAAGGTCAATCCAAAGCTGCCGAAAGTAATCAGAAACGCCCCAAAAAAAGCAAACGAAAAGGCAAACGGGCAAGCGAACCCATTCCGCTCCTGGCCGCTGTCGACCAAACCACTCAACCGACAACGGCCCGGAACCTCATCTGGAATGAGCCCGCCGCCCTTCACCATCGAACGCGCCCGCGCCGCACTATCCATCCCGCGTCGCGTGACTCCGTTGCCCGCCGCTCCTCAGGCTTGTGCAACGGCCCTACGCCTCCCTGCACACGCACCCCGTGTTCAAGTTGCCCGTTAATGCACCCGCTAATGCACTGTTAGTGCCGCGCCCGTCACGACTCGACCCAGCTCCGCTCCGCGATGACGCAACGCCCGGACGCACCCAGGCCCTGCAACCATATACGCGGCCATAAGCTCGGCGGATGCAGCCCACCGGGGGAAAACCACATATAAGACCGGGAAGAAAGTGAGTAACATAGGCCCGCAAGCTCACCACACCACTTTCCATGACTGCCAATCCTCGAGAAATGACGCCGGAAACCCTCGCCGGGTTGCTCGAACGCATTGCCAAAGAAGATGCCACGGCACTGCGCGAGCTATATGATCTCGCCGCCCCGAAACTGTTTGGCCTCGCGCTCCGTATATTGAGCAGGCACGAGTGGGCCGAAGAAGTATTGCAGGACAGCTTCGTCAATATCTGGCGCTTTGCTGGCGACTATCGCCGGGCACTGTCCGCCCCCATGACGTGGATGTCGGCAATCGTCCGGAACCGTGCTCTCGATCACCTGCGGCGGGTCAATCCACAGGAAACAGAATGGAGCGATGCGTTGGACGATCTTGTGGCAACCGGCGATCCGGATCCCGAAGCGTTGACCGCGGTCAGCCTGCAGGCACGTTTGCTAGCCGGCTGCATGCAGCAGCTGGAACCGGCGCAGCGTCAGGCGGTTGCGCTCGCCTACCTGCGCGATCAAAGCCATAGCGAGATCGCAGAAGTTCTGACCGTGCCGCTCGGCACCATCAAATCCTGGATCCGGCGCGGCCTTGCCAAGCTGAAAACCTGCCTGGGAGGCGAGTGATGAATCTCCATCGCTATCCTCAGCTGGTCGATATGCTGGCCGCCGAGTACGTGCTCGGTACTTTGCGCGGGGGCGCCCGGCGCCGCTTCGAGCGCTACGCGGACCACGATACGGTCATTCGTCAGGCCGTCGAAGAGTGGCAGCGGCGCATCTCGCCGCTGGCTGAACTCGCGGAGCCGCGCATGCCGCCGGCCGCCGTGTGGGATGCCATCGAGCGGCGTCTCGGCCTCACCGCAGCGCGTGAGGCGGCACGACCGCGCACCGTGGTCGAAAAGCCCGCGCGTCCGTCCGGCAGCATCTTCGAGAACCTCGCGTTCTGGCGTGGCTGGGCACTCGGCGTCACGGGACTGGCCGCCGTCGCCGTCGTGGTCGCGGTACGCTCGCTGTTGCCTGCCGGTGTGACGCCTGCCACGGCGCCGACCGTCGCGCAGCAGCCGGAAACGGCCGTTTCGCATGTGGCCGTGCTGAACAATAAGGAAGCGCATCCGGTCATGCTGGTCGCCTGGGACGAAGCCCGCTCCACCCTGACGCTGCATCCGCTCGGCAAGGTCAACTTGCCGGCGGGCCGGGCGATGGAGCTGTGGGGCATTCCGGCGAACGGCCATCCGGTCTCGCTCGGCATGCTGCCTGACAGCGCCAGCGGCAGGGTGGCGGCCGGGGTGCAGAAGCCGGAGAGCTATGAGGCGCTGGCGGTCTCGATCGAAGCGCCGGGCGGCTCGCCCGATCACAATGCGCCTAGCGGTCCGGTGGTGTTCAGCGGCAAGCTGCTGCCGGTGTCCTGAACCGGTTCGGTATCAGCGGGCAAGGCCGGCATGCGCTTTTTGCGGATGCCGGCCTCTGTTTTTCCGCATCCCTGGCGCGATCATTGCGCGATGGCTGGACGTGAGCGCAGCATTCCCGCTACCCTAACTCGATGCAAAGCTTTTACGAAGCCACCGTCACCCGCTCTGCCGGGCACTCACCCGCTTACGCGCCGCTAACCGGCCGTCGAAGCGTCAACGTCTGCGTCATTGGTGCAGGCCTCGCGGGTTTGTCCACGGCGTTGGGACTCGCCGAACGCGGCGTCGCCGACGTCGCCGTGCTCGAAGCCGAGCAGGTCGGCTTCGGCGCCTCCGGGCGCAATGGCGGCTTCGTGTTCGGCGGCTATAGCCTCGATTGCGCGGATCTGCTGAAAACCCTCGGGCCGGCCCGCGCGCGCGAACTCTATGCACTGACAACCGACGCCGTCGATCTGATGCGTAAGCGTATCCGGCGCTACCGCATCGATTGCGACGTGACCGACGCCGGTGTGATCCTCGCCAACTGGTTCGACGAACCGGCAAGGCTCGACACGCAGCGGCGTTTAATGCGGGATTCGTTCGGCGTCGAGTGGGAACCCGTGGCGGCCGCGGAGCTCGCTTCCCAACTGAAGACGAGCCGTTATCACGGCGGCCTGTTCGAGCGCAACGCGTTTCACTTTCATCCGCTGAAATATGTGCTCGGTGTCGCTGGCGCCGCAGCCAACGCGGGTGTGCAGATTCACGAGAAGTCGCCCGTCGTGCGCTTGCAGCGCGGCGGCGCCCGGCGCGAAGGCGCCCAACGCGAAGGCGCCGGTTTCGTGGTGCATACGCCGCACGGCGCGCTCGAAGCACGCCACGTTGTGATGGCCGGCGGCGGCTATGCGCGCAACGTCTATGCACGGGTCGAGCGCGCGGTCCTGCCGATCGCCACCTACGTGATGGCCACCGAACCGCTCGGCGCACGCCTTAAAGACGCGATGGACACGCGCGCCGCCGTCTACGACACCCGCTTTGCCTTCGACTACTACCGCCCACTGCCCGACACACGCATCCTGTGGGGCGGCCGCATCTCGGTTCGCGACCGCGCTCCCGACGTCATCGCGCGGCTGTTGCGGCGCGATCTGCTGAAGGTCTATCCACAGTTGCACGACGTCCGTATCGAATACGCCTGGGGCGGCCTGATGAGCTACGCGCGGCACAAGATGCCGCAAATCGGCCGCAGCGCGGACGGCGTCTGGTACGCGGTCGGCTTCGGCGGCCACGGCATGGCGCCCACCACCGTGTCCGGCGAATTGCTGGCGGCGGCCATCTCGGGCGAGCGGCCGGTGCCCGACGCGTTCGCGGCCTTCGGTCTGACGCCCGCCTACGGCGCGCTCGGTCTCGCGGCCGCGCAACTCACCTACACCGCCATGCAGACGCGCGACGCACTCGCCGCCCGGCGCCCCGCGACCCGGTCGACGCCTTGACGCCATTCGCCGTGACGCTATTCAATACGCGGCTCGATACGCCGCTGCTTATGCCCGGGACCCACTCCGGAGGCCGGTTTTACCATGCTAGAATGCGCCGTCACTGCCGCTCGAATACACAATGAAAAAGGGAAGCAAGGCCGCCGAGCCTGATACCAACGGCATCGCGTCCAACGCTCCGCGTAGCGACGCAAGACGCAAGTACGATCCCGAACAGACGAAGCGCAACATCCTCGACGTCGCGACGCAGGAGTTCTCCGCGATGGGATTGACCGGCGCGCGCGTCGACGCGATCGCGGAGCGCACGAACACCACCAAGCGCATGCTGTACTACTACTTCGGCAGCAAGGAAGGGTTGTACCAGGCCGTGCTGGAAAAAGTGTACGGCGACATTCGCGCGCTCGAACAGGATCTGCACGTCAGCGAACTCGATCCGATCGAGGGCATGCGCGCGCTGGTCGAGTTCACGTTCGACTATCACGACCGTCAGCGCGATTTCGTACGTCTCGTGACGATCGAGAACATTCACGGCGCGAAATACGTCGAGCAGGTGAAGTCCTTCAAAGGCCGCAACGTCACCGTCATCCATACGATCGAAGATCTGCTCTCGCGCGGTATCGCGGCGGGACTGTTCCGCAGCGACGTCGATGCGATCGACCTGCACTTGATGATCAGCTCGTTGTGCTTTCACCGCATCGGCAATCGCCACACCTTCGGTACGGCGTTCGGCCGCGATCCGTCGCACCCGCGCCTGCGTGCACGCCATCGCGCGATGATCGTCGACGCCGTGCTGCGTTTCGTGCGCAAGGAAGACTGAAGCAACGCGGACACGAAAAAGCGGGACTTGGGCCAAAGCCCAAGTCCCGCTTTTTTTGCTCAGGCTATTCGATCAAGCCGTGCCGCTCAATCCACCAGCACGATCCGCTTGATATCGCCGACGATAAAGATGTACGACAGCGCGCCAATCAATGCGATCGCACCGATGAACACCAGCGCACCGACAAACGAGCCGGTTGCCGCAACGATGAAGCCCACCACCAGCGGCGTGACGATGCCGGCCAGATTGGCGGCAAAGTTGAAGATGCCGCCGGTCACGCCGAGCAGGCCTTCGGGCGCAATGTCCGACACCAGCGTCCAGCCCAGCGCCGCCATCCCCTGCGCGAAAAACGCCACCGACAGAATCGCGATCACCACCACGTTGCTCTCGACATAGTTGGCGAGAATGATCGTCGACGCAAGCAGCAGGCCGGCGATGATCGGCAGCTTGCGCGCCACATTCGCCGACTTGCCGCGACGCAGCAGCCAATCGGAGAAGATGCCGCCGAACATCACACCGATCGATGCGGCAATGAACGGCATGATCGCGAAGAAACCGATCTTCAGCCATGCCATATGGCGTTCGGTGGCGAGATACGTGGGGAACCAAGTGAGGAAGAACACCAGCGTCGAGTTGCCGGCGAACTGGCCGAGGCAGATTCCCGTGAGCTGGCGATGCTTGAGCAGGCGTCCGATAGTGCGCCATTCGAAGCCGCTTTTTCCAGCTGCAGCCGCTGCAGCCGCTGCGCCGGAAGAATCCGCGTCCTTCTTCCGATGTGTCAGACCACCGCCTGCTTCGATATAGTCGAGCTCCGCCTGATTGACGGACGGGTGATCGTGCGGCTCGCGATAGAACATCCACCAGATCACGCCGAACACCAGGCCCACGCCGCCTACTACGTAGAACAGCGAACGCCAGCCGAACGCGCCCATCAACATGAACAGAAACGGGCTGAAAAACGCGAGACCGATATATTCGCCAACCGTGTACGTGCCGGTCGCCATCGCGCGTTCGCTCTGAGGAAACCACGTGGCCACCACGCGGCTATTGGTCGGAAAGCACGGCGCTTCCGACACGCCGAGGCCGAGCCGGAACACGAACAACGCGCCGATGCCATGCACGAGCCCTTGCGCCAGCGTGCACAGCGACCAGAATGTCATCGACAGGAAATACGTGAGCTTGCTGCCAAAGCGATCGAGAAAAAGGCCGCCCGGAATTTGCGAAGCCACGTAGCTCCATGAGAACACGGAGAACAGCAGCCCCATCAGTGCGGCGTTGATGCCGAGTTCCCTGGTCAACTGCGGCGCCGCGATGCCGAGCACCGTGCGGTCCAGATAGTTGATCATCGTGCCGACGGCCAGTAGCCCGAGGATCTGATAGCGGGCTTTCGAGCGGCGCGCGGTGCTCGCTGTGGCATTCGTCTGGCGTGTCGCGTCGGTGGGTGTGGAGTGAATAGGTTGCGGCATGTCGTCTCTGTCTCCTCGGACTGGTTTGTGTGCCGGTTGTATACGGCTTATGTGCTACTGCTACCGGCCTGGCGTCCCCCAGGAGGACTTCCTTCGGGGCGTTGCAACAAGGACTGGAAATGCGTGTAAACGCGCTCGGCGTCGGGTTCCAGGCCCGTGAAGATACGCATCGCGTCGACCGCCTGATACACCGCCATGCCGCCGCCGCTCAACGTGCGGCAGCCGAGCGCTTCGGCGGCCTGCAGCAGCGCAGTGCGGATCGGGAAATAGACAATGTCCGATACCCACAAACCGCGGGGCAGCAATTCGACCGGCAACGGCAAGCCCGGCAATTTCGCCATACCGGTGGGCGTCGCGTGAATCAGGCCGTTCGCGGCGGCGAGCGATTCGGCCAGCGAGTTGCCGGCACTGACGGTCGATGCAGGGAAACGCTTCTGCAATTCCGCGGCGAGCGATGCGGCGCGCGCGGCGTCCACATCGAAAAGCGTGAGCGTTTGCGCGCCCATGGTCAGCGCGGCATGCGCGACTGCTGCACCCGCGCCACCCGCGCCCAGTTGCACGACGCGCTCCAGTGAAACGTCCGGCAAGCCGCGTTGAAACGCGCGAGCGAAACCGGACCAATCGGTGTTGTGGCCGATACGTTTGCCGTCCTTGAACAGGACCGTGTTGACCGCGCCGAGTGCAAGCGCGTCGTCGGAGAGTTCGTCGAGCAGCGGAATCACGGCCTGCTTGCACGGATACGTGATGTTCAGTCCGTTGTAGCCCATGCGTTCGGCGGCGACGAGCAAATCGGAGAGCGCCGTGACGTCGAGCTTCAACGCTTCCAGATCGATGCGCCGATACACATAGTGCAAGCCGAGCTTGCTGCCCTCTTCCTCATGCATCGCGGGGCTGAGCGATCCGCCGATTCCCGAACCGATCAGACCGACGAGAAACGATTTGGTGCTCGTTTGTGTGTTCGCCTGGGTGTTCATTTAGCCACCCTATTCTTAAGGATGGTCGCCATCCGCTCCAAAGCGAGCACATAGCCTTGCGTACCGCAACCGATGATGATCGCCTCGGCCACCGCCGACACGTATGAGTGATGCCGGAACGCTTCACGGCGATGCACATTCGAAATATGTACCTCGATGACAGGCTTTTCGATCGCGGTGAGCGCGTCGGCAATCGCCACCGAGGTATGCGTGTAAGCCGCCGGATTGATCACGATGCCGTCGACCTTGGACCGAGCCGCATGCAGCCAGTCGATGAGTTGATGCTCGGCGTTCGATTGGCAGAAGCCGACCGACAGACCCAGCCGCTCACCCGCATCGCTGCAAAGTTTCGCGACGTCGTCCAGCGTTTCCGAGCCGTAGATGGCTGGCTCACGCGTGCCGAGCAGGTTGAGATTCGGTCCGTTGAGGACCAGTACTGATGCAAAACTCATGACGACCACCCCTGCAAAAATAATGCATAAAGCGGGCCACAGCATGCGCCGTGGCTCTACAACGTGATCGCAGTGTGCGCGCATTGATCGCAATCGTCATTCGGGGTTTATACGAATTTGTACCATCTAGTTAGTTTGTATAAACTGTCGGAAATTTCGGTTAGTGTGGGTATTTATAGCCTGTGTGTTTCTCATTGCAGGTAACCAGCTAGACCATTTTGCGCATTACAGCATAGCGAATCTCAAGACATACGGACGCGCCACAACGGCCGCTTCGCGCAGTCCCAACAGCCGTTTCATTGTTTTTGCAGGAGCCGTTCATGCAACGTTCGATTGCCACCGTGTCGATCAGCGGGACCCTCGTCGAGAAGCTGACCGCAATTCAGGCGGCGGGCTTCGAAGGCGTCGAAATCTTCGAGAACGATCTGCTGTATTTCGACGGCTCCCCCGCCGACGTGCGGCGCATCGCCGAGGATCTCGGGCTGAAGATCATGCTGTTCCAGCCGTTTCGCGATTTCGACGGGGTCAGCCCTGAGCGCCTCGAACGCAATCTGGATCGAGCGAAGCGCAAGTTCGACGTGATGCACGAATTGGGTACGGACCGGATTCTGGTGTGCAGCAATGTCTCGCCCGACACCATCGGCGACGATTCGCTGATGACCGACCAACTGGGCGCATTGGCCCGCGCGGCCGAAGCGGCCGGCGTAATCGCCGGTTATGAGGCGCTCGCGTGGGGCAAGCACGTGAAGACCTACCGCCATGCGTGGAAGCTCGTCAACGCGGTGAATCACCCGAATCTTGGGCTCGTGCTCGACAGCTTTCACACGCTGTCGCTAAACGATACGGTGGACGCGATCGCCGATATTCCTGGCGAACGCATCGCCTTCGTGCAAATCGCCGATGCGCCGAAACTCGCCATGGACGTGCTCGAATGGAGCCGCCACTACCGCTGCTTCCCGGGCCAGGGCGATTTCGATCTGGCAGGCTTCACCGCGCAGGTCGTGAAAACCGGCTACACAGGGCCGCTTTCGCTCGAAATTTTCAACGACGGCTTTCGCGCCGCACCGACCACCATCACCGCAGCGGACGGTCATCGCTCGCTGTTGTTCCTGGAAGAACAGACTCGTGCCCTGCTTGAATCCACCCGGCAGCCGGTCGGCGAGCTCTATCAGTCGCCCGCCGCGCCCGCGCACGTTGGCTATCAGTTTCTCGAGTTCGCGGTCGACCACACCACCCGCGCGCAACTCGTCGACTGGCTCGGCAAGCTGCGCTTTCGTCAGGCCGGCCAGCATCGCTCGAAAGATGTGACGCTGTTTCAGCACGGCGCGGCTTCGATCGTGCTGAACGCCGAGCCGGATTCCTTCGCCAACGCCTTCTTCCAGCAGCATGGTTTGTCGCTGTGCGCGTCGGCGTTTCGCGTCGACGACGCCAATCTGGCGTTCGAGCGCGCCGCCGGGTTCGGCTACGCACCATTCTCCGGCCAGATCGGCCCGAACGAACGCGTGCTGCCGGCCGTGCAGGCACCCGACGGCAGCCTGAACTATTTCGTCGACGAAACGCCGGACCAGCCCACGCTGTTCGAAGCCGATTTCGTGCTCACCGACGTCAACGGTCCGACCGAAGTCGGGCCGCTCACGCGCATCGACCACGTCTGCCTGTCGGTGCCGGCGCCTTCGCTGGATACGTGGGTCCTGTTTCTGCGGACCGCGTTCGGCTTCCAGGCCGAGCCGGGCGTGCTGGTGCCCGACCCGTACGGGCTGGTGCGCAGCCGCGCGCTGCGCAGTCGTGATGGTTCGGTGCGTATCGTGCTGAACGCGTCGGTGGACCATCACACGGCCGTGGCCGAGGCATTGCACACCTACCACGGCTCGGGCCTGAACCACGTCGCGTTCAGCACCGGCGACATCTTCAGTGCAATTCCTGAATTCGTCGCCGATGGTTTGCCGGTGCTGCGCATCCCGCGCAATTACTACGACGACCTCGCCGCCCGCTATGCGCTGCCGGACGAGACGCTCGAGGCGCTACGCGCTTACAACATCCTGTACGACCGGGATGAACGCGGTGGCGAGTTTTTCCACGCTTACACCGAACAACTGGATCAGCGCTTTTTCATGGAGATTGTCGAACGGCGCGGTGGTTACGACGGCTATGGTGCGGCCAATGCGGCTGTGCGGCTCGCAGCGCAGGCCCAGCGCCGCAAGTAGGCGATCGGACTGCATTGCGGCAGTGGGCCGTGGGCAGTGGGCTAATCCACGCGAATCGGGCACGGCCCATGCTGCATCGGCTCAAGCGGGCGCGCCGCCCCGATATAATGGCGGTTGATCCGCAGTCCGGTACTGCGCGCACTCCGCCCCATGCGGGCGCCGCGCGCACCGTCAGCCGAATGAAACGCCAGGAGAGATATGAACAAGTTTGCCGTAGTCCTGTCAGTTCCCCTGCTTCTCAGCGCTTGCGCGTACTTCCAGAAGAATCCGGATGCCGGAGAGCCGGTCACCGATACCACCACGCAGCGCTCGGTCAACGATGTAGTCGCCTGCCTGACGCAAGTGGCCACCAGCCACAATGCGGCGTTCAAGTCCACGGCAATCCCGCAAGGCCAGATGCTCGACTTCGGCGATTCGAATATCGTCAAGGTGCGCGGCGACAACGGCGCGACTACTTACCGCTTCTACGCGGGCAAGCGCCACGTGGGCAATTTATGGATTGAATCGGCGAGCAAAACCTGCGCGCCGTGAAGTAAGCAAGGGTAACAATCGGCCAGATGTAACGGTCGGCAACTTGTTCCGGTGCCATCTTCGTGTCACGGTGTTACAGGACAATGAGTCTTAAGAATCGTTTAAGACTTCATCCGCATGATCCACCCGACACTATCCCGCACAAGGTGCGCTCCATGAACCAGCCCGATCACAACACGAACGACACGCCGACACCGGCGAAGCGGCCCACGATTCTGCGCCGCCTGCTGAGCCATCACGAACTGGCGACGCTGCTGCTGTTGTTGCACGCGCCGATCGACGCGTCCGCGAAACCCGAGATTCCGCAGCTTCACGAAGCCGGCCTGATCGAAACGGTCTCCGGCGATGCAGGCGCCTCGCATATCCGTCTGACGCCCGAAGGCAATGCAGTGCTGCGTGGCCTTGGCGTGAAATAAGGCGAGTTTTACATTTTAGTTACGCCTGCCAGACGCCGTATCCCGCTTCGCGTAGTCCAATCGCCAATTCCACTTCCATATCCTGTGCGCCGCGGTAAGGCATTGGATTGAACACTTCATACAACTCGGGCACGAGACGCAGGCCGTAATCGCGTACATAGCGATTTGCCTGAATGCCGGCCTTGTGCCGGTCGAATCTCAGATCCGGGTCCAGTCCCGTCATTCCCACATACACGCAAGGCTTGTCGAACCGGTAATCCGGATTCGCGCGACGAAAGCGCGCCTCGTTCCAGACCTTGTCGTCCAGTGCGACGACGTAGACGTAGTAATGATGCTTGCGACGAGCCATGTGTGCTGGCGGCTCAGCTTCGCGAGGTTCCGTGCAGCAACATCCGGTACTCGGTCGGCGTGACGCCGACGGTCGCCTTGAACTGGCGCGTAAAGGCGCTGTGGTCGGTGTAGCCGCAAAGCGCGGCGACGTCGGTGACCTTGTCGTGCGAAACCAGCAGCGCGGTGGCAGCGTCCAGTCGCGTTTTCAGCAACACCTGGCGCGGTGTCAAATGAAACACTTTGTGAAAGTAGCGCTCCAGTTGCGCCACCGACATATCCGCCATTGCGGCAAGCTGTTTCAGATTGAGCGGCTGTACGTAGTTTTCCTGGATGGACTGCACCACGGCGGCCAACCGGCTGTAAGCGGGATGACTGCTTTCGTCCGCTTTCAGGTCGCGGGAGATGCCGGCGAGACCGACCACCTTGCCCGCCGGATCGCGCAACGGCTGCTTGCAGGTCAGGCACCAACCCGGCTGGCGACCGGGATACAGGTGCAGCTCCAGCTGGTCGATCATCTGGCTGCCGACGTTGATGATCGCTTCGTCCTGTGCGGTATAGATGCGGCCGAAGCGGCGCGGGAAGACGTCCTCGGCGGTCTTGCCGAGCAACGCGGTCTTTTCCTTGAAGCCACAGCGCGAAGCCAGCGTGCGATTGACCAACGCGTAGCGGGCGTGCGCGTCCTTGACGAAGAACACGACGTCCGGCATCGCGTCGAACACGGGCTCGAGCAGCGTGAAATGCGACAGCATGCTGGATAGCGTTGCGTCGTCCGGTTCGAGCGGATGAGCCAGCGTGTTCATCGTGCGGGTTCCGTGGTCGGTGCGGTTGCGGTTATGCGTTGGTTGGTGGGTCTGTGCTTTGCCGGTGCACTCGCCCGTGCATTTGCCGGTGCCTTTACTCGACATTTGCCGGTGCATTTGCCGTGCTGGTGTCGGTGCCTCACCTGCGCAATTACTCGGGCGAGCGCTTACGGTCGATTATAGGGCCGAGCAGCCACCGACAATATCCACCAGACGTATCGATACCGGTGTCATTCAGCCGGCGGCTGCTCGGCGCTCGCTGCCATCAATGTGCCGATTTGCGCTGGACTGAACGGCGGGCGCGGCATCGCAGCGTCCCAGCCGAAATACAGGCCAGCCGCGGCGCCGCAGATTCGCCCCTGGCATGCGCCCATCCCGCAGCGGGTATGGAGCTTCGCCTCGCGCCAATCCGGATAGACGCGCACCTCACCGATGCTGACGTCTTCGCAACGGCAGAGCAGCGTGGCATCGCCAGGCGGCGTGCGCGCGGCGGCTTGCAACGCAAAGGCCGTTTCGACGCGCCGACCGAAGCGCCGCCATCGCGCTCGTTGCGAATCCAGCGCGGTGCTTGCCGAGGTGCGGCCTACCGCGTCGCCACTCGCGAAAAGGCCCGCGATCTCGCCTTCCACACCCGCCAGTTCGGCGCCGCCGACACCCGTGCACTCACCTGCTGCCAGCACGCCATCGACCGAAGTCCGCTGCTCACCGTCGACGACGATTTCGCCCGCTTCGGTGATCGCACAGCCGAGCGCCTGCGCAAGCGTGATGTTCGGCACGAGTCCGTAGCCGCACGCGATGCGGTCGCAGTCGAGCGTCGACACTTGTTGACCGCGCTGGATCGTCACGCGCTCGACGCGGCTATCGCCATCCGCTTGCTGGACGATGCTGCTGGTCCAGTAACGTACTCCCGCGAAACCGCGCGTCATGGCAACGGCTTGCCGCAACTTCGCCGGCTCGCCCAACAGAGAGATTCCGAATCGGGCAACCTTGAGCGCCGACGCCTGCTCCACGACCGCCACCACCTGCGCCCCGGCAGCACGCGCGGTGGCGAGCGCGGCGATCAGCAAAGGACCACTGCCTGCAATCACGATCCGTTCGCCGCGCACCGGCATGCCGCCTTTGATGAGCGCCTGCAATGCGCCTGCACCGGTCACGCCGGGTAGCGTCCAGCCGGTGAATGGCAATAGACGCTCGCGCGCACCGGTCGCGAGGATCAACTTGTCGTACGTGATCGACAAGCCACCGTGCTCAGCCGACTCAAGCAGCAAACCACGTCGACCCATAGGCGCAATCACGCGAGTCGACGGCATAAGGGTGATATTGGTTCGCGTCTTCAAGGCAGCGAGCAGGCCTTGCAGCGGCGCTTGCGGCGCGTGGCCAGGACCTTGCCGCCAGATTTGACCACCAGCGCGCGGATTGTCGTCGAGCAGCACGACCGTGGCGCCCTCGCGCGCCGCTGCCTGCGCGGCGTTCAACCCGGCCGGACCGGCGCCCACTACGACGATATCGCAGTGCAGATTCATCGCGGGCCTGGGGCGGTAATTGTGGTGGCGGTCCCGTTGGTCCCGTTGGATACGTTGGACGCGTTAGTCCCGTTGAATACTTTGGATACGTTGGCCGCATTAGTCCCGGCAGCGGTGCAAACCACTTGCCCTTCGCGGCAAAGCGCCTGGCACGCCAACGCGTGAGCCCGGCCGTCGATCGTGACGCGGCATTCCTGGCACACGCCCATCCCGCACAGTGCTGCGCGCGGCTGGCCGCTCACCGAAGTCCGCGTACCGATCACACCCGCAATGACGAGTGCCGCGGCCACGGTCGTACCCGCCTCGACCGCGACGCTTCTACCGTCGATCGTCAAGTGAAGGTGTCCTGCATTGGCGCTAATCATGGGCCACCTCCTTTGCAAAACGGCCCGGCAAGTATGGCTCGACCGGAATCGGCGCAGCGCTCCCGGTGATTTGCGCGGCGAGCAACTTTGCAGTTGCGAGCGAGGTCGTCACGCCGAGGCCTTCGTGTCCGACCGCGAGCCACACGCCGGGTGAAAAATCGCCGGCCGGACCGATCAACGGCAAACCATCGGGTGACGCCGCACGAAAGCCGGTCCACGCGCGGATGCCATTGAGCGTCGGCAGCACCGGCAGATAGTGCGCCGCGCGCTGCAACATCTGAGCGAGCACCGGCATGTCGACGGCGGGATCGGTCGTATCGAACTGCCGCGACGAGCCAATCAACAACTGGCCTGTAGGCCGCGGCTGCGCATTGAATGCCACCGAGGTGCCGACCGCGTGATGCGCGCTCTTGATGTAGCCCAGTTCGAGCAGTTGATGGCGAATGAGTTCGGGGTAACGGTCAGTGATCAGCAGATGCCCTTTCTTCGGCTGCAACGGCAGCGAGCGCAGTAGTTGCTGAGCGCCCAGACCATTGGCGACGATCACATGCGCGGCGCCGATGCGTTCGCCGTCGGACAGCGTCACGCCGTCCGCGCTGATTGCAGTAACCCGTGTGCCGAGCCGAACACGAATATTCGCGACTCCTGAGGATTGCGTCAGCAGCCACTCAGCAACGGTAGGCGCATACACGACGCTGTCGTGCTCGATCCGCAAGCCGCCCGCCATCGACGACGCTAGCGCCGGCTCGCACGTTCGCAACGCAGCCGCGTCGAGTAGTTGTGCGGAGACGCCCTGTGCTTCGAACGCGGCATGCATGGTGCGGGCGGCTTGCCATTCCTCATCGTCGGCGGCGACCCATAGCGTGCCGCAGCGCGCGAACGCGTCGCGCGTGCGCAGTTGCGGCGCGAGCGCCAGCCACAAGTCGCGCGAATAGCGGCTCAACGCGAATTCCGCGGGCGAGTCGTTCATCACGACGATGTGACCCATGCCCGCCGCCGTCGCGCCACCGCCGATGCCTTGTGCGTCGAGTACCTCGACCCGCATGCCGAGCGCGGCCAGCTCCGCCGCGCAAGCCGCGCCGACAATGCCGGCCCCGATGATCAACGCGTCCGCTGTCATGCCGTGCGGATGCCCCACGCGAACGGGTCGCGCTCGTCGAAACACAAACGCCCTTCGGCCATAATGTGCGCGTGGCCGGTGATGGTCGGAATCACCGAAACACCGTCGCCGGCGTGACGATAGCTCGCCTCGAACACGCTGCCGATGATGCTCTCCTGCTGCCACACGGCGCCTTCGGCCAGCTTGCCGTCAGCGGCGAGGCAGGCGATTTTCGCGCTCGTACCGGTACCGCACGGCGAGCGATCGTACGCGTTGCCGGGACAAAGGACGAAGCTGCGGCTGTCGATACCGTCGCGCGAGCCGGGTCCAAAGAGTTCGATGTGGTCGATCAAGGCGCCGTCCGCGCCGGTGATGCACTGCGCGATCAGCGCGTCGCGGATTGCCGCACTGAACGTGGTCAGCTCGGCGATACACGCTGCCTCCAGCGCGCGCCCGTGGCCGGCGACGAGAAAGAACCAGTTACCACCCCACGCGATGTCGCCACTCAACATGCCGTAGCCCGGCACGTCCACCTGCACGCCTTGCCGGTAGCGATAGGCCGGCACGTTGCGCACGGCCACACTGCCGTCCTCGTTGAGTGTTGCTTCGACGACGCCGACCGGCGTCTCGATCCGATGACGCCCCGGCCCGATCCGCCCCATGTGCGCGAGCGAGACGACGAGACCGATCGTGCCGTGCCCGCACATGCCGAGATAGCCGACGTTGTTGAAGAAGATCACGCCGGCCGCGCACGCGGGATCGTCCGGCTCGCACAGCAGTCCGCCGACCACCACGTCCGAGCCGCGCGGTTCCGTGACTATGGCGGCGCGCCAGTCGTCGAAATGCGTGCGAAACACGTCGAGACGCTGCGCCAGCGTGCCGCCGCCAAGCGCCGGACCACCCGACGCCACCAGACGGGTCGGTTCACCGCCGGTGTGCGAGTCGATGATGTCTAAGGTTTTCATGATGCACATGGTAGGAAAGCCGGGCGCCGGAGTCTTGGTGTGCTTATGCGCGGATTGTGACGATTTCAGCACAATATTGACGCCCCTTTATTCACGCGCCGACTTTGAAAACCGGGGAAGGTCCACACTTGAACGGTGAACGGCTACCGGACTCAGTAGCGCACGTAAGACCCTCTCAAGATAACTTCACCGCCTTTGCGTCCTGTCCTGAAATAGTCGACCTACTCAAGCTCGCTGGGCTTACCAGCATATCCACTATGCTGAAATCGTCATTCACCACGCGCGAATCGCGCAAGACGGCGGCATTTTCCCTGCTTACACTGCGCTTCGACTCATCACAATCAGGAGAGCAGTCGTGGCGCATATCTGGGAAGGCGTATTACCCGCGGTTACCACCAAATTCCACGCGGATTTCAGCATAGACCGCGAATGGACCGGTAAGAATATCGAGGCGCAGATCGAGGCAGGCGTGGACGGCATCATCGTGTGCGGATCGCTCGGCGAAGCGTCAACGCTCTCGCTGGACGAGAAGCTGCAAGTGCTCGACGTCGCTGTCGAGGCCTCACGCGCACGCGTGCCGGTTTTGCTGACCATCGCCGAGAACAGCACGCTCGACGCATGCCGCCAGGCCGAAGCCGGCGGCCAGCGTGGTGCGGCCGGTTTCATGGTACTGCCCGGGCTGCGTTATCTGTCGGACCGGCGCGAAACGTTGCATCACTTTCGCAGTGTCGCCGACGCGAGCGCACTGCCGCTGATGATTTATAACAATCCGCTGGCCTATGGCGTCGACATGACGCCCGAGATGTTCGCGGAAATCGCCGACGAAAAGAAGATCGTCGCGATCAAGGAGTCATGCGGCGATGTACGGCGCGTGACCGATCTGATCAACGTGGTCGGCGACCGCTTCGCGATTCTGTGCGGCGTCGACAACCTGGCAATGGAAGCGATATTGATGGGCGCGCATGGCTGGGTGGCCGGTCTCGTGTGCGCGTTTCCGCGCGAGACGGTCGTGATTTACAAGTTGCTGAAGGCGGGCCGTCTTGAAGAAGCGCGAGCGATCTATCGCTGGTTCGCGCCCCTGCTCGCGCTCGACGTCTCGTCGAAGCTGGTGCAGAACATCAAGCTGGCCGAAACGATCGTCGGGCTGGGTACGGAGCCGGTGCGGCCGCCGCGTCTGCCGTTGGCCGGAGATGAACGCGAATCGGTGGAAGCCTTGATCCGCCAGGCGATTGAAACCCGACCGGCGCTGCAGCAGGTTTGAGTTGCGGCAAGTTCAGGCCGCCTGCTTTTCCGCACCTGCTTCGCCTTGCCGCAGATGCAGCAGGCGATAGCCGCTCTTATAAACGGGTTGCAGCCGGAAGTCGTTTTGCGGCTCGATCTCGAGCAATAGTCGCAGGCGCGACACATGGCTGTCGATCGTGCGGGTGAACTCGCGGAACTCACGGCCCCACACCATCGCGAAGATATGGTCGCGCGACATGACGCGGCCGATATTGGAAAAGAACAGCGACGCCAGCCGGTATTGCGTACCCGACAGTTGTACCGGCTGGCCGCGCAGCATGACGAGCTGGCGATGCGGATCGAAATGGTAGGGGCCGACATCGAAGCTCGCGGCGCTGAAACGATCCGGATAGGCGCGGCGCAGCAACGCGGCGATGCGCTCGCGGAACTCGCCCGGCCGCAACGGCAGCGAAACATAGTCGTCCGCCCCGCTGGCAAAGGCGCGTACCACGCTCTCCTCCGACGTTTCCGTCGACGCGAACACGACCGGCAGCCGGTCGCCGCCGACGGCGCGCACCGATCGCAGGACTTCGGCGCCGGACAGGCGCGTGCCGTGCCAGTCCAGTACCAGTAGATCCACCGTGGAACGGGCAAGCGCTTTCGACATGGTCAAACCGTCGTCGTAGGCCATACAGGTGTGGCTGGCGCTCATCAGGATCTTTTCGATCGACTGACGCATGAGGGGGTCACGCTGAAGGATGGCAATGCGCATGGGATAACTCTTAACTGATAACTTGGACGCGATTCTCAGAGGGACGCCCTGGCCATCCCATAGGAACAATCCTAATTTGCGTACCAATCGCCCCACTCCGACAGGTGCGCACACCATTCCTACACTCGACCGCTGCGGCTCGCACGACGTGCAGCCCTTGCGGTCCTGCACGCCGTTGAAAAGGCACGTCTCAGGGAACTTTTTCCAATCCAATTAAGTACTTCCCGAAACGCGCGGCTTTCATCCTGTAAAATCCCGGCCCGGCCCCAGTCGTCATCGTGCTTGCCCTACCCGGACCGGCACGCCGGTGTCCCGTGCTCTACCCAGCGCTTGCCACACTTCTCGCCTGACGACCGCCGTATTTCCACGCGCTACGTGTGGCTCCCAATTCAAGACAAGACACAAGCAATGCAAGCGACAAATCTGGGTGGAGCGCAGGCTGTCACCCCACGTTCTCTTGGGCGAAGCGATTACCAGACGCTCGGCCTCGCCGCGCTCGGCGGGGCGCTGGAGTTTTACGACTTCATCATCTTCGTATTCTTTGCGCCAGCGCTCGGCCAGTTGTTCTTCCCCGCCGCGATGCCGGACTGGCTGCGTCAGGTGCAGACCTTCGGCATCTTCGCGGCGGGCTATCTGGCACGACCGCTCGGCGGCATCATCATGGCGCACTTCGGCGACCTGTTCGGCCGCAAGCGCATGTTCACGCTGAGCGTGCTGCTGATGTCGGTGCCGACGCTGATGATGGGTCTGCTGCCCACCTACGCCAGCATCGGCGTGATGGCCCCGGTATTGCTGCTGCTGTTCCGCGTGATGCAAGGCGCGGCGGTTGGCGGGGAAGTGCCGGGTGCATGGGTGTTCGTCTCGGAACACGTGCCGCAGCGACACGTCGGCTATGCGTGCGGCACGCTGACGGCCGGCCTCACGGCGGGCATCCTGCTCGGTTCGCTGATCGCATCAGCGGTGAATCGCAACTTCGCGCCCGCGGAAATTTCCGCCTACGCATGGCGCATCCCGTTCCTGGTGGGCGGCGTGTTCGGCATGTTCTCGGTTTATCTGCGCCGCTGGCTGCATGAGACGCCGGTGTTCGCCGAACTCAAGCAACGCAAGGCAATCGCCGCGGAAGTACCGCTCAAGGCCGTGTTGCGCGACCATGGCCGCGCCGTGATCGTGTCCATGCTGCTGACGTGGATGCTGTCGGCCGCGATCGTCGTAGTGATTCTGATGACGCCGACGCTGCTGCAGAAGCAGTTTCATATCGCGCCGGCCACTGCATTGCTGGCGAACTGCGTGGCGACGCTGTGCCTGACCATCGGTTGCGTGATGGCAGGTTCGATTGCTGGCCGGATTGGCGCGGGACGCACGATTTTCGTCGGTGGCCTGGCATTGGCCGTGACGTACTACGTGATGTTCCAGCAGCTCGCCGTCGATACGTCGGCGCTGGTGCCGCTGTACGCCGTGGCCGGGCTTTTCGTCGGCGTGATCGGCGCGATTCCGTTCGTGCTGGTCAAGGCGTTCCCGCCCGTCGTGCGATTCTCGGGCATCTCGTTTTCGTATAACGTTGCCTACGCGGTGTTCGGCGGCCTCACGCCCATCGCCGTTTCGCTGATGATGAAGTCGAACCCGATGGCGGCGCCCCTGTATGTCGGCGCAATCTGCATTCTCGGGGCATTGACTACGCTGTTTATTAAAGACGCGACGCAAACGCGCTGATTCGCTGGTTTCACAACGGCGCGCACGTGGTGCGCCGTTGTTTCCATCGGCTCGATACCCCGCCTTTCTGGCTGTTTCGGCGACATCGACACTTCACGCCATGCCGAAACATGGTGCGCTGCATCGGGCCTACGATGTAAGGCATGAACTCTCCCAACAGGCCCTCCTCGCCCGCCCTCGGCCGCATTCTCGCGACTGTCAGCGTTGGCTTCGTCGTCACGCAACTCGACGTGACTATCGTCAACATCGCGCTGCCTAAGATCGGTGCGGACCTGCATGCGAATGTCGCGGGGCTGCAATGGGTCGTCGACGCGTACACACTCGCCTTCGCCGTGCTGATGCTTTCGGCGGGCGCGCTCGGCGACCGGCTTGGCACACGGCGCATGTACGCGGCCGGCATTGTGCTGTTTGCGCTCGCGTCGCTCGCCTGCGGATTGGCGCTCGATGCCACCATGCTGGTCGCGGCGCGCGCGGTGCAAGGCATCGGCGCCGCCGCCATGCTGCCGAACTCGTTGGCGCTGCTGAACCAGTCATACGGCCACGATCCGAAGCTCCGGGCGCGCGCAGTCGGGCTGTGGACCGCCGCGGGCGCGGTTTCGATCGCGGCTGGACCGGTGGTCGGCGGTCTGCTGATTGCGGCATTCGGCTGGCGCAGCATCTTTCTCGTCAATCTGCCGATTTGCGCAGCCGGTTTCCTGGCGACGTTGGTGTGGGTGCCACGGCCTGAATCGGTGCAAAAAAGCGCGCAAGGAGCGGCCGCGACTACGACCCCCACTCCAACCACGACTGGGACGGAAACGGCGATGAGGACCGGCACTGGGGCGGGGACTGCGGCGGTGGCGGCGACTAAAGCTATAGCATCGGATAACGCCAAGACAATCCCGCGTGGTATCGATCTAAGCGGTCAGGCCCTTGCGATCGTCGCGCTCACCGCCTTCGTCGCCGCAGTGATCGAATTGCGGCCGCTGGGGCTGGGCCATCCGCTGGTAGCCGGCGGGTTCATCCTCTCGCTTATCGCAACGGGCGCCTTTATCGCCGTGGAATCGCGCGTCGCGGCACCGATGCTACCGCTCTCGCTATTCAAAAAACGCACCTTCAATGCGGCAGTGCTGTTCGGCACGTGCGTGAATCTGACGTACTACGGCATGGTGTTCGTGCTGAGCCTGTATTTGCAGCGCGTACGCGGCTATACCCCGCTGCAGGCGGGTCTCGCCTTCCTGCCGCTGACGGGCGGATTTCTGCTCTCGAACGTGGCGAGCGGCTGGGTGGTCGGGCGCTTCGGCGTACGTGTGCCGATGATCGCCGGCGCAATCACCGCGGGACTCGGCTATGGCCTGCTGCATTTCGTCGAGGCATCTACGCCGCTCGTCGGCTTGCTGCTGCCGTTCCTGCTGATTCCCTCAGGAATGGGCCTTGCGGTCCCGGCGATGACAACCGCCGTGCTGGCCTCCGTCGAAGCACAGCGCGCGGGCACTGCTTCCGCCGTGCTGAATACCGCACGGCAAGCAGGCGGCGCAGTAGGTGTAGCCGCCTTCGGCGCGTTGGCGAGCGGCGCTGCCGCCACGCAGATCGTCTCGGGCATGCAGGCCGCGACGGCCATCTCGGTCGGTCTGCTGGTGGTCGGTGGCGTAATGGGCTGCCTTGTCCATCCGGAGCCTCACGCGTCGGCCTCGAAGCCGCACAAGACCGGGTCCAAACAGGTTACTGAATCGCGCTAATCGTCTCAGCGCTTTGGCCAGCGAGAAAAAAACCCCCGCGATGCTTGCACTCCGCGGGGGTCCTCTTTTTGACGCTAACACGCTGCTAGCAGGCGCGATACAACTCGCTCTACCCCCGCACGGCTTACAGCGGCGCTTCCTGAATCGTGCCGGTGTCGATCGCGCGCTCGATCAGCCCTTCGTTTTGCGCCTTGGTGATCGCGTCGGCAATCAGCTTTTCCGGCTGTTCGATTTCCGCCTTGATCGTGCCGATGAGGCCGGAGGCATCCAGAATCACCAATGTTTTCGCCGAATCGGCAAGGCTGATGATGACGCGATGCGGTGTCGGCCCTTCGCCGAGACTTGCGCACAACTGCATGACCTTGCCACCAATGGTTTGCTCAAAACTTTGAATCATTATTTGCTCCCTTGATTACAGCCAGAATCAAAAGCGACCGACACAGACTACCTCAACTGCGTGATCAGAGATTCAGCCCGCTGCGAGGCGAGCGCGCGCCGTCGATACTGATACGGCCCGCTCCGGTCACGAACAACAGCAGGAAACCGCCGGCGATACCGATGTTCTTCCAGAAGTGGATCACCATATCGCGTTGCAAAGCGGGATCGGTCACGTTCCAGAAATCGTGGCCCAGGACCGCAGTTGCCACGGTGTAGACGGCCATGATGAGCGCGAGCGGGCGGATCTTGAAGCCGACGATCAGCAGCAGACCGCCGAGTGCCTCGACCGCTGTTGCAATCGGTGCGGCGACCTGTACGAACGGCACCCCCTTCGAATGCAGATAGCCGACGAAGCCCGCATAGCCCAGCAATTTCATCACACCTCCCCACAAAAACAGCACGGCAAGGGCGATACGCGCGATGAGGATGACGCCGGAATCGACGGGACGCGTCATGGGGGGCTCCTGTAAATGAATAAGCAGCAGACCCGCCCAGGCCGCCGCAGTTCCCTGCTTTGCATCTGAGAATATGTGCATTGCCCGCCTTTTCCAAGCGGGCCAGTGTGAACTGACGCAATTCGCGCCGTCTCAAGGGAAGGGAAAAGGTGTCCGAGCGCTCGGCGAGTGCCCGATTTTGCACGGCACGGCCGGTATCGCCGCCGTGCTCAAGCGTGGGGATACGTCGCGACCTCGATCAGATTGCCGTCCGGATCGCGGCAATACACCGACGTCATCTTGCCGCGCGCGCCGTCGCGCTCAACCGGGCCGGCCTCTATTTCGACACCCTCGGCGAGCCAATGCGCTTTGACCTCGGTGGGACTCGTGGTGGTGACAAAGCATAGATCGGCGCTGCCCGGCACCGGCTCGCGCCCGATGAACCACGCGACCGTGTCGGCCTCCGCCGGACGCAAGTTGATCTTCTGATTGCCGTAGGTCATCGCCACGCGCGTGCCGGTGCGCGACTCGAACTCGGTGCGCCGCATGCCGAGCATTCGAGCGTACCAGGCCGCGCTGGCTTCCACGTCGGCAACATTCAGAACGAGATGATCGAGACTGTCTATCGAGAAGCTCATGGTTTCGTCGCCGTAGTAAGGCGTTATTGCTGCGGCGCATCCGGCGCGAGCAAGACACCCTTTGTCAACACGAAGCAGCCGTAACCGCGCGCTTCACCGGTAGCGATCACGCAATAGGCCTTGCGCGCCCGCTCATAGAACGCGAAACGTTCAACCGAAGCAAACGGCACCTCGCGCCCCTCTGCCGCATTGATCTCGATCTGCGCTTCGCGCTGAACAGCCGGAATCGTATTGGGCTCGCCCACCACTTCCATCCGCGATGCAGGATGCTCGATGAATGTATCCAGCGGCATGACCGACAGGATCGCGCGAATTGCACGCGGTGCGTTCACGCCATCGAGGCGGAGCAGCTTGCCCAACACCGTCTCCTGTGCGACGGAAGCGCCCGGGAAGTTGGCGTCGCAAAGCACCAGTTCGTCGCCATGTCCCATCGAGCGTAGCGCATGCAGCAGATCGGCATTCAGCAGCGGGTCCAGATTCTTCAGCACGGTGTCTCCTTGAGGTCCGACTGGCGGCTAGCCGCCCGGGTTTGGACAGATTGTCCTCGTAGCGCATCGCGATCGATTGTAGCAAGACCACGGTGCACGGTCCGTTGCCGGCGGCCCGTCGTCAATCCGCTTTTCTGCGCGACGCGGCGAGCGGCATTCTGACGACACTGCCACCGCAGCCATCCGACCAACGCGAGCAGCACGAGACCCGCACCACCCAATACCGGCTCGCGCCAGGCCAGCAGCGCGGTGAAGGTGAACGCGCGCGGGCCGGCCAGCAGAGCGAAGCCGGCGATCGCGCTGGAGAGCGCGTCGACGGCACCCGACAGGCGCGCGAACGTGAGGACAGTACCAGGAGCCGTGGCGGCAACGGACTCGTGCATGATCGTCTCCGTGAAAAACCTATGGGGGGGTCAGGCGGCGGCAGGCACCTGGTCGAGGAAGCCCGTCACCGCCTGCAGGCGACCGTGTGGGTCGAGCACGCCAAAGTCGGATCCCTTGACGATCGCCTCGCCGGCCGGCGTGGTGAGTTCCCACGAAAAACGCAGCCGGTTCGCGAAGCCGTCGACCTCCGTCGTGCGGTGAAACGTGTGATGCGGGAAGCGTTCATGCACAGCGCGGATCATCGCGTCGATGCCGTCATGGCCCGCGCCTGCCAGCAGCGGATCGCGATAGTCGGCGTCGGTGGCCCACGTCGCGGCGATCAGGTCGCCGCGGCGCGCTGCATCGGTTTCATTCCATGCATCGAAATAACGGTCGATCAGATCGGTATGTGCATTCATCTCGAACTCCTTGATTGGCATGACTGAGCACTACGCGTGGCAGACACGTTGTATGCGGCGGGCTCGGAGTGAAGATTGGCGGCTTGAGCGCCGCGCGTCGATTACGTGGGAGGTAAGCATCCGGATGCACTGCAGTACAGAAGCGTGCCTTTTTGCCCGCCGGATTGGCCATTCGGCTGAATCGTCACGAGCTGCGTCAGCCGCTAACCTCATGGCGCAAATGGGGCCGCGCAGCGTTGGCACGCGGTATGTGACGGACTGAACGGGTGCGGACACGAGCCGCTTTTTTAATATGGTTTTTTCACTTGCAAGACCGTATCCACAAGGATACAATCATCAGCAAATCGGTTCACCACCTGTGTACACGGTCAACCGCACCGAAACATTCGACAACTGGCTTGCCGGCCTTGCGGACTTAAAAGCAAGGGCAAAAATCCTGGTGCGGGTCCGGCGTGCAGAGCGAGGTCATTTCGGCGACGTAAAGCTGCTGGAAGACGGTGTGTCCGAGATGCGCATCGATTGCGGTCCCGGCTATCGGGTCTACTTCGCGCGCGAAGGGTGTGTGGTGTATCTGCTGCTCTGCGGTGGCGATAAATCCACGCAGCCGGCCGACATCAGGCATGCCAAATCAATGTGGGCAGCAATCAGAAAGGAACTGTCATGAGCAAAGTCAAAACCGCGCGGTTCGACGCATCGCACTACCTCGATAGCGAGGAGATGATCGCTGAATATCTCAACGCAGCGCTGGAAGAAGGCGACGCCGACCTCCTCCTCGCCGCAATCGCCGACATCGCAAAAGCACGCGGCATCGCAAAGGTAGCGGCCGACGCCGGACTCGGGCGTGAAAGCCTCTACAAAACCCTCGCCCCCGGCTCCAAACCGCGCATGGATACGGTGTTCAAACTGCTGCGCGCGCTGGGCGTCAAGCTCAACGCCGTGCCGGAAGGTGTGGCGGCCGCCTGATTTGCGCCTGTCGTGTTGTCGCTTGAGGCAACGCCCTGAATGCGCTGCGTATTCGCAGCTGCTCCTACGCTTTCTCGGGTATTCCGGGATATTCACGGGTATTCCCGGGTATTCCATTACCTGCCAGGTAATGGATCGCTAACGCGCTTTGGCTATCATCGGCAGCATGAACACACTCTCTCTTGCGCAAACCATCCCGTCGAACATACCGACGGCATGCCGCACGGTCGGCGATCTGCTGCGCGAATGGCGGCAGCGGCGAAGAATGAGCCAATTGCTGCTCGCCGCCGAAGCCGATATTTCCACGCGGCATCTGAGCTTCGTCGAATCAGGTCGTGCCGTGCCCAGCCGGGAAATGGTCATGCACCTCGCCGAGCGGCTCGACGTGCCACTGCGTGCGCGCAATGCGCTGCTGATCGCGGCGGGTTATGCGCCGCTGTTCCGCGAACGTCCTTTGACGGACCCGCAGCTGGCCGCCGCGCGCGAGGCAGTCGAGTTGGTGCTCAAAGGCCACGAGCCGTATCCAGCACTCGCGATCGACCGTCACTGGACCATCGTTGCAGCGAACAATGCGCTTGCGCCGCTGCTGGCAGGCGCAAGCCCGGAACTGCTGAAACCGCCGGTCAATGCAATGCGACTGAGCTTGCATCCGGAAGGCATCGCAGCGTCGATCGTCAATTGGCATGCGTGGCGTGCGCACGCGCTGTCCCGCCTCCAGCGGCAAATCGACGTGAGCGGTGACGACACACTGAGCGCATTGCGCGACGAGCTAGCCGCGTATCCTGCTCCGCCCGGCGCGGAAGTGACCGACCACGACGACACCGCGAGTCATCAGGTTGCCGTGCCGCTGCGGTTGCGCACACCGATTGGCGAGCTGTCGTTCTTCAGCACGACTACGGTATTCGGCACGCCGGTGGACGTGACACTGTCGGAACTTGCCATTGAAGCGTTCTTTCCTGCCGATCAACAAACCGCAGCGGCATTGCGCGAGTTTGCCGAAAGTTTGCCGAAAGCCAACGCGGCGAAAACCAAGGGGCTGACGCCGTGAAGCCATAGCAGGCCCGAAGAATTGCAGAACTGCAGAAACCGAGCCGCGTCGAACACTGGGTTGTTACCGCTGCCGCACCATTCAAACCACACGGAGAGACGCACTTGATCAACAACGCCCCGCTGGTCCGCCAACTCGGGCCGGCCGACCGCGACGCCTACTTTCAGCTTCGCCTGCGTGGACTGAAGGCACATCCGGAGTCGTTCGGTCAAAGCTACGAGGAAGCAGTGGCCAAGGGCGCGCCGCAACATGACACGATGTTGCAGGGCGCGCGCGCGGCCGAAGGCGACTTTTTGCTCGGTGCTTACGCATCGGCCGATACTCCGTTGATCGGCGTGGTCGGATTACTGCGCAGCCAGCGAGACAAGGAACAGCACAAGGCCGCCGTCATCGGTATGTATGTCGCGCCGGAAGCTGCAGGCCGCGGAGTCGGGCGTGCGTTGCTTAGTGAATTGCTGGCGCGAGCGGCACAGATAGAAGGGCTACGGCAAATCCAGTTGATGGTGAGTAGCCAGAACGAGGCCGCGCGCAGACTCTATGAATCGCTTGGCTTTCGCAAATATGGCTGCGAGGTCGGAGCACTGAACGTCGGCGGGGTATTTCACGACGCCGATCTGATGGCGCGCTTCATGTAACAGCTGTCGGGCACCGCATCACCTTCGGCCGCCCTGCTTCAGCACGCGATCCGTGCTATCTTTTTCAATCACCTTTCCGCTGCACCAACCCCGAAACGGCTCATCCGCCCCTCGGGCTAGCTTCGATTTGCCGTTCGTCAGTCAAACACCATGTCAGATCTCTCTACTTCGCTTCCACGCGTGCCACGCCGTTTCGACATCAATCCGAAACCGCTAGGTGCCGCGCTTGTCCTAATCGCGCTGGGCACCGTCTATCTGACGCAGACCGTCAGCGGCCGTCAGGCGGCGCTCTACATGGTCGGGGCACTGCTGGGAATGTCGCTCTATCACGCGGCATTCGGCTTTACCTCCGCGTGGCGGGTCTTTATCGCCGATGGCCGCGGCGCCGGTCTGCGCGCACAAATGCTGATGCTGGCGCTCGGCGTCTTGTTGTTCTTTCCGGTGCTCGCCGCCGGCACGCTGTTCGGCCGGCCCGTGGTCGGCCTGGTCGCGCCGGCAGGCACGTCCGTGCTGGTCGGGGCCTTCATGTTCGGCGTCGGCATGCAGCTGGGCGGCGGCTGCGCCTCTGGCACGCTATACACCGTGGGAGGCGGCAGCACACGCATGATCGTCACGCTGATGGCGTTCGTCATCGGATCGGTTGTCGCCACCGCGCACATGCCGTTCTGGACCGCACTGCCGTCTCTTAAACCGCTTTCGATGGTGACCACGTTCGGTGCGGGCTGGGCCATCGCGCTGAACCTGGTCATTTTCGCTGCGATCGCGGCGCTCACCGTCCTGGTCGAGCGGCACCGCCATGGCCGGCTGGTCGACGAGCCGTTGCGCGCGCAGCACGCGTCGCCGTGGCTGCATGGCCCGTGGCCGCTGTTCGTCGGCGCCATCGCTCTGGCCTTGCTCAATTTCGCGACGCTAGCGCTGTCCGGCCGCCCATGGGGTGTGACGTCGGCGTTCGCGCTGTGGGGCGCCAAGCTATTTGCCGCGTTGGGTATCGATGTGGCCAATTGGCCGTATTGGGCCGCTCATGCCAACGCTGGCGCGCTGGCCGCCCCTGTTACACATGACGTCACCACGGTGATGGACATCGGGATCATCCTCGGCGCCATGACGGCCGCCGCGCTCGCCGGCCGTTACGCGCCGGTCTGGAAGGTGCCGGCCCGCTCACTGATCGCGGCGGTGGTCGGCGGCCTGATGCTTGGCTACGGAGCCCGTCTGGCCTATGGCTGTAATATCGGCGCCTATTTCAGCGGCATCGTGTCAGGCAGCTTGCACGGCTGGCTGTGGCTGGTCGCCGCCTTCGCCGGCAACGTGCTGGGCACCCGCCTGCGCCCGGCGTTCGGCCTCGAAGTCGAACGGATCCGCGCAAACGGTTGCTAGAAGTTACAAATGCGGCCTCATTTGTAACTGGGGCCGCACCAATTTGTTACGCCTCTGATTTGTCCCCATAGCAACGCCAATGAACGGTATTTATTACTTTTAAATGGCTTCGCTTTCTATTTCCTTTCCGATTCAGACCTGATTTTCCGGTTCTCGACCGGGCGCGTGGCTTTGCTCAGACAAATAACAAAGAAGCCCACCACGCAAGGGTTTTAATGGATCAGAGCAAATTCCTGACTCGTCAAAAACCTGCAAAGCGTCGTCTATTACAGGACGGTGAAATAGTTACCGAAATTTGATGCATCTTTTTGAGATATTTTTTCGAGAAGGGATTGCTTTCTTATTTTACCCTTCATACAATTCGTCACAAGCTGTTACGAAATGTAACGCGATGTATCAAAAGGTCGCTATCTGTATCAGGTGGTGACATGTAGCCGGAGGTATCGTTTCCGGCGAGGCACAAAAGACATAACGGCAAAAAATGCCGACATAGTAATTCGGGGCTTCGGAAACACAGAAAATGGACCGTAGCAGCGAGACGCTGGATTCAATCCGCGAGATCAACTTGTCTTACATCATGCTCGCACAACGTATGTTGCGTGAGGACAAACCGGTCGGCCAGTTCCGACTGGGACTGTCGTCGGAACTGGCTGATTTGCTTGCCGGGCTGTCGCTCGCGCAGATCGTCAAGCTGGCCGCTTCCGATCAGCTTTTATGCTTCTTCCGCTTCAACGACCACTCGATGTTGTCGGCGTTGACGCAAACGACGAAGCACGCAACAGTTGCACCGACTCACGCGGCGATCCTGCTTGCAGGCCAGCCTGCTGAGCAGTTTGCTTAATTGAGGTGACCGCGATGCTCAAGCGTAGCCTGACGGAAGACGCACAAGAAGTATTCCGTGCCATCGCGCTGATCGAACTCGGCGCGCGCATGCAGGTGCTCGAAAGTGAGTTGGCGCTTTCGCGCGACCGCATGATCCGCCTGTACCGCGAGGTCAAAGGTGTGTCGCCGCCCAAGGGCATGCTGCCGTTCTCGGCGGACTGGTACATGACGTGGCTGGCGAACATTCACGCGTCGTTGTTCTACAACACGTATCTGTTCCTGAAGAATGAAGCGCGTTGCTCGCATCTGGATGCGCTGACCAAAGGGTATCGGCTGTATCTGGAACATTGCCAGCACAGCGAAACCGAACCGGTGCTGGATTTGACGCGTGCGTGGACGCTGGTGCGGTTCTTCGACGCCAACATCCTGCAACAGACCAAATGCTGCCGTTGCACCGGTAAGTTCGTCGCGCACAAGCACGACCTGCAACATAACGTAGTGTGTGGCGCCTGCCAGCCGCCGTCGCGTGCCGGCAAGACCAAGAAGGCGGCCGCCGCTCGCCAGGAAGCGCTCGAAGCAGCGCAAATTGCACAAGCCGCCTGAGTTGAGTTGACTCGATGAAGGCCGGTCCAGCCTGATTCGAACCGAAGCGCCCATTAAAAGGTCCGTCATCGCGCGGACCTTTTTTATGGCTTTCGCTCTCGCCCTCGTCCTCGCCCTGAAAACTGGGAACTTGGCACGCAGCATGGGTCACGGGAACACGGCACCCGGCGCTACCCCGCCACCTCCTGCCGCCTCTTCAATCCACCAGCCCCACCGTCTGCACCACCAGCCAGAGGTTCGCCGCACTGATCACCACGAACAGCGACCAGGCGAGGAGCCGTGTCGGCAGCCTGTTGGCGAATTCACCCATCAACGAACGATCGTCGGTCATGCGGATCAGCGGATAAAGCGCGAACGGCAGCTGCAGGCTCAGCACGACCTGGCTTGCGACCAGCAGTTTGCCGACTGCGCCGTTACCCATCATCTGCACGCCGATCAGCGCCGGAATCAAGGCGAGTGCCCGCGTAATGAAGCGCCGCTGCCAGCACGGAATTTTCAGCTTCAGGAAGCCTTCCATGATGACCTGCCCCGCCACCGTGCCGGTGAAGGTTGAGCTTTGCCCCGACGCCAGTAGCGTGATCGCGAACAGCACCGCCGCGAAACCCGTGCCGACAATCGGCGCCAGCAACTTGTAAGCGTCTTCGATTTCGGTGACCTGATTGTGGCCGGTCGCATGAAACGCGGCGGCCGCGAGAATCAGGATCGCCATATTGATCAGCAGCGCGATGATCAGCGCGACGATCGTATCGATACGCGACATGCCGATCGCCGACCTGATGCTGGCCGGATCGCGCTTGACCGCGCGCGTCTGCACGATCGAGGAATGCAGATAGAGGTTATGCGGCATCACGGTCGCACCGAGAATGCCGATCGCCAGATACATCGGCTCGCGGCTGCTCAGTGCCTGCCATGACGGAATCAGCCCTTGCGCGACTGACGGCCAATGCGGCTTCACCAGCGCCAACTCGATGATGTAACCGACGCCGATGGTCACGATCAACCCGAGCATGATCGCTTCGAGATCGCGGAAATTCTTGCCCTTCAGGCCGAGCACGATCAGCGTGTCGAACGCGGTCAACAACACGCCAGTGGTCAACGAGCATTTGAAGAGCAGATGGAAGGCCAGCGCGCCGCCGAGCACTTCGGCCAGATCGCAGGCCACGATCGACAACTCGGCGAGCAACCACTGAAAGCGCGCGACACCCGGTGAATAACGCAGTCGCGACAATTCAGCGAGGTCCCGCCCGGTGGCGATGCCGAGGCGCATGCTCAGGCATTGCAGCGCCATCGCGGCAAGACTCGACAGCATCACGACGAACAGCAGGCTGTAGCCGTAACGCGAACCCGCTTCGATATCGGTGGCCCAGTTGCCAGGGTCCATGTAGCCGATCGAAATCAGCAGGCCAGGTCCTGCGAATTGCAGGATTTTTTTCCAGAACGGCGCGCCTTGCGTGATGGCGACCGTGCCTTGCACCTCGGATGGGCAAAACGGCGCAGTTGCGGTGGTCGGTAATTTGAACTGCAATCCGGTGGTCTCTTGAAGGGGATAAACAGCGACGCCTCGTGCAGGCCGCCGCGAACCGCCTCAAGTGTACAAAGAAACCTCCGGCAATGTTCCGCTCAACGCGTAACGGCCGACGTCGCGCACGCGATAGTCGAGCGGATCGTGCAGCGTATGCACGCGAGCATTGCGCCAGAAGCGGTCGAGTGCGAGCGGCGCATGCGTGGCGCGCGCACCGCAGGCGTCGAACAGTTTTTCGCTGACGTCGAGCGCGGCGCGATGCGCGACGATTTTCGCCTCCGAGGTGGCGAGCGCCACGTGCGCACGGGTTTCGGCGTCCAAAGCCGTGCCCCGTTGCCACGCGTCTTCGAGTGCGTACGCGGCACGCGTTGCCAGCGCTTCCGCGCTCACCGCCTGCAGACGCATCTCGCCAAAACGCTGGATCAGGTAGGGATCGTCAGTGGCTTTATCGACGCCGGAAGAGATCCACGGTTTGCCGTGCTGTGTGACGTACGCGCGTGCTTCTTCGAGCGCGCCCTGCGCGATGCCGACGAACAGGTTAGTCAGCACCTGCTGCGAAATCAGCGTGCGCAAACTCGCATATGACGTGTCGGCCCGCTCCAGCACCTCATGCGGCTCGACCAGGACTCGCACGAAGGAGACGCTGCCGCTGTCGGTTTGCCGCTGACCGATCGGATTCCAGTCTTCGTGAACGGTAATGCCCTCGCGCGTGGTCGGCACCACGGCAAACACCGCTTTGCCGGTGGACGGATCGTGCCCAGACACCGTCATCATGTGCGAGCCGCGCGTGCCCGAACAAAATCCTTTCTGCCCATCGAGACGATAGCCGCCGTCGCTGGTCGCGCTCGCAACGAGTCGCGTATCGAGCGGATTGACCGCATTACCCCACCACCAACGCCCTTCCACTGTGCCGCTCAGATAGAGGGCACGTTGTTGCGGGTTGCCCCACACATTGACGCTGACCACCTGCAGACACGTGAAGCCCAGCAGATGCGCGAGCGCACTGTCGACTCGCGCGATCTTGCGGATCGTATCGTAGATCTCAGGCCAGCGCGCGCCGAGACCGCCGAATTCACGCGGCACGGCGAGCGTAAGCAGACCCGCGTCGGCGATCCATTGTTTTTCCTGTGCGGCGTGGCCGCCGTCGCGATCGCGTTGAGCCGCGCTGGCACGCAACGCATCGAGCAAGCCGGTCAGATCGCGCACCACAGGCGCAACGCCGGTTTGCAGCGGTTGCAGTGCCTCGGGATGACGAGGTTCGTTCATTCAATGTCCCACGTGAAGAGGTTTGGCGAGCGGCACGCGGCTTGTCAGCGCGGCCAGCTCGCGTTCGATCAGGTGAGTGGGAGTCGCGCTGCGTCCAGCGTCGTAAATAGCATGATAGACGGTGATATCAGCGCTGAAAACGTGGGACATATGCCGTATTCGTCATGCAAATAGCGCTCGAATGGCGACGATCATGCACGTTGCGCAAGCCGTCTCACGAAACGGTCGCCGACGAACTGCACCACCGTCACGATCACGATCAGCAACACGATCACCGTCACCATCACGGTGGTATCGAAACGCTGATAGCCGTAGCGAATCGCCAGATCGCCGAGCCCGCCGGCGCCGACCGCGCCCGCCATTGCCGAGGAGCCGATCATCGCCACTACGGTAATCGTGAAGCCGCCAAGAATGCCCGGCAGCGCCTCAGGTAAAAGCACATGCCAGATGATATGCCGGCGCTGCGCGCCCATTGCCTGAGCGGCTTCGATCAAACCGCGGTCCACTTCGCGCAAGCTCACTTCGGCCACGCGTGCAAAAAAGGGAATCGCCGCGATACTGAGCGGCACGATCGCCGCCCATACACCGATCGTCGTGCCGATCAGCAAACGCGTGAGCGGCAGCAGCGCGACTAGCAAAATGATGAACGGCGTGGAGCGGAACGCATTGACGAGCGCGCCGAGCGTGCTGTTCAC
>NZ_DASRSY010000356.1:0-9457 GCF_035656215.1 Paraburkholderia sp.
ATCGCGATCATCGGACCCACCGATACAAACGACACCCCCATCATCACCGGCAGGCGCGCACCGAGCTTCCAAAGCCCCAGCGTTTGCACCAGCGTGATGACACCTCCTGCAAACAGGTCGGCGTTGATCAGCAGCGCCATCTGCTCGGGCGAGAGTTTCATCGCGCCCCCGACAATTAATGGCGGCACAACAGCCCCGGCATACAGCACCAGCACATGCTGCAACGCCAGAAAAATGAGCCGGTGCCACGCCATGATCTCGTCTACGGGTTCAATTTGACCGGACATAACTCCTCCTTGTCGACATAACGCCTCCTGATTGCGATGACCGCCATGCAGATACCTAGTCTGCGCAGTCGGTGTTTGCGGTGATGCTGCCCACTGTGGTGAAGAACTGCCTCAGCGCGTCGGTCAGTTCTATGGGTCTTTCGAGCGGAACCAGATGCCCACTGCCGGCGATCTCGCAAAACTTGCCGCGCCTGGCTGACGCAGCCATCTGTCGCATCACCGCGCCACGTACAAAGCTACGCTCGCCATGGACGAAGAGCATGTGGCGATCGATCTCGCGCAACGCGTTCCAGTAGTTGTCGCGCCGGAACGGCCAGCAACTGAAGAAGAACGGATCGTGCTTGCGCTCCCAGCCACCGACGATGGGCCGAATCGAATGGAAGGCGTACATGTCGAGCAAAGCATCGGATGCCATGGGATTGGCCTTGCGCTCATAGTTCAGCGCCGCGATGCGGTGCTGAAAAAACGTCGGGCGTGCGTCGACCTCTTTTTCTCCGCGTTCGAAATTCGGCTCGACGTCAACTACGGCTAGCTGGCGTACGCGCGCCCGCGCTCGCGCGGTGTATCCGATCGCAATCAGTGCCCCCCACGACAGACCGGCCAAGTCGAACAGCGGCAGATCGAGCGACTGCACCAGCGTCTCGAGATCGTCGATGTGGTCATCGGTCAGGTACGCGTGCAATTCTGGCCAGTAGCTTTCGCCGTGACCACGCAGGTCGAGCGCGATCACACGCCGCGTTTTGCCCAGTTCCTGCGCCACGTCGTGCCACAGCCACGCACTGCCGGTCACCCCATGAAGGCAGATCAGCGGCGGATACTCGCCGGTATCCCTGCCGAATTCGAGCGCGTGCAATGCGCCCGTGCTGGCCGGCACGAACAGTTCGCGCACCGCCCCGCTCACGGCCGCCCTCATGACAGCCCCGCTTCGTTCAGGATGTCGAACAACCAGCGCCGATATTCGACGGTGACCACATCCGCGCCGCGCACGGGCGTCTCGCGTTCGTTGGGGCTCCCGCCTGAAAAGCTGAACCAGATGGGCCGCTGCGACTCGATGATCGGTTTGTCCTGATCCAGCACCTCGGCTTCGAAATCCATGAAGAAACGGTCATAAGTTGGATCGGTGCCGAAGTCGCGCGCCTGCCACCAGAAACTGCGGGTATGCGTCTCATCGATCGGGGATGCCGCCATGAACAGCACGTAGCGCTTGCCATTCGGAAAGGTCCGCTTCAGATGGACCGTATGTGGCATCGTCACGTGATATTCATTGACCGGTTCGATCCACTCGTCGGTGATGCCGAGCAGCTGTTTCTTGAGGCCGACGCCGGGTTCCTTCACGCCACTGCGGTCAAAGCGCAGCACGTGCCCTTCACGCCATACTTTGACCGGCTCGACGCGTGGGTTGTCGCGGCTGCCGATGGTGCCGTCATGCACATAGGCGAAGTGACCGAAATCGACGAAATTTTCGAGGCGACGCGGCGTACTCGTCGCCCAGTCATACGCGGAGCCGCGCAACACGCGATATTCCGAATCGTTGAGTTCGGGGAAGTCAGGCAATGGCATGACTGGCGTTTCGAGTGCGACCCAGATCAAGCCGGCATGCTCGGCCGCGTGATAGCACGCGATCGACGCATTGATCACGCCAGTCATTTCCTCGCGAGCTGGAATTCGCACGCACTTGCCGCCGTCGTTGAAGCGCCAGCCGTGATAGGGACATTCGATCGTATCGTCGACGATCTCGCCCAATGCGAGCGATGTGCCCTTGTGCGGGCACCGGCCGTGCATCGCCTTCACCTCGCCGTTCAGACGGGCGACGACCACGGATTCACCGAGCAGCATTACGCCGACGGGCTTGTCCAGCACGTCGCCCGCATAGGCGACCGGGTGCCAGTATTTGCGTAACGCCTGATAAAGCGGCGGCCCGACTCTCACGCCTGAAGCAGATTCGACGGCGACGGGGATGTCAGCAAGACTTGTCATGATGGGCTCCTGTCGATGGTTACTGGAAGTACGCGCCGCCGTTGACCAGCAAGCTTTGTCCCGTGACGAAATCGGATCCGCTGCCCAGCAGATAGAGGGCCGAACCCACCATGTCTTCCGGGGTCTGCGTGCGCTTCAGGCAGCGCTGCGCGACCGTCTTTTCGTCTGCCGCGGTGCCTTGCCTGGCAATGATGTCCGGATCGGGAATCAGGTCCGGGCACAGCGTATTGACCTGAATGTTGAATTCGCCCACCTCACGCGCGAGCGCGCGGGTCAGGCCGATGATGGCCGCTTTCGACGACACGTAATGCAGGAAATTGGGCACGCCCTTATAGGGGGTATTCGAGGACACATTGACGATCTTTCCGCCACCACCCTGTTTCATGTACGGCACCACCGCGCGACAGCACAGCCACACTCCGCGCACATTTATCTGGTAGCAACGGTCCCACTCGTCCACCGGAATGTCCATGAACGAACCGAACGTGCAGCCCTTGAAAAACCCGGCGTTGTTGACGATACCGTGGATCGCGCCGAAACGCTCGAACGCGGTTGCCGCCATCGCTTCGATGGAATCGGGATCGGCCACATCGACCTTGACCCCGATAGCGGAGCCCCCTGCGGCGCAATATTCCCTGGCGAGCCCGGACAGGTCCGTCAGATCCGCCAGCACGACATTGGCGCCGATGCGGTTCAGTTCGTCACAATAAGCGCGGCCGATGTTGCCGCCTGCTCCGGTGACGATGATCGTCCTGTTTTTGAGTGAGTCGGACATGGGGATACTTTCCTCCTGGTGTGTCGGTTTCAGATATCGAGGGTTAGCGCGTCGCCCTTGCAGCGCGAGACGCAAATCATCATGGTGCGGTTTGCCGCCCTTTCTTCGGGACTGAGCACCCTGTCCCGATGATCGGGTTCGCCGGCAAGCACGGCGGTCTCGCAGGTGCCGCACACGCCTTCGCGGCACGAGCACATCACGGCCACGCCGTGTTCCTGCAATGCGTGGAGAATCGAGCGGTCAGGCTCGATCACAAAGCTTTTTTGCTGGCGTGCGAGCGTGACCGTGAAAGCCTTACTGTTTGCGGGCGCGCTGATTTCCGGCGCCTTGAAGTATTCGAGGTGAACTCTTTCTGGTGGCACGTCGGCGAGCGCGGCCGTGAATGCGTCCATCAACGGCGTTGGACCGCAGCAATAGAAATCTGCCTGCGCGCCGTGCTTCGCGAGCACGGCTCGAATGTCGAGCGGCTTCGTGCCGGACACGCCGTCGAACACGCAGTGGAGTGCGCCGTCCGGACAGGTATCGGCAAGCTCGCGCAATTCGCGCAGGAAGGCGGCACGGCTTTCCGCACGGGCGCAGTAGTAGAGATCCCAGCTGCTTCCTAGTTCGCACAGGCGCCTGACCATCGCCAGCAACGGCGTGATGCCGATGCCGCCGGCCACCAGTACCGAATGCGCGGCCGCTTCGTTCAGCGGAAAGTGATTGCGGGGCGCGCTGACGGTCAGACGGCTGCCGACCGTCACGGCGTCGTGCATCCGGATCGATCCGCCCCGGCTTGCGGGATCGCGGTTCACGCCGATCACATAACGATGGCGCTCATGCGGATTCGTCAGCGAATATTGCCGCACGAGATCGCCCGACACATGCACGTCGAGATGCGCGCCCGCTTCGAACGGCGGCAGTTCATATGCCTCACCGGATTCACCGACTAAAGGCCAAAGCTCGAACGAGCGCACCGTCTCGGCTTCCCGGCGGATGCCGCGCACTTCAACCTCGAACGTATTCCCTGCTTTCATCACCCTCTCCGCATCAACTGAACTTCGTTGATACGTATTTAAGGGCCTCAATTTATGCAATACAATCGATATAAATTGAACAATTATTGAGAAATTCTGATGAATCTCACTTTCCGCCAGTTACGTGCGTTTGTCGCGGTCGCCGAGTGCGGCCGGTTTGCACTCGCCGCCGAGCGGCTTCACCTCTCGCCGTCGGCGTTGAGCATGCTGATTAAAGATCTGGAAGGCGAACTCGGCGTGAAGCTGCTCGACCGGCACACGCGCATGGTTCGCGTGACCGACATCGGCAAGGAGTTTCTGGCCAGTGCGCGGCGCGTGTTGCAGGACATCGACATGGCCGTGCAGAACTCTCGCGAACAGGTCACCTACAAGCGCGGTCGTGTGACCGTCGCGAGCGCGTCGGTCCTGAGCGTCACCTTGCTGGTGCCGTTCATGCGCGAATTTCAGTCGAGTTATCCCGGCGTGCGCGTCGTTCTGCGTGATACGGCAGAAGAAAGCATCCGGGATGCGTTGATTGCCGAGGATGCGGACATTGGCATCGGTACGTTTCAGGAAGCGCAGTCGGAAATCACGGAAACTGATCTGTTCAGGGACACGTTCGTGGCGCTCCTTCCCGAACATCATGTGCTCGCACGCAAGCGTGTGGTGACGTGGTCCGCATTGGCCGAGTGGCCCTTCATTGCCCTGTCGCCTGGCAGTCCGATCCGCCGCGACCTCGACACGCACCTTGCCACGCAAGACATCCGGCTCAACGTGGCGTATGAGGTCTCTTTCCCCTCGACGGTCTTTGCGCTTGTGTCGAACGGCATGGGGATTTCGCTGCTGCCGGCCAATTCGCGGCATCTGATGAATGTGTCCGGCATCGAATTCCGGCCACTCGGCAAACCAGCGATCATGCGGCGCGTCTGCACGTTCCGGCTTAAACAGCGGGCGCTGTCACCGGCGGCCGAGTTGTTTCACACATTGCTGATCGATTACGTCGAGGCTAACCGGACGCGGCTAGCGGTCGAACGGGCCTGATCAGCGAGCCTACGCAACGCCCTGCACAGTCCCAGTGAATCGCTTCGCTAAACCGTCTCGCTGCGCATTGATTCGATCGATTGCGGCGTATTCAACGTCTCGACGGCCACTACTGACCGGCACGTGAGCGGCACCGACCGAAACGTCGATCAGGGAATCCGAAAAGCCGTTTCGAACCTCGCGATGAACCGCTCACATTCCGTCTCCGGCAAGTGATTGATTCCCGCCGCCCGTTTTCTGCCGCCGCCGGTATCGAAGCCGCGGTAAAAATCGTCGGCGCCCACGGGCCCCATTGCTTGCGAATGCGAATATCGACTATTCAGGCGGGTTTTCTTTCCAGTTGACGGATTTCGCCCAAGGAAAAATACATGACCACTCCGCCGAGAATCAGCAGAAGCGCCAGCAGATGCAAGCCGTTGTCCAGCTTCCCCGTCGCGGTCTTCATCCAACCGATCATCGTCGGGCTGAAGAAGCTTCCCAGTTGCCCAAGACTGCTGATGAGCGCAATACCGCCGGCCGCTCCCGTGCCGGACAGATAATCCTGGGGGATTGACCAGAAAATCGGCAACGCGGAAAACGTCAGGACAACCGCCACGCTCAGCAGACAAATCACCGACGGCAAGCTACCGGTGTACAGCGCGAGAACCGACAACGCGATCCCTCCGCCAATCGCGCACACCGCGTAATGCCCGCGCCTCTCCCTGTGCAGATCCGAGTGGCGCGAAATAAGCACGATCCCAAGCGCGCCGAGGCCGTAGGGAATCGCACTATAGAGGCCGATGTGCAATACATTTGTCACGCCCGCCCCTTTTATCACCGCGGGGAGCCAGAAGCTGATGGCCATCGTGCCGCAGGTCAACGTGAAGTAGATCGCTGCAAGCAAATACACACGCGGGTTGCGCAGCGCTTCACGGAACGATCCTGACGCCACGTCGCGTTTTGCTTCGCATTCCTCTTCCAGTTCGCGCAACAAGCATTGCCTCTCTTCGACGCTCAGCCAGGATGCCGCCCGGGGGGAGTCCTGCAGCACCCACAGCGCCAGCGCCCCGAGCACGATAGCGGGAAGGCCTTCGATAATGAACAGCCATTGCCAGCCGGCAAGTCCGTGCATACCGCTCGTGTATTGCATGATGGTCCCGGAGACGATACCGCCCAGCACGCCGGCAACGGCCACAGCAACAAACAGCCAGGACGTAACGGCCGCCCGGCGGCCAGCCGGAAACCAGAAGGTCAGGTAAAGAATGATGCCTGGAAAAAAGCCTGCTTCAAAAGCGCCCAGCAGGAAGCGTAGGAGGTAAAGCATCGACGGTGTGCTCACAAACGCCATGCACGCTGAAACCACGCCCCAGCAGACCATGATCCGCACAAAGGTCCGTCGCGCGCCGATGCGTAACAGCATCAGATTACTTGGAACTTCAAGAAGAAAATATCCAAGGAAGAAGACTCCGGCGCCCAGTCCATACACCGCATCACTGAAGCCAAGATCGCCCTTCATCTGAAGCTGGGCGAAGCCAATATTGATGCGGTCAAGAAACGCAACCACGTATGCGACGAATAAATACGGGACGATACGCAGGGTCACCTTTCGGTAAAGCCTGTTGCTCGCGTCAGACGCGGCATAATTCGGCAGTAACTGCATGTTGTCTCCTCGCTGGATATGCAAGCGCCTCGAAGAGGCATGTTTTAGTGTTTCGACAAACTCGGCTCCGGCACCGATTCGCCAGCTTCCCGGATGGCCTGCAGGCATACCTCGGCGTCACCCACTTTCTCCATCAGCAACAACGCGAGCCGTGCCAGCATCAAACTTTCGCGCTCGCGTCCCACAGCACTGATCGCCTCACAGCAAGCCGAATAGAGCAGATCTCGCTGATCGTCCTCAAGCGTCGACATGGTGATCCTCCGAAGCGGTCTGGTGAAAATCAGTCGCACGGCCGCTTGCCTGCCGCAAGGCCGCGCGCATCGTTGCAAGCGACGGCCGGTTCCACGCCGCACAAAGGTGGCCATCGGGACGAACAAGCCATACGTCTGCGTCAATTGCACCGTGCCTGGACGCAAGCGTGCCGGCGCAATCGATCAGCGTGTTTGCGCCGTGCCATGCGGGCTGCGACGCATCGCTCCCAGCCTGGTCGTCAAACAGCATCTGCACGACGCTCACGGGCGAAGACTCCGTGTCGGCAAGCAGCGGCAGATCGTCGTGGCCGCGCCCGAATGCGAGCACCGTGAAATGCGGTCCCAACGCATCGGACAAAAACGTCTCACCACGGCTTCCGGACACCGGTACCTCGGGAATCACCTGGCCCACGCGCGGCGCGTTCGGCAAACCTGTCCCGCTGGACAGCGGCGAGCCTACATAGTCGATTGCGCTCGTCTGACGCGGATTGACGAGTTTCGCGATCTCGCGGTGCTGCTCCGCCAGCGACAGCGCTGCCTCGCGCATCAGCGAATAGCCTCTCGACGGCGGCGCCATGAATTCCGTGCTGCGCTTCGCACTCTCCGCATTGACATGAAAGGCATGAACCCGCTCGACCGAATAGCTGTCCAGCAGAGCGTCGCCGCCCCACCCTTGCACCACCGCAGCCAGTTTCCACGCGAGATTGTCCGCGTCGTCAAAGCCGGAATTGAGTCCTCTCACGCCGAAGATCGGCATCGCGTGCGCGGCATTTCCCGCGAACAGAATGCGGCCGTGCCGATATTTTTCGAGCGACATCGCCCCTGCTCGGTATGCGCTCGTCCACACCAGCTTCCACGGAAGATGTGCTTGCCCGATCAGTTCCAGTTGCCGCTGCACGTAGGGTGCGACTGCTTCCGGCGTGATCGCGGCGTCGATGTCGGTGTCGTCGGGCACCTGATAGTCGATACGCCAAAGATCGTCGGGTTGTTTGTGCAACAGCATCGTCCAGCCCGGATTGGATGGCGGATCGAACCACGCGCGCCGCTCCGCCGGCTCGGCGCTGCGCAGTTCAATATCGACAATCACGTATTTACCTTCGTAAGCGGCGCCGGCAAGCGGCAAACCCAGACGCTTGCGGACAAAACTTTGTCCACCATCGCAGGCGACCAGCCACGCCGCGTCGAGCTCGTACGCACCCGCACTGCTTTCCACCCGCAGCGTGACACCGTGCGCGGCCGTCGTCAGCGCGGTGACCGAACTGCCCCAGCGGATGTCGATGAGGTCTGCGTAGTTCGCCCTGATTTCGTCGACCAGAAACTGCTCGATGTAGTACTGCTGCAGATTGACCATCGGCGGCAGTTTCTGGGTGTCGTCGTGCGGCATGTCGAAGCGGAAGACTTCTGTCTGGCGGTAGAAACTACGGCCAGACGTCCATGCGAGCCCCTTGTTCATCACGGCGGCGAGCACGCCGAGGCGCTCCAGTATCTGCAGGCTGCGACGCGAAATGCACGCAGCGCGGCTCCCCATGCAAACGGTGTCGTCTGCCTCGATCACCACGGACGGCACGCCATAGCGGGCAAGACCCAAGGCCGTCGCCAACCCCACGGGGCCGCCACCGCAAATGGCGACCTGATGTTTCTTCGCGTCGCGGCGAGCATCCAGCGCCGGCAACGAAGGGATGTGCCGCTCATAGCGGAAAGGTCCAATGGACTCCATGTCAGATCTCCCGATGCTTAGTGCAAGCTTCTGCCAAGCCAGTCCTCGAACGTATCGGCGGTGAACCGCACGAGTTCGGACTGACCGGCCAGATAATGGTTGCCCCCCCTGACAGCGACTTCCGTGAGCCGCTCCCTCGCTGCATCGCGCCACGCTTTAGCCGTGCTGGGGAACGTCGATCCGTCCGCGGTATGGGTCATGAGGAGCACGGGCACGCTGGTCTTCGCGAGATTGTTCGGGCCGTCAGCCTGAGATAGTGACGACCATTGCGACAACCACGAGCGCAGTGTGTTGAAGCGTCCCATCGCATTGGCGGCGTAGTTCACAGTGCGGGCGTCGCCCCAGATGGAACCGGCGGCGCGATCGTTAGCGTCGAGCGACAGATCGAGAAAGCGCGGGTCTGAATGCGTGCGATAGACAAGGAACGTCTGGTCCTGCGGTCCGTTTTCCGTGGCTCGCAACATCCGCAGGCGCGCAAGCACCCATTGCTCGATGCGATCGCGCCGCGCGAGTTGCGCCGCGCGGAACAACGCCACGAAGTCTTCTGAAAACGGTGCTGCGCCGCCGCGATAGAGATCCCACTGTGGATCAGTAGCGAGCGGATCACGTTCATCGACGACCGACGGGTCCAGCCATTGCGCAATCAGACGCGCGCGGCCGGCATGCGCGGCGGACAGCATGATCGCGTCCGCCGGTGGAAGGTCTTGCCGCACGAGATGCGTGGGCGTGCCGTCGGGAAACTGAGCTGCTGTGAGATTTTCAGCCTGTGCCTGAT
>NZ_DASRSY010000357.1:0-6983 GCF_035656215.1 Paraburkholderia sp.
CGGCCTTCCACCACCGCCGAAGGCCGCACCGGCAGCGCCGTCGAATATTTGATCTGCTCCATCGCAAAACTCGAGCTCACGTCATACAGCGGCACGGCGGCGATCAATAGCTTGTAGACACGATCGTAGTCGTCGATATCCGACACCACCACGCGCAGCAGGTAATCGGTTTCGCCGCTCATCCGGTACACCTCCACCACCTCCGGAATCGCCTGCACAGCACGCGTAAAAGTCTGCGCCCAGGCCTCGGTGTGCTGATTCGTGCGCACCGCGACAAACACGGTCGTGCCCACGCCAAGTTTGCGCGCATCGCACAGTGCCACCTGCGCGCGAATCACGCCCGTCTCTTTGAGACGCTGCAGGCGCTTCCAGCAAGGCGTTTGCGACAGGTTCACGCGCTGCGCCAGCTCGGCGATCGGCATGGTTGCGTCTTCCTGCAACAGCTCAAGCAGCTTCCGATCGATGATATCCATTCCCATCATCACACCTCTATAGGAAATTATTCTACTTTTAAGACTCCAAGGGGAATTATATGGAAACTCTTTCTCCAGGCAAACGGGTATAAATGTGTCTATCAAAAATAGCCGATAAGCAGCCCTACCGCTGCGCAGCGATCATGAGCCAAGACCTCCGTTCAGCATCCGTCACCCGTTCCGCCGTCAACGCCGCGCAGTTCGCCGAGGCGAATGAAACGCCCTCGCACGCACACCGCAGCGCGCCGCTCGCGCATCTGTGCGACGCGCTCGACGCGATGTTCGAAGCCTGCGTGAAATTCCCCGAGCCGTCGGATTCGACCTTCTTCGCGCGCAGCATGCGCATCGCGCTTGCCGAAGCCGCGGCGAATCCCGGCTTGCTCAACCCGGCGCAACGCGAAGGCTCCGCTGAAAATTACCGCCGTCATCTGCTGGCCGCCGATCCGCATGGCCGCTATGCAATCGCCGCGCTCGTGTGGCAGCCACACCAGGCGAGCCCGGTGCATGCCCATCACACGTGGTGCGGCTACGCGGTGCTCGACGGCACGCTGAGCGAAACGGTCTTCGAATGGAATGGCGCACAGCACTGCGCCAGCGCCACCCGCACACAAGCGCTCAATACCGGCGCCGTGTCATTTGTGCGCGGCGGAAGGGGTGGCATTCACCGGCTGGGAAATTGCAGCGACGCGCCTGCTGTCTCGCTGCATATTTACGGTGTCGCGGGTGCGCAGATCGCCACGCACGTCAACGACATCGTGCGCGCAACCGACGCACCCGCGCTCGTCTGAAACGCGCCTGTAGCGTAATCAGCTTTTACCGCCCGCCTCACCTGCCGTCGGGATCTGCGGTGGAATCGGCGCGGTCTGCCCGGTCGGCGGCGGCGCCGGACGCGGTTCGTGCGACACATCGCGCGCCACCGCCGCGGCAGCGTGCGCGGCCCGCGTCGAAGCAGCCGTCTCAGCATGCGCGTGCACATGCGGCCCGATCCCGGACATGTCATCGTCCTGCAGAGGCTGTCCTTCACTATCCTTCGACGACGTGTACACACGCATCTGCGGCACCGGAATCTCGATACCGGCTTCGTCCATCTTGCGTTTAAGCCTCAGATTGAAGGCACGCGCCACGCTCCATTGCTGTAATGGCCGCGTCTTGATCTGCCCTTTCACGACCATCCAGTTCGGATCAAAACGGTCGAGCCCCCACACTTCGATCGGTCCGAGCATTTCGCGGCGATAACGGAAGTCAGCCATCAAGTCGGCGCCGACTTCGCGAATCAGTTGCGTGATCTGATCGACATCCGTCGAAAACGACATTCGCACTTCAAACACCGCATAGGCGAAGTCGCGCGAAAGATTCTTGACGATCTTGATCTGCGAGAACGGAATCGCGTGAATCGCCCCTTGCCCATCGCGCAAGCGGACAGTGCGGATCGACAGATGCTCGACGGTGCCCGCGTGACCGCCGTCCACATCGATCCAGTCGCCGACCGAAATCGTATCTTCGATGATGATGAACAGGCCGGTGATCAGGTCGGTCACGAGCGACTGCGCGCCGAAGCCGATCGCAAGGCCGATCACACCGGCGCCGGCCAGCAGCGGCGTCACATTGATACCCAGATTCGCGGCCGTGACGATGCCGGCAATCGTCATGATCGTCACCAGCAGCACGTTGCGCAGCAGCGGCAGCATCGTGCGCGCCCGCATGCTCGGATTGCGCGACTTGTTACGCGGACCGCCCGGATTGAGGGCTTCGGTAATCGCAGTGTCGACCAGAATCCACAGAAGCCACGAAATGAACACCGTTGCGATGATCGCAGTCACGGCATGCGCAATCCCGCGCGCCGCAACGTTTTCCTCGACGACTTCCGCGAGCGACACACCCCACAAACGCGCCGCCAGTTCGAAGAAGAACAGCCAGATGAAAAGCGTCAACAGCGTGCCGCAAAAGCGCAGCAAGCGCGTCAGATACGGCGAGCGGCGGCGGGCACGCGGGCTGCGCGGGCGCGTCATGCGCAGCACGATGGCCGACAGGAAGAATGCGAACACCAGCAACAGCGCGGTCACCACCGAAATCTGCAGCACGTTTTCGCTGGAGCCCGAGCCGCCGAGCGTGGCCACCACCGATGCGGCGGCGAGCACCAGCACCGGCACGTGCCAGAGCGAGGCGAGCACGTCGAACGCGTCGGTCGCGGCCCTGTGATCGTGGCGCTGCTCGTAAGGCCGGTTGCGAATCAGATGCGCGATGGGCCGGCGGAACGCCAGCGCGAAATAGCCGGTAAGCACGGCGGCCGTCATGTTGGCGGCCGTCGAAATCAGGGCCGCGAGATTCGATCCGAGCTGATGCTCGACGTCATAGTTGACGGCCGCATCGCCAAGCGCGGCGCATACGCCCACCACGAACAGCACGCGCCGCGCGTGATCGATCAGCAGGCGCACCGCAATCCGCCGATGCCCCGAGCCGAACAGCGAAAACATGATCAGGCAGATCGCCGAAAACACCGCGCCCGCGACGATCGCATAGGCGACCACCATGCCGAGCGTGCGACCGAGCGCATCGGGCATGGCGCGCACGAACAGCAGCGCCGCGAGAAAGGCCACGATCCACGGGCCGACGCGGCGCAGCGCGAAGATAAGCAGCTCGCGCGTGCTGGGATTCGGGTTGAGTCCCATGAGAATACCGAAGCGCCGGTATAGCCGGTGTTGCGCGTAAATCAGCGCGCCGGCGCACGCGCCCCAGCCGGCCAGCATGGCAATCATCGAAAAGACAATGCGACCGAAGCTCTCTTTGCCTTGGCCCGAGACGATCGTGTAGAGCTCGTTGGCGGCCGCATTAAAGCGTCCGCCCCAATAGCGCACCGGCGTGCGGCCCTGATGCACATCGGATTCGAACGACGCGATACCCGACGCAATCGCGCCGAGCAAGCCGGGACTCGGTTGCGCGGGCGCGGGCGGCGCGACGTTTTGCGAGACCTCGCGCAGCTTTTTAAGCTGGGCGACGAGCGCCGTGCGCTGCCGGTCGTTGTCGAGCGTGGCGATCACGCTGTCGAGTGAGCGCGCCAGTTCCGCCTGGCTCGCGGGCGACGGCGCGGAGGCCGCTTCGGCGGCAGAAGCGCCCGAGGCGGCAGACGCAGGCGTCGCCGTCGCGCTATTGATCAGGCTCTGCAGTGCCGGAATGACCGGCGTGCCGGTGCCGGCAGCCTGGGCAGTCGCGGGCATCCACCCGATGCCGAGGATCAGCGCGAGGCAGACCGTGGCCGCCCATGCGCCGAACCACGCCGCGACGTGAGCGCGGCTTCCGGAATGACTGAACGAAAAATGAAAGTCGGCGTGAGTCGCCGGTTGGCCGCCGTTGGACGGGGCGGCCCGGGACTCACGCCGCAACGGGCATGACTGCATGGCGATCCGTGAGAAAACGGGAGACGCCAGTGTAGCCGCAGTTTTACCGCTGGCGACCGAACATGCGTAACCGATTGTTAGGCAGCTTGCGTAAATTCGGGGATTTGCGGGCCGCCCTCATCCCCTCGAACGGCCGCTACGACGCACGCAACGAGCCGCGCGCGGTCCTGCTTCGTCGTTAAGGCTCAATAAGCGACCGTCGCGATCTGACGGACAAAACGGCTCTGTTCCAATTCATCGACGAAGGCAATTGCGTAATCTTCCGCGGAAATGCGGCTATTGCCCTCGGCGTCGGCCAGAAGCGTGTTCGCGCCCGTGCGGAACGTGCCGGTGCGCTCGCCCGGGGCGATCAGCGCGGCTGGAGCAAAGAAAGTCCAGTCGAGGTCGGTGACGCCGCGGTAGTAGTCGAATGCATCGCGATGGGCCAGTGCGATCGGTTTGTAGGCGTCCGGGAAACCGTCGGTATCGACCAGTTGCTTGCCCGGCGCCACTTCGAGCGAACCCGCGCCACCCACCACTACGAGGCGCTTCAGGCCCGCTGCGCGTACGCCGTCGACGAGCCCATGGGTCGCCCTGGTCAGCGCCGCGAGATCGCCTTGCGGCGGCGCAAACGCGCTCGCCACCACATCGTGCCCGCGCACCGCGGCGCCGACGCTCGCGGCGTCGAGCAGATCGGCCTGCGCAGCTTTCAGATTCGCCACATCCGCCGGCACGCGCGCCGGGTTGCGCGCCAGTGCCGTCACCTGATGTCCGCGGCGGCCCGCTTCCGTGGCGATCCGCGAACCAATCGTGCCGGTGGCGCCAAACAACGCGATTTTCAACTGTTTGCTCATTTCGATACTCCGGTCATTAGCTTATATGTAACTACATTGATTACATATAGTGTGGAAAAAAGAGGGGCTCGGGCCCCCGTCCGTTCTCATGCACGCGCGTCTTGACTACATCGCACGCACCCTTCTGTACTGCTTCTTGACTACGTCATCCATGCGAACGCCGTTTGCTTTCACGCGTCCGTTCGGCGCGTACCACGTCGGCGGTGGCGTCGGCCAGCGTGCGTGCGCCGAGCGATGCTTCCAGGGCTTGCTGCGCTTCGTCGATGATGTCGCGCAGCACGACCTGGATATTTCGCCCCACCATGCACGCCGGATTCGGCTCCTCGCGATGCATGGCGAATAATTGTGCGTCGTCCACCGCACGATACACCTCGAGCAAGCTGATGTCCTCAGGCGCCCTGGCGAGCAGCGCGCCGCCGCCCGCGCCGAGTTGCGAGGTAGTGAGACCCGCCTCGGCCAGCATGGTCAACAAACGCCGGATCAACGCCGGATTCGTATTCACGCTGCCCGCGATCATCTCCGACGAGAGCGGCACGCCCTCCTGCAACGACAGCAGCGCCAGCACGTGCACCGCAAACGCAAACCGGCTACTCGTATTCACAGTAAACCTGCCCGGCGACGACAATATGTAACTATAGTAATTACATTTAATCCGGCTGTCAATCCGGCTGTCAATCCGGCTGTCAAACAGACGCACGCACAGGCCGCCATCTCACTTGTCCATCTGCTTTTGCGCATCGCTGGAATCGCTCGACGCCGACGAAGAAGCCGAAACGCTCGCCGACGACGCCGAACTTTGCGCCGACCACTCCTGCAACTTGCGCCCCGCCGTCTCGAGGCCCTGGCCGGTCAGCGCCGCCGCCTTGCCGAGTTGCGCGTTCGTCGCGCTTGCCGCACCTTGCAGGTTGGCTTGTGCGCTCGATGCCAGCGAGGCTGGATCGATCGTGATCGACGGCGCAGACGCCGATTCGAGGTTCTGCTGGGTGGCGGCCTTGGTTGCATCGACCTGCTGGCCGACATAGCTGGCGGCCTGATCGAGCTTCTGGCCGGCGGCTTGCGCCGCGTCGTTGAGCTTGCCGGCGACCTGCGCCGACGCATCGTTCTTCTGACAAGCCGTCAGGCCGCCGAACATGAGGGCGACAACAGCGACGCGACGCAACAACGGTGAACGAATAGATAAAGTCATATTTGAGTGTGAGCCGCGTTGAGCGGCTTCCGCATGCGAAAACGCGCCAATGATACGCCGTCGAACCTCCGTCGCGGTTCTGTCAAATGCGTTGGAGTAGACTGCGTGAGCGTTCGATGTGTTCCGTTGATCAATTGGAGGCATGCGATGGCAGCAAAGAAGATTCTGTTCCTGACCGGCGACTTCGCCGAGGATTACGAAACGATGGTGCCGTTTCAGGCACTGCAGGCGGTCGGCCATGTGGTCGACGCGGTCTGTCCGAACAAGAAAGCCGGCGATAAGATCAAGACCGCAATCCATGATTTCGAAGGCGACCAGACCTACACCGAAAAGCCTGGCCATCAATTCACGCTCAACGCAACGTTTGAAGACGCCGATCCCCGTCAATACGACGCGCTGGCAATCGCGGGCGGACGCGCGCCAGAGTATCTGCGACTCAATCACAAGGTGATCGAACTCGTGCGGCAGTTCGCCGAAGCGGGCAAGCCGATCGCCGCGATCTGCCACGCCGCGCAGCTGCTGGCCGCCGCCGACGTGATTCGCGGCAAGCGCATTTCCGCCTACCCGGCCTGCGCGCCCGAAGTGAAGCTGGCCGGCGGCGAGTACGCCGACATTCCGGTCGATGCAGCAATTACCGACGCCAATTTCGTCACCGCTCCCGCATGGCCCGCTCATCCTGAGTGGCTGCGTCAATTCCTCGTGCTGCTCGGCACGCGGATCGAACTCTGATCCTGAGGCGAGCGCGTTGCCCTCGCGGCAATGCGCGCTCGCCAGCACACACCCGCATTTGAGAATAATCCGATAGTTTGCAGCGGAAGGCTTTTCTATAGTCGCCGGTTGACTTGGGAGCCTTTTTCGATGGAACTGACTGATTGGATCGTCATTCTCGCCGTCACGTTGATGGCGATTGCTTTTTTCTGTGCGCGCACACCGGCCAACTGGTCGCGAGAAAACCGCGCACGACGTCTGGCGGGCACGCGCATGCTGGTACAAGCGGCGTGCGCGCTGTGGGGGGCGCTATTGATCGTCGCACGCGGCCTGCTCGCCCTGGACGGCTTGCCCGGGCTGCATCCCGCGCCGCTCGAGGCACTCACGG
>NZ_DASRSY010000358.1:0-9707 GCF_035656215.1 Paraburkholderia sp.
ATCCGCAGCCCATGCCGGCGACATCAGCACACCACCAGCAAGCACTCCCCCGAGCGCAACGACGAGTGTTTTTCTCTTGAACATTGACTTCGCTATCCTTATTCAATTGTTGTTTGATTGCGCCCGCAACCGAGTTTTCGCCTTCGTGCGCGAGCGATGCGGCACGCATGGGGTGCTCTATTGCAAGTCGGATGCCAGGCGCGGTGGCCCGTCACACAAGGGTTTCGTGAACGAAGCCGAGTGGGTATTGCTGCTGGCGCACCCGTCAGGTGGTGTTGGGGTGTTGCGTATGCAGCACCCCAACACAGGGATGGCTATTGACGTGGATAAGGCGCACGAATGATCCGCAAAGTTCGCTCTCGGGGAGCCTGATGCTATCTTCGCGATGGGTGACTTGAACGCGGCGAGGCGGCCACGATCAGACCGATTCGGTACCGTCCATCAGGATGCCGAATCTATTTTCAGACAAAAGCAACGCCAGGCTCACCGGCGCAAACCGGACGACGACGCGACATAACGATGTGATTGCGCGAGTGCGCCTGGATCGATCCACGCATGAATATCGAAGTCCGCCGGCAGAAAACCCCATTCCACCAGGAAGCCTTTGAAATCGTCGAGCGCGGCGATCGACGTGTCGTCGAGATCGGTACGCAAGCGCTGATGCACATCGTCGCCATAAGCGAGACGCAGCCAGTCGTCGCCCGAACCCGTTTCGCGGCCCAGATAACCGAGCACTTCCTGCTTGTGCTCACGCGCCCAGCCGTCCACGTCGATCACGCGCGCCAGAAAGCGGCTGACGATGTCCGGATGGTTGTCGAGCGTGGCCGCATTGACCGTCAACGGCCGTGGCGAGCCGTTGTTGATGCGAACCTTTGGCTCCGGATGAAAGCCGATGTCGACCACGATCCGCGCGCCGATCAGGTAAGCACTCTCCAACCCGAGCGAACCCTTCACATAAATCGCATCGACTTCACCTCGCACCAGCGCCGCAATTTCCGCCGAATAAAGACGTCGGCTGCTGACGCTGCCCGGATTGCTAAAGGTCGCCGCGGGCAGCGCGCCGCCATCCGCGGGTTCGCGTACGCTGGCCGCCGCAACGTCGACCAGCTCGACATCGCGCGCGGACAGGCCCTCGAGCTCCAGCACGCTGACAAAACCGCGCAACGCGGCCGCGCGGAAAATATCGATCCGCTCGCCCGCGCGCTTCGGCAGTCCAACGCGGCGTCCACGCAAGTCTTTTGCCGTGCGGATGCCGGAATCAGGCAACGCAACGATCGCCTGCGCTTCGTCGACCCACGTCAGCGCGATCACGCGAGTATCGGCCCCGGCGGAACGCGCCCACAACGCCGGGATACTGCCGCCCTGACGAAACGAATTGTCCAGTGTGTGATCGATATGCGAGGCGCGCTGCGCAGCATGCTGCGTTTCCTGTAACGAGCGCACGGTAATGCCGTCGCGCGCGAATTCGTCGTCGAGCCAGCCGAGATGCGCGGCGATGCCGAGCGGCGTCGGCACCGGGCAGCGCGTGTACCAGATCGACTGGATGTTGTCTGAAACCGAAGTGCTCATGAATTGGTCCGGTAAGGAGTTCGCGGGGTCGAGGGGTCATGCAACGACCGTGATTAGCCGTTGTTGGCCGTCAGCACCGATAGCTTGCTGATGCCGGCGTGCTCGATCGCAGCCATCAGCTTGGCCACCGTGCCGTAGGGCACACCCTCGTCGGCCTGCAGGTTGAGCGCGATGCCCGGGTTGTTCGCCTCGAGCGCCGACAGCTCGGCGCCGATCAGGCGCAGATCGGTGGGCCGCTTGTCGAGGTACACCACACCCTTCGCGTCCACACTGACGGTCACGGCCGGCTTCTGATCGGCGGGCGCCGTGGCAACCGTCCTGGGTAGATTCACGTGCACCGCGTTGTTGAGCAGCGGCGCGGTGACGATAAACGCAACCAGCAGCACTAGCATCACGTCGACGAGCGGCGTGATGTTGATTTCGCTCAGCACGTCATCGTTATCGGAAGAGGATGAGAAGGCCATTATGCGAACACCTCGTTGACGGTCTTCAGGCTTGGTTGCGCACGCGCCGCCGTCCCCTGCACACGGAAGCCGGCCTTCTGCGCGAGCGTGACGAAATCGGTTGCGAAACCGTCGAGATCGGCGGAGGCCGCTTTCACCCGGCGCACGAAGAAGTTGTAGGCGAGCACCGCCGGCACTGCGACCGCGATGCCGACGCCCGTCGCCACCAGCGCTTCGCCGATCGGGCCGGCCACCACGTCGATGCTGGCCGACGCGCTGTGCGTGATCGCCGTCAATGCGTGAATGATGCCGAATACGGTGCCGAACAGGCCGACAAACGGCGCAGTGCTGCCGATCGAGGCAAGCACCGCGAGACCTGCTTCGAGGCGGCGGCGCTCGTTCTGGATTTGCTGGCGCAAGTGGCGCTCCAACAGATCGTGGCGGCTCCAGCTATGTTCGAGATCCTGACCATTGCCTTCGTCGGCGCGTTGCAAGGTCTCGAAGCCGGTCGCGGCGACGCGGCCCACCGGGCTCATCCCGGGTTCCAGCGTGGCTGCCGCGTGGAAACTGCTGGCCGCCCAGAACTGCTTCGCAAAGCGCCGGCTCTGTACGCTCGCGCGCACGCTTTGCACGGCCTTGACGAGAATAAGCGTCCACGTCACCACCGAGAAAATCCCCAGTAACCAGAGTGCGCCCTGCACGATGAAAGTCGTTGAAATGCCATTCATGATGATTGATTCCTTGAGTTCAAAATCCAGATCCGGTGTTGAACAGAAAGCGTGCGATTCGTCCGTCATGCGGACAGCACGCGTCAGCCCAGCTTGAAGTCGACAGGCACGTTGACCCAGCCGTCGACCGCTTCATCTCCCCGTTTGGCTGGCACGAAGCTCCAGCGCCGGACCGCGGCCACCGCAGCGTCGTCGAGCATCTTGCGGCCGCTGCTGGTCCTGATATCGACCGAGTCAGGTTTGCAGTTTGACAGCACATGCACGCGCAGCAGCACGCGCCCTTCCCAGCCCTGGTCCTGCGCGATCGGCGGATAGTCGGGCGCCGGGTTGTGCAGATACGCGGCGTTGCCGATCGGCGCGGTTTCAGCCGCCGGTGGCGCGGCAGGCGCCGGTGCGACTGGTGCCGGGATGTGCGCGACAGCGGTGTCGGCCGGTGTCGTCGCTTGCGGCGGCGTGGCCACGAGCGGCGTAAGCGCAGGCGAAGGCTTCGGCGCGAGGGCACGCGTCAGCGGGCGTGGCGGCTGCGGTTGCTGTTTGACCGGCTGCGGCGAGGGCGGCGGCGCCTGCTTAGCCTGCGGCAGCGGGATCGGCGGCCGCGTCAGCTCCACCGTCATCGGCAGGGGTTTGGGCGGCACGACAGGCACGAGTGAGTCCACGCGTCCATGCCTCGCCACCAGCATGAATCCCGCGTGCAACGCGAGGATCAACAGCGCGGCAGCGCCGATCTCACCCCATGTCCTGCGCGTCGCCCGGACCTCATGCTCCGCCGCAGACGCGCGCTGCGTCCGCGGCTGCGGCGGCAGTGGCGCAAACGCAGGCACGTTCGAACGGCGGACCGCCGAGCCGCTCCAGCGCGCCGCATGGCGCCGCGCCTGCGAACCCGCACTCTCCATTGTCAGAAACGTCACGGTTCACTCCTTACTGGTTTGCGCGTCGCGCGAGGACGCTCCACACTAGGCGACCCATGCGCGGCGATATTTCGATACCTCGGTGTACGGCTGCGGCTCGATCCATGCGCGCGCATCGAAGTCGTGCTCGAGGAAGCCCCATTCGAACAGGAAGTCCTTGAAAGCCACGAGACCGTCGATCGAGGTCTGCGCGAGATTGGTTTCCAGATGCCGGTGCACTTCGCTGCCATACGCATAGCGCACCCACTCGTTGGACGAACGGGTCTCACGGCCGATATAGGCAACGGTCTCGGCCGCATGCTTCGTCGCCCAGTCTCCGGCCGCCACCACCACCGATACGAACCGGCTGACCAGATCGGGACGTTCGTCGATGAGCGCCTGATCGACCGTCAACGTGCGCGGCGTGCCGTTGCCGATGCGCACTAGCGGATCGGGATGCGCGCCCAGATCGATCACCACGTGCGCGTCGATCAGATGCACGGTTTCCAGTCCGGCCACGCCCTTCACGAAGATCGCATCGACATCGCCCCGCACTAGCGCCGCCACTTCAAGACCGTATTCATGTGGCCCACGAAACGGCGATTCATTGCCGGGCGCCACCCCAAGCTTGCCGATCGCAATCCGCGCTTCACCAGCGTCGCGCGTCGGCTCCGGTAGATCGACCCACTGCGCGTCGCTATGCCCGAGGCCTTCAAGTTCGAGTGCGGTAAGAAAACCTTTGAGCGCCGCAGCCCGCCAGAAGTCGATACTGATCGTGTGTCGCGGCAGACCCAGACGCCGTCCACGCAGATCACGCGAATGACGAATACCACTGCTCGGCAAAGTAACGACGGCCTGGAATTCATTGGTCCACGAGAGGCCGACGACCCGCGTCGCCGCGCCTCGCGAACGCGCCCACAGCGCCGGGATATTGCCGCCCTGGCGAAACGACGACGGCAGGCTGTGATCGAAATGCGACTCGCGTATGGCAGGCTCGCGAGTCTCCTGCAACGAATTCAGGGTGATGCCGTCCGGGCCGAACTCCTCGTCGAACCAGCCGCGGTGAACGGCGATGCCGAGCGCGGTCGGCACCGGACAGCGGGTGTACCACAGTGCAGTGGACGTCGCGGCTTGCGCAACGGTTGTACTCATCGTTGGATTCCTTGATTGTTGTTGTGCACAGGCTTGATCGCCGTTGCCTTACGCGAGCGCGACTCGCAGCGCCGCCGCGGTCCTGCGCGCATCGATCGCCCCCGCTACCAGCGGCAGGACCTCCTCACCGACGCGGTACGCTTCTTCCAGATGCGGATTGCTCGCCAGAATGAAGGTCGATACGCCAATGTCCACGTACTCGGCGAGCCGCTCCGCGACCTGCTCGTGGCTGCCCACGATCACGCAACCGGGGCCGCCGCGAATCTTCGACATGCCGGCCCACAGGTTCGGCCCGACGATCAGATCGTCGAAATGCAGGGTGTTGCCCTGGTGCAGCGCGAACTGCCGCTTCGCGCCAACCGACTCCGAATCGCCGACGCCAACCGTGCGCCGTGTGCCACCCAGTTGCGTCGAGTCGCTGACGGTGGCGAACATCTGCCGCAGTTCGGCCCATGCCTGTTCTTCCGTTTCGCGCGCGAGGATGTCGATGCGCATGCCGAAGCGCAGATCGCGCTCGGCGTTCTGCGCGTCGAGCGCCTGGCGCGCGCGGTCGATCACCTCCTTCTGTTTGGCAAGCGGCTCGCCCCAACTCAGATGTACGTCACCGTGTTTCGCGGCCACCGCCATCGCGGCATCGCTGGCGCCAGCCAGATAGATACGCGGCACAGGTTGGCTGCGCAGCGGCGCGACCAGGCCACCTGCATCGACCTGATAGAAGCGGCCCTTGTGCGTGTAGGGTTCACCGGCGGAATAGCCCTTCACCACGTCGAGAAATTCATCGGTGCGCGCGTAACGGCTGTCGTGATCGATAAAGTCGCCATACGCGCGCTGATCCGCGCCCCCGCCGCCCGTCACAATGTTCCACTCCACCCGGCCGCGGCTGATCCGCTGCAGGCTGGCCGCCATTTGCGCCGCATACGCCGGATGCATGAACCATGGCTGCATCGCGATCAGCAAACGCAGATTGCGGGTCTCGCGCGCCAGCGCCGCGGCCACCACCCACGGCTCCTCAGTAAAGCGGAAGATCGGAATCAACGCGCCGTGAAAGCCGACCAGATCCGCTGCGCGCGCCACCTGGGACAGATAGTCGATGTAGCCAAAATCGTCGCTATCCGTTTTCGGCGCGACGCGCGAGGCCGTCTGGTTATTCCACTCGCCACGGGTGTGCCGGTCGTGGGCGCGTCTGCCATCGCCGTGCATCGGCAAGCGCCACAGAAATTCGACAGCCATTGATCTGTTCTCCTTGGTGTTAGCGTCGGATCGGACACGCGATGACGCCTGCCCTAACCGGTTCGGCACCTCTCTAAGCACGGCCTATGCCAATTCCACTTGAGGGGCCTTCGATTGGCACGCAATGCGCGATGGCCACGAGCGTTGCAGCTCTTCGGCTTGCATCGATCGCGGCGCAGGCAGCTTGCGCGCAAGCTGCTGCATCAACACCCCGCGTGTTGCTGGCGCAACACCGCTTCGGACAACTGCTGCTGGAGCAACACTCGCACGCGCGCCCGTCACCAATCGGCACTGCTTGCATCGGTATGCGCAGCCGAGCCGCATGTCCGCTAAAGGCTGCTCACAGCAATCGCGCGCGCCTGGCCTGGAATTTGCATTTATCAGTCCGCGCCGCCGCTACCGCTTATCCCGCGTCAGCCGGCGGCCAGCACGAACCTCAATATGGAAAACGCACATGACAGACAGGCCCGATTCGTCATCGGACAAACAGCATCCCTTCTGGTACGCACGCTCACCGGTGCCGACGCCGCTCGGCATCGCCGTGCATCTCGGCTGGCTGAACGGCGAGTTGTCGGCCGACGGCGTCGCGATCCGCTCGCTGCGCGACTCGGCCGGACACGACGCGTCGTCGATCAGCGATCACACGCTGGCGATGTCGTTTCGTCAGGGCGGCAGCATTCCGGCGATGTGGGCGCGCTCGCATCGGGCCGATACGCGCGTGATCGGCCTGTCCTGGGTCGATGAATCGCAGTTGATCCTGACGCTGCCGGGCTCGCGCATTCAGTCGATCAGGCAACTGCGTGGCCGGCGTATCGCGATTCCGCGCCGTTCGACCGACCGCATCGATATCTTTCGCGCATCCGCTCTGCGCGGTTTCGTCAATGCATTAAGTCTGGAAGGCATGACAACGCGCGACGTCGAACTGATCGATGTAGAAGCGCGCACGCTGCAAGCAGTCGGCGACGATCCCGCAACCGAACTATTCACCTTGCCTCTCGGCCTGTCGAGCCGCGCGCTATATGCCGCCGAAGCGAGCGCCTTGCTGCGCGGCACGGTGGATGCGATCTACGTGAAGGGGTCGGTCGGGCTGGAAGTGGCGCAACTGATCGGTGCGCAAGTCATGATCGATATCGGCTTTCACCCTGAACCGCATATCCGCAACAACAACGGCACGCCGCGTCCACTCACGGTGAATGCGGAAGTACTCGCCAATCATCCGGACATCGTCGCCGGTTTTCTGAAGCTCGTGGTCGCGGCAGGCGACTGGGCGCGCACGCATCCCGACGAAACCGCGCAGTACGTATCGCACGAAACCGCATCAGCAGTCGAGTGGGTTCATGCGGCCTATGGCGGCAACCTGCATCACCATCTCGGCGTGAACCTCGAAGCGGAATCGGTCGCCGCGCTCGACGACTTCAAAAACTTCCTGTTCGAGTGGGGATTCCTCGAAGCCGACTTCGAGATCGCCGACTGGATCGATCCACGCCCGATGGCCGAAGCGCTGCATTCCACACTTAAGCGCCGTGCGTGAACGAACGCACCGCTCGAACCACGCCGCCCGGCTTCCACCATTACGCTCAAGGTCTGATCCGCATATCATGAAACGCTCATCTGCTTTCTCCCTGCTGCTGCGGCGCGCGTTCATCGCATGGTCGATGACGGTGCCGCTCACCGCCGCCGCGTTGCTGGGCCCCTCCGTGGCGCGCGCCGACGATGCGCCGAAAGTCGTGCGGATCGCCGTGGTCGCTTATTCAAACGGCGGCAAAACGCAATATGCGGGCGCCTCCGCTTTAATCGACGCAGACAAGTCGCTGGAACAGGCGTTAGCCGCGCGCCATATCAAGCTGCAATGGGTGCCGGTCTCGACCGCGGCGGTCGGTACGCTGGTCAATGAGGCCTTCACGAATCACAGCACCGACTTCGCAGGCTACGGCGACCTGCCCTCGGTCGTCGTCAACGCTTCCGGCACGCGTACCAGGCTGATCGTGCCGGGTGGTGTGGGCAGCAACACTTATCTGGTCGTGCCGGCCAATTCGACGGCGAAGTCGATCGTCGATCTGAAAGGCAAGCGGATTGCGCTCAATCGCGGCCGTCCGTGGGAAGTGACGTTCGGCAAACTGCTGGCGGCCAACGGCCTGAAACTGTCCGACTTCAAGATCTATAACCTCGATCCGCAAGCCGGTGCCGCCGCCGTCGCCGCGGGCCGGGTCGATGGATTCTTTACGCTCTCGGACGCTTACCCACTCGTGGACAAGCAGGTCGGCAAGATCATCTGGTCGACCAAGGAAGCACCCGACGCGTGGAAGATGCGCGCGGAGTTGTGGGCCTCCGACGATTTCGTGCGTCAGTATCCCGACATCACGCAACTGGTCGCGACCGCTTATGTACGTGCGGCCTACTGGATTTCGCAACCGCAGAACCGCGATGCCTACATCAAGATTCTCAGCGCTTCGGGCCAACCCGAAAATGTCGTGCGCCGCGAGTACGACGACGAGAAGCTACCGTGGAAAGACCAATGGACGCCGCTTTTTACACCGTCGCTTAGTGCACATTACCGCGACGTGTCGGCGTATAGCCAGCAGGCCAAACTCACGTCCGGCGGCGTGGACGTCAATAGCCTGCTCGCGCCGCAGTTCGTCAACAATGCGTTGAAGGAGCTCAAGCTTGAACGCTACTGGGATGCGAGCGCCACGACGAATGTCGCAAACCGTTGATACGGTGGCGGGTGCCGCGACATCCGCCCCACCCGCACCCATCACTCAGGCAAGGGCGAGCACCGCCGCTCGCGCGCGTGCATTCGCGCGCCGCGCTTCCTCGCTGCTGTGGTGGGTCTCGCCCGCGATGCTGTTCCTGCTCTGGTGGTATGTGAGCGCGCAACACTGGTTCGCGCCGCAACTCCTCGTGCCACCGCACAAGGTCTATGACACCTTCAGCACGCTCGCGGCCGGCGGCGACCTGCAGGACAACCTGCTGATCACCTTGCGTCGTCTGGCAACCGGCTTCGTATGGGGCGCCTTGCTCGGCATCGCGTGCGGCACACTGCTCGCCGTGAACCGCGTTTTCTCAGACTACGTGCGCCCGCTTTTCGACATCCTGCGGCAGGTCCCGACGCTGACGCTGATACCCATACTGATTCTGCTCATCGGTATCGACGAACCGCTCAAGGTGGTGGTGGTCGCCAAAGCGGTGTTCTTTCCGGTCGCACTTGCCACCTATGGGGGTGTGCAAGGCGTGCCGCGCGATCTGGTCGAAATGGCCCGCCACTATGGGCTTGGCCGCGCTGAGTTGTTGCGCGACGTGCTGTTGCCCTCGGCTATTCCATCGCTGCTCACGGGTATCCGCATCGCAATTGCGCGTTCCTGGCTCGCGCTCGTCGCGGTCGAGTTGCTGAGCGCCGACAGCGGCATCGGCGAAATGATGGAGATGGCGCGGCAGATGCTGCGTATCGACATTGTGATGGTCGACGTGATCGCGATCGGTTTGATCGGCTTCGCGCTCGATCAGAGCATCGCACTCGTGCAGCGCCGCGTGTTGCGCTGGCAAACGCCCAACCGTTGAACCCTCTTTCTTGTAAAACGCCTTCCATGATCGCTCTGCACGCTTCGTCTCCCCTGCGCCGACGGGCTCGCGGTTTCGTCCTGCCGCTCGCCTTACTCGGGCTCTGGCAATTCGCCGCCTATCGCGATGCCGTGCATGAA
>NZ_DASRSY010000359.1:0-2346 GCF_035656215.1 Paraburkholderia sp.
GGCACGACGCACTGCAGTACACCGGCCCCGGCGCTGACTCGATCACGCTACCCGGCACCGTGTACCCAGATTGGCGGGGCGGGGTGCAACAAGTCGACGCGTTGCGGGCGCTTGCGCGGCAGGGCCGGCCGCTCCGGCTGATTCCCGCCTATGGCGACATCACGGCGTATTTCGTGATCGAGCGCGTCGAGGAAACGCGCACGTACTACAAACCTGACGGCACGTTCCGCAAGCAGGAATTCAGCGTGTCGCTTCGTCTGTTCGATGATGGCGGCGCAGCATGAGCGCGCAGACGTACACCACCACGGACGGCGATGTGGTCGATGAGATTGCGTTTAAACATTACGGCGCATGCACGGCTGGAACGCTGGCCGCTGTGCTGGAAGCCAACCCCGGCCTAGCCGACCGTGGCGCCATCCTCCCGGCCGGCGTGGTGGTTGTCCTGCCATCGGCCGCCCCGATAACTTCGCCGGTCACCACGGGGCTTGCGCTGTGGGACTGATGGATAGTTACGCGCCGGTCTTCAAGATCACGGCCAATGACAAAGACATCACCGACGCGCTCGCGTCGCGATTTGTGTCCCTTCGCCTGACCGATGAAACCGGCTTCAACTCTGACAGCCTGGAAGTGGTGTTGTCGGACACGGACGACATGAACCCTGTGAAGATCCCGCCGACCGGCGCGGAGCTGCGCGTATGGATCGGCTACGGCGGGAAGCTGATCCCGAAAGGCATGTTCGTCTGCAATGAGATTGAACTAGCCGGATGGCCTGAGACGATCACGCTTATCGCGAACGCCGCGCCATATGACGGGACGCCGAAAGGCAAGCTTGATTTTCAGACGCAGAAATCGCGCAGCTGGCCGGTAGATACAACGATCGGCGCGATGGTGTCGAAGATGGCGGCCGAACATGGCATGACCGGCGTCACATCGCCGGAACTGGCCGGCGTGCAGCTGCCACATATCGACCAGTCTTCGGAGTCGGATATCAATCTGCTGATTCGACTGGCGAAGCGGTATGACGCCATTGCGAAGCCTGCAGGCGGGAAGCTGATCTTTGCCAAGCGCGGCAATGCGAAGACCGTCAGCGGCACAGAGCTGCCGACAATCACGCTGGCTAGCCGCGATGTGAGCAATTACCGCATGAGGCTCGCCCGCAGGGACAGCGCAGGCACCGTGGTTGCGTTCTATCGCGACAACCGTGCCGCCGCCAGGCACGAAGTAAGCAAGGGCTACGGCGACCCCGTGAAGCGCTTCCGCATGGGCTTCAGGAATGCGGCGATGGCTACGGCCGCCGTCGAGGCGGAAATAGCCAAACGCGCGCGCGGCGAATCCCGGTTGATCGTCAGCATGCCGGGGCGGCCTGACATGACCGCCGAAACGAACCTGACGATGGGCGATGGCTTTCGCGAGCGCATTGCGGGCGGCTGGCTGGTGACGCGCGTCGAGCACAGCATTACGAAGAGCGGCGGCTATACCTGCAGCGTCGACGCGGAAAAGCCGAACAGCGACCCGGATGTTGAGGACGCGACAAGCGGCAGCGTGACGGACATCATTCGCCCGAATTAGGGCGCTACCTTCGGATGGCGCGATGCGCCGCCGAGTCTTGACGCTGCCAGGCTTGAAACTCACGGATGATCCGTAGGCGCTCACTGCACCAACTGCAGTTAAGCGGAACGATACGAGGTGCGTACTCTTCTGACGCGCCCAGTGGGTCATGGATGCGGTTGCATTCGGGGCACCGGCCCGCTTCAAGCAGTTTGACGGCGCGGGTGAACACGGGGCGTGGATTGATCGGCATGCCGACAGTTTACGCCGCGATCGCACTCGCGCAGTAAGCGGCCCAATCGTTCGCCAGGTTGCGCCGCTTGTCGAGCAGTTCACCGCGGCGATACGCGGCCTCGACCTTATCATCGACGACGTGAGACAGCGCCATTTCTGCGACTTCGTTCGGGTAATTCGTCTGATCCGCCGCCCAATCCCGAAACGCCGACCTGAAGCCGTGCACCGTGTACTGTCCATAGCCCATGCGCTCCAATACCTTGAGCATGGTGTTTTCGGATAGCTCTTTGCCTTTCGAGCCAGGGAACGCCAGTCCTTTGATTGTGGGGATGCCCTGATAAATTTCGACAGCCCGCGCGGTCAGTGGTACGCGATGCTCTTTCTGGGCTTTCATCCGCTCCGCTGGGATTGTCCAAATAAGCGAAGTCAGGTCAATTTCGGGTGGCTTCGTGCCGGTTGATTCACTGGTACGAGTGCAGCACAAAATAGTGAATTCAAGGCAGGCGGCGCCGACACCCTTACGGCCACGCAGTTTGACCATGAACGCCGGCACGTCTTTATATG
>NZ_DASRSY010000360.1:0-4356 GCF_035656215.1 Paraburkholderia sp.
GGAAAACCACATTGCCGCAGCGGGCGGCGTCGGCGCGGCAATGGATGCGGCGCTCGCGCTGAATGCGGGCGTGTCGATCCAGATCGAAGTAGAAACGCTGGCGCAATTGGAAACCGCATTGGCGCATCGCGCGCAATCCATTCTGCTGGACAACTTTTCGTTCGATGCGATGCGCGATGCCGTGCGTATTACTGCAGGGCGGGCGGTGCTGGAGGTGTCCGGCGGGGTGAACTTCGAGACGGTGCGGACGATCGCGGAAACAGGCGTCGATCGCGTGTCGATCGGTGCACTGACCAAAGATGTTCGTGCAACGGATTACTCGATGCGGATCGTCTGAGCCACAGGCGTCTAAGCTTAAACTTTCGCAATCAGTGAAAAGGCCACCGCCGGATAACCGGCGATGGCCTTTTCATTTCAGTTTCTGAAAATCACACGTTGCGATTGCGCACGTGCTCAGGCGAGAGCACCGTTGGCAGAGCTTTGGGCAACGTGGCCGGCCAATCGCGGCTGAAGTGCAGGCCACGGCTTTCACGCCGCGAGCGAGCGCCTTCGACGATCAGCGACGCCACGTCGACCAGATTGCGCAGTTCCAGCAAATCGCGGCTCACCTTGAAATTCGCGTAATACTCATGAATCTCGTCTCGGAGCAGGGCAAGCCGATGCTTGGCTCGCGCGAGCCGCTTGTCCGTACGCACAATGCCGACGTAGTTCCACATCAAGCGGCGCAGTTCATCCCAGTTGTGCGCGACCACGACTTCTTCGTCCGGATCGGACACACGGCTTTCGTCCCAGTCCGGCAGCGGCGCATGCACGACGGCGCTGAAGCCTTCCTGCTCGATGGCCTGCGCAGCGGAGCGTCCAATCACGAGACACTCGAGCAAGGAGTTGCTGGCTAGCCGGTTCGCGCCGTGCAGGCCTGTGCATGACGTTTCACCAACCGCATAGAGGCCGGCGAGATCGGTCCGGCCTGCCAGATCGGTTACGACGCCGCCGCACGTGTAGTGCGCGGCAGGCACAACCGGGATCGGCTCTTTGGTGATGTCAATGCCGAATTCGAGGCAGCGGGCCAGGATTGTCGGGAAGTGTTCGCGCAGGAATTCAGGCGGCTGATGGCTGATGTCGAGATACACGCAATCGATGCCGCGTTTCTTGATCTCGAAGTCGATTGCGCGCGCGACGATGTCGCGTGGCGCGAGTTCGGCGCGTTCGTCGTGGTTCGGCATGAAGCGCGTGCCGTCTGGCAGCTTCAGAATGCCACCTTCGCCGCGCACGGCTTCCGAGATCAGGAACGACTTCGCATACGGATGGAACAGGCAGGTCGGATGGAACTGGATGAATTCCATGTTTGAGACGCGGCAGCCCGCGCGCCACGCCATCGCGATGCCGTCACCGGTCGCGGTGTCGGGATTGGTGGTGTACAGGTACACTTTGCCGGCGCCGCCGGTGGCGAGCACGGTATGCGGCGCTTCGATTGTCACGGTGCGGCCGCTTTGCAGATCGAGTGCATACAAACCGTGGCAGCGACGGCCTGGCAGACCGAGACGGTCGGACGTGATCAGATCGATCGCGTAGTGGTCTTCGAGCAGGGTGATGTTCGGATGCCGGCGTACACGCTCGCTGAGCGTAGCGACCACTGCATGGCCCGTTGCATCCGCTGCATGAATGATCCGGCGATGGCTATGGCCGCCTTCACGTGTCAGATGAAAGCCGAGTTCGGCGGCGTCGTCTTTGGTGAACGGCACGCCTTGTTCGATCAGCCATTCGATCGCGGCACGCCCATGCTCGACGATAAAGCGTGTTGCTGCCTCGTCGCACAGGCCGCCGCCGGCGATCAGTGTGTCACGCACGTGGTTCTCGATGCTGTCTGCCGAATCCAGTACGGCGGCGATCCCGCCTTGCGCCCAATCGCTCGCGCCCTCGGTCATCGATCGCTTGGCGACCACCGCAACCCTCCGGGTCTCCGCGAGATTCAGCGCGACGCTCAAACCTGCCAGACCGCTACCGACAATCGCCACATCGAATTCCATCGCCTGCATCTCCGTCTTTCGTTTTGCCGTGGCGGCATGCTGTGTGCATGCCGCTAAAACGAGAAAGGATACGCGTCGCGACGGATGAGGGAAAGCTGGCCGAATGGGATAAGACTGTTCTGATCGGCAAAGGACAGGTAACCAGCACCAAAATGGCACGCAGAAAACAAAAAAGCCTCGCATGAATGCGAGGCTTTTTTGCAAATGCTTTTGCCTTCGTCAGGCAGGAGCCAAGATTTACTTAATCTTGGTTTCCTTGTAGTCAACGTGCTTACGGACGACCGGATCAAATTTCTTGATCAGCATCTTTTCCGGCATGTTGCGTTTGTTCTTCGTCGTCGTGTAGAAATGACCCGTGCCTGCGGTCGATTCCAACTTGATCTTGTCGCGTGCGCCTTTCGCCATGATTTACTCCTTAGGCTTCACCGCGTGCGCGCAGATCTGCGAGCACAGCGTCGATACCGTTCTTGTCGATCAGGCGCAGGCCGGCGTTCGAAACGCGCAGACGCACCCAACGGTTTTCGCTTTCCACCCAAATACGGCGGTTTTGCAGGTTCGGCAGGAACCGGCGCTTGGTTTTGTTGTTCGCGTGGGAAACGTTGTTGCCGCTCATCGGCGCTTTCCCAGTTACTTGGCATACGCGTGCCATGAGAGCACTCCTAATACGCTAATTCTGAGTTCGAACGCCGTGAAAGTTTCCCGAAAAGAGCCGCGCTTAAGTTTCAAGAACTTCAGACGCTTTTCCTTTCCGGAACGCCTTGGTGGCTTCGGAACAGGGGGTTGGAAATAGGCAAACCGGAATTATAGCGGAAAAAAAGCCGCAAAATCAAACCTTATTTGCGATGCCGAAGACGGTGCAACGTTGCCGCGACCCTGGTTCGCGCCGTGTCACGGCCAGCCCGCGCGGGCAAACGAGTACGTGCGATCTGCGCCAATCACCAGATGATCGATCAATTGGACGTCGATCAGCGCAAGGGCGTCGCGCAGCGTATGCGTCAGTCGGCAGTCGCTTGCGCTCGGCTGGACGGCGCCGGAAGGGTGATTATGCGCGACGATCAGACTGGCGGCATTCAGGCTTAGCGCCCGTCGGACGATTTCGCGAGGATACACCGCCATGCGTGTCAGCGTGCCGTGTGCGCTTTCCTCGCAGCGGATCAACCGATGCCGGGCATCGAGAAAGAGTGACACGAAGACCTCTTGCGTCTTACCGCCTATGTGCAGGCGCAGATAGTCTTGCACGGCTTCAGGCGAATTCATCAGCGAACGGTCCCGCATCTTATCGACTAGCGAGCGCCGCGCCATCTCCATGATGGCGAGCAACTGCGCCTTTTTTGCCGGGCCGATGCCGCGCAGGCCTTCGAAGTCCGAATAAGTTGCGTCGAGCATTGCCCGCATCGAGCCGAACCGGTCGAGCAGCGTGCGCGCGACGTTAAACACATCGTGGCCGGGCAGACCCGAGCCAAGTACCAGCACGATCATTTCGGTATCCGACAACACGCTGGGCCCATCCGCGATCAGGCGTTCGCGCGGCATGTCGTTTTTATGCCATTTGCCTCGAACGAGCGATCGAGCTGCCGGTGTGCCGGCTCTCGCGGTGGCCTCGAGGGCGCTGACGCTATTACCGGCCGCGGCATCGCCAACTGCGGCGCAAGCGCGCGGTGGCACCAGAGCGGGTTCTGGGGTGGCGGGCGCGACAGACTCCGGCAAGGCCGTTTCGGGGGTTGCTTCGTCTATAGTGCAGGCATGGTCGGCCATATGGATAAGGGTCCTCCAGTTCGGGTTTGGGGCGGCGCTCGGTGCATGGCCATGCCGCTATGCGCGCGACGGACCCAAGCCGCCGCCCGCTATGTGGCTTACAATAGACGCTTTGCGCATGGCACCCCGACGGGTTTGCCACACGCGTCGACTGCGCCCGCGGCGCACGCGTGCAGCGCGCTTCGACTGAGCGAGCATTGCATGAGCATCATCGACATTTCCGAAGTGAAGGCCGGTTCACACGTCACGCTTCATTACCGGCTTTCTCTTGCCGATGGCGCTGAAGTCATCAATACGTTTACCGACAGGCCGGCCACGCTGCTGCTCGGCGCGGGCCAACTGGCGCCGCCGCTGGAAGACATTCTGCTGGGTTTGAAGGTGGGCCACCATTCGACCTTTCAGCTAACGCCGGGTCAGGCGTTCGGTCCGCGCAATCCGGAGTTGATCCAGCGGGTCTCACTGGCCACGCTGCGCGAAAACAGCATGATCGGCGAGGACTTTTCGCCGGGTGATCTGGTCGAATTTAACGCACCGGGTGGCGGCCGCTACGCTGGCGTCCTGAAGGAAGTCGGTG
>NZ_DASRSY010000361.1:0-6460 GCF_035656215.1 Paraburkholderia sp.
GCATCCGGAATATCACGCCGATCTAACCAACCCGGAAGCCGCCCAGACGCAGGACTACTCGCCCGAACGCGGCCAGACCAACCCGTTCCTGCATCTATCGATGCACCTGGCGATCACCGAACAGTTGTCGATCGACCAGCCGCCGGGCATCCGAGCGGCGCACGAGCGGCTCGCAGCCCGGCTCGGCTCGACCCACGAGGCGCAGCACGCGATCATGGACTGCCTCGGCGAAACCATCTGGGAAGCGCAGCGCACCGGCACCCCGCCGGACACCGACGCCTATTTGCAGCGTATCGAGCGGCGCGCCACACGCGACTGACCCCCAAAAACACAACACCCCGCCGAAGCGGGGTGTTGTTTAATCCGAAAACAGCGTCCGAAAACAGCGCAGAAACAGCGCGAGGCTGTTACTTCTTCTGCACCAGATCGCCGTTCAGCGATTCGACATAGGCCGCGAGGTCCTTCATGTCGCTCGGCGACAGGCTTTGCACCTGCGCCTGCATGATCGCATTGTTGCGACCGAGGTGCGGGTTGCCGTTACCCATCTGGTACTGGCGCAGCGCCCAGTAGACGTAGTCAGCGTGCTGACCGGCAAGCTTCGGATATTCCGGGCTCACCGGCTTGTTCAGGTTGACGCCGTGGCAAGCCGCGCAGTTGTGGCTGTCTGCCAGCACCTTGCCGTTGCCGGCGTCAGCGGCGTACGCGCCGTTCGCTGCAACCAGACCGATCAGTGCCGCCGACGCGCATGCAGCCTTGAACATCGTGTGGAGTGCCTGTTGGGGCTTATTCATGAATTCTCCTATCCCGCGAATATAAGTAACCGGGTGACTGGATGGATGATCGCAGCCGATCACTTGTCGGGATTGCTCTTCGAAGAGGAATTTTGCGCTGCGTAGTAGGCAGCGATGTCGGCGATGTCCTGATCCGACAGCGACGCGGTGATCGCGTGCATCGTTTCGAAGTGGCGGTCGCCCTTCTTGTAGCCATGCATGGCGTTCTCGAGGTACGCCTGATTCTGGCCGCCGAGCATGGGCACGCGGTAGACCTCAGGGTAAGCCGTGCGGTATTCAGGAATGCCGTGGCAGCCAATACACATCGCGACCTTGCCTTGACCCACCTTCGGGTTGCCGACGACATCCGCTGCTTGCGCACTGGCCGTATAGCCCGCGAGCACCGACAGCGCTGCGATCACGACGTGTTTGCCGACGAATTTATTCATAGCATGTAACCTGGCTTGAGGGGAAACGGGCGCCCAAAAAAGGCAACGACCCGCGCCGTTCTTCTTATAGGGTAGCCACGCAGGCCAAAAAAATCGGGCTAATTGTACCGCGACGCCGCGCCGAACGTCCACAGCGCGGGGCAGCAGCGCATCCGGCCGCCGCAAAGCCACGGCTAGCGCCATGTTTGCTCCGCCGCGCCTGCTCCGCATGGCTTTGTGCCGCGGGTCACACCATACGCGAGCCCGTTTCAGCGCAACAGGCCTTCTGACTTATACTGGGTTTTTTCCCAAAAAAGAGCATCTTGCCATGCGTTTTGAAGGCTCATCGCAGTACGTCGCCACCGACGACCTCAAGCTCGCGGTCAACGCCGCGATGACGCTGAAGCGCCCGCTGCTCATCAAGGGCGAACCCGGCACGGGCAAAACCATGCTCGCCGAAGAGGTCGCCGCCGCGCTCGGCATGCCGCTCCTGCAATGGCATATCAAGTCCACCACCAAGGCCCAGCAAGGCCTGTACGAGTACGACGCGGTGTCCCGCCTGCGCGATTCGCAGCTCGGCGACGAGCGCGTCAAGGACATCCGCAACTACATCGTGAAGGGCGTGTTGTGGCAGGCGTTCGAGTCGGAGGAGCAAACGGTGCTTCTGATCGACGAGATCGACAAGGCCGACATCGAATTCCCGAACGATCTGCTGCGCGAACTCGACCGCATGGAGTTCTACGTGTACGAAACCCACGAGCTGATTCGCGCGAAACAGCGCCCGCTCGTGATCATCACGTCGAACAACGAGAAGGAGCTGCCCGACGCGTTCCTGCGCCGCTGCTTTTTCCACTACATCAAATTCCCCGAGCCGGTGACGATGCAGCAGATCGTCGAGGTGCACTACCCCGGCATCAAGAAGGAACTGCTCGCCGCGGCGATGCAGAGCTTCTTCGAGTTGCGCAACGTCGCCGGTCTGAAGAAGAAACCGTCCACGTCGGAACTGCTCGACTGGCTGAAGCTGCTGCTCGCCGAGGACATTCCGCCCGAAGCGCTGCGCTCGTCCGACCAGAAGCAGATCATCCCGCCGCTGCACGGCGCGCTCCTGAAGAACGAACAGGACGTGAGCCTGTTCGAACGGCTGATCTTCATGAACCGCAATAACCGCTGAATCACCGTTGAAACGCGTTGATACCCGGCTGATGCGCGCCCCGCGCCGCACCTCAGCCGCGAAGGACACAGCATGCTGATCGACTTCTTCTACTCCCTGCGCGCCGCCAAACTGCCGGTGTCGGTAAAGGAATACCTGACGCTGCTCGAGGCGCTGAAAGCCAATGTGATCGCGCCGTCGCTCGACGAGTTCTACTATCTCGCGCGCATCACACTGGTCAAAGACGAACAATATTTCGACAAGTTCGACCAGGCGTTCGGCGCGTATTTCAAGGGCGTTGCGCAAGCCTCGGAGCTCGCCTTCGACGTCCCGCTCGACTGGTTGAAGAAGAAACTGCAACGTGATCTGTCGCCCGAAGAAAAAGCGCAGATCGAAGCAATGGGCGGTCTCGACAAGCTGATGGACCGCCTGAAGGAACTGTTCGACGAACAGAAAGAACGCCACGAAGGCGGCAACAAATGGATCGGCACGGGGGGCACCTCGCCGTTCGGCAACGGCGGCTATAACCCTGAGGGCGTGCGCATCGGCGGTGACGCAGCGGGCAATCGCACGGCGGTGAAGGTGTGGGAGGCGCGCGCCTATCGCGACTACGACGACCAGGTCGAAATCGGCACACGCAACATCAAGATCGCGCTGCGCCGCTTGCGCCGTTTTGCGCGCGAAGGTGCGGCCGAAGAGCTCGATCTGCCGGACACGATCCGCAGCACCGCCGCGAACGCCGGCTGGCTCGACCTGAAGATGGTGCCGGAGCGGCACAACAAGGTGAAAGTGCTGATGCTGCTCGACGTGGGCGGCTCGATGGACGATCACATCAAGCGCACCGAAGAGCTCTTTTCCGCCGCCAAGGGCGAATTCAAGCATCTCGAGTTCTATTACTTCCACAACTGTGTGTATGACTTCCTGTGGAAGAACAATCGCCGCCGTCACGCCGAGCGCATGCCGACGTGGGACGTGCTGCACAAGTTCACGCCCGACTACAAACTGATCTTCGTCGGCGATGCGACCATGAGCCCCTACGAAGTGCTGCAACCGGGCGGTTCGGTCGAATACAACAACGCCGAAGCCGGCGCCGTATGGCTGCGCCGGCTTGCCGATCATTTCCCGCATCATGCGTGGCTGAATCCGGAGCCGGAAGGTTTGTGGGCATACCGGCAATCGGTCAGCGCGATCCGGGAAGTACTCGGTCACCGCATGTATCCGCTCACGCTCGCCGGACTCGAAACGGCGATGCGCACGCTGAGCAAATAATCAGGTCACGTTTTCACCCCAACTATAAGAAAGCATCTGCATGAGCCCGTCTTCATCGCCCGATTTGTCCCCTGCCGGCGCACACGCCGGGCGTCTCAACCCTTTCACCGACACCTCGCTGTCCGCCATCGTCGCCGGCTTCGTCGCGATGATGACGGGCTACACCAGTTCGCTGGTGCTGATGTTCCAGGCGGGTCAGGCCGCGCATCTCACCGACGCGCAGATTTCGTCGTGGATCTGGGCGCTGTCGATCGGCATGGCCGTCTGCACGATCGGCCTCTCGCTGCGCTTTCGCGCGCCCATCGTGATTGCCTGGTCGACGCCGGGTGCGGCGCTACTGGTGTCTTCGCTGCCGCATGTGGCCTACCCTGAGGCGATCGGCGCGTTCATCGTCTGCGCGGTGTTGCTGACGGTGGTCGGCCTGACCGGGTGGTTCGACACGCTGATGAAGAAAATCCCGGCGGCCATCGCCTCGGCCTTGCTGGCGGGCATTCTGTTCGAAATCGGCATCGAGATTTTCCGCGCCGCGCAGTTTCAGACCGCGCTCGTGCTGACCATGTTCTTCACCTACCTGATCGTCAAACGCCTCGCGCCGCGCTACGCGATCGTGACGACGCTGATCGTCGGCACGGCCGCCGCCGGCGGCCTCGGGCTGCTCGACTTCAGCCGCTTTCACGTCGCGCTCGCGCATCCGGTATTCACGATGCCGGCGTTTTCGGTCGCGGCGAGCATCAGCATCGGCATTCCGCTGTTCGTCGTGGCGATGGCGTCGCAGAACGTGCCGGGTATCGCCGTGCTGCGCGCGGACGGCTACACCACGCCTTCCGCGCCGCTGATTTCGACGACAGGCATCGCCTCGCTGCTGCTCGCGCCATTCGGCTCGCACGGCATCAATCTTGCGGCGATTACGGCGGCGATCTGCACCGGCCCCGAAGCGCACGAAAACCGCGACAAGCGTTACACCGCGGCGGTCTGGTGCGGCATTTTCTATCTGATCGCCGGGATTTTCGGTGCAACCATCGCCGCGCTGTTCGCCGCCTTGCCGAAGGCACTGGTGGTCTCCGTCGCGGCGCTGGCGCTGTTCGGCTCGATCATGAGCGGCGTTGCCAACTCGATGCAGGACCTGAAGCAGCGCGAGGCGGCGCTGGTGACGTTCATGGTGACGGCCTCGGGACTTACCCTGCTGTCGATCGGCTCGGCATTCTGGGGCCTGGTGGCGGGCGTGCTGACGCAACTGGTGCTGAACGCCCGGCGCACCTGAATCGTCGGAGAAAAATTGCAGGCGAAAATTCGTCGACGCCAAATCGGGGGCCGGAAGTCGGGGCCAGAAGCCGACACCGGAAATCGGCCATCCGAAATCCGTTTGAACGGATCGCCGGGGCCAAGTGTCAATACTGCATCAGGCGATCCGCCATAGAATAGAAGCATCCGGCAGCGCTTTCCGTCAAAATTCTCCGGCAACATGGCGGGCAGACGCTGCAGCGTGACACGCGGCCGCCGGAACGGTTTGATCTGTTCCGTCCGGCGGCGATCTCATTTCTCCTGAACCACGGCGCACGCGCGCCATGAAGGCTCGAACATGACAACCGCACTCGACCAACTCAAGCAATACACCACCGTCGTGGCCGATACCGGCGACTTCCAGCAGCTTGCCCAGTACAAGCCGCAGGACGCGACCACCAATCCGTCGCTAATTCTGAAGGCCGTCCAGAAAGACGACTACAAGCCGCTGCTCGAAAAGACCGTGAAAGCGCACGCGTCGAAACCTGTCGGCGCGGTCATCGACCAGTTGCTGATCGCGTTCGGCACCGAAATCCTCAAGATCATCCCGGGTCGCGTGTCGACCGAAGTGGATGCGCGCCTGTCGTTCGACACCGAAGCGTCGATCGCCAAGGGCCGTGAGCTGATCGCCCTGTACAAAGACCACGGCATCGGCCGCGAACGCGTGCTGATCAAGCTGGCCTCCACGTGGGAAGGCGTCCGCGCGGCTGAAGTGCTGCAGAAGGAAGGCATCCACTGCAACATGACGCTGCTGTTTTCGCTCGCGCAGGCGGCCGCCTGTGCCGAAGCGGGCGCACAACTGATTTCACCGTTCGTCGGCCGCATCTACGACTGGTACAAGAAGAATGCCGGCAGCGCGTGGGACGAAGCGAAAGATGGCGGCGCCAACGATCCGGGCGTCAAATCGGTGCGCCGCATTTACGCGTACTACAAGAAATTCGGCTACACGACCGAGGTGATGGGCGCGAGCTTCCGCACGCCGGGCCAGGTTCTGGAACTGGCCGGCTGCGATCTGCTGACCATCAGTCCGGATCTGCTGCAAAAGCTTCAGGAGAGCACGGAGAAGGTTGAGCGCAAGCTGTCGCCTGAATTGGGCAAGGATGCGGACATCGAACGCGTGCCGGTCGACGAATCGTCGTTCCGTTTCCTCGTCAACGACGAAGCCATGGCGACCGAAAAGCTCGCTGAAGGCATCCGTGCGTTCGCCGCGGACGCCGTCAAGCTTGAAAAGCTGATCGAAGCGCTGCGTTAAAGCCCGCTACCGTATAGCTTAAACACGCGGTCAAGCATGCGGCCCTGAGCCTTTCCGGTTCAGGGCCGCATGCCGTTTACCCAGGCAGGTTGGGTGCGCCCCGCTCCTGCCTCCTGCCTCCTGCCGCTCGCCGCTCGCCGCTCGCCGCTCGCCGCCGACACAATGTCACAATCGCCGCTCCAACAGAAGACTACAATCGTCTGCACGTCCACTCCTTCCCTGCCATTTGCCGAAGGAACGCGGCGCCCCAGCCCCTATTCCAGGAGACGATCATGTACGTTCAGCCTTATGTATTTTTCAACGGCCGTTG
>NZ_DASRSY010000362.1:0-17071 GCF_035656215.1 Paraburkholderia sp.
CGATGCGCGCCCGAATGCGGTCGACCCCGTGATTCGCGTGGTCGTCCGGCTGGAAGGCGGGTTTGTCTGTATCAGTGTCGTCGACCAGGGACCGGGCGTCGACGAAGCAACAGCCGAGCGGTTGTTCGAACCGTTTTACAGCACCAAGTCCGATGGTATGGGCATGGGGCTGAACATCTGCCGTTCGATTATCGAATCGCACCGCGGCCGTCTGTGGGTGGTCAACAACGTCGAATCTGACGGTCACATCACAGGCGCCACGTTCCATTGCAGTCTGCCTATTGGAGAGCCTGACGGCCCGAGCAACGGCGGGTCAGAGGCGCCGACACCACAAACCGTTACGGGAGAGCTATGAACAGCCCAGTCACCACACAGGAAACTGTCTTTGTCGTCGACGACGATGAGGCCGTACGAGATTCGCTGCGCTGGCTGCTGGAGGCGAACGGCTACCGCGTGCAATGCTTCTCCAGCGCCGAGCAGTTCATCGACGCATGGCAGCCGCATACGCATCCGGGCCAGATCGCTTGTCTGATTCTCGATGTGCGGATGTCCGGCATGAGCGGGCTCGAGTTGCAGGAACGCCTGATCGCCGACAACGCGTCGCTGCCGATCATCTTCGTGACGGGCCACGGCGACGTGCCGATGGCCGTGTCGACGATGAAAAAAGGCGCCATGGACTTCATCGAAAAGCCGTTCGACGAAGCCGAACTGCGCAAGCTGGTCGAGCGCATGCTCGACAAGGCACGCAGCGAAAGCACCAGCGTGCAGCAACAGCGCGCCGCTGCCGAGCGTCTGGGCAAGCTGACCGCGCGTGAGCATCAGGTGCTCGAGCGCATTATTGCCGGCCGCCTGAACAAGCAGATCGCCGACGACCTCGGCATCAGCATCAAGACGGTTGAAGCGCACCGCGCGAACATCATGGAAAAGCTCAACGTCAACACGGTCGCCGATCTGCTGCGGCTCGCGTTGTCGAACAAGCCGCAACCGGCGCAATAAACCGATAAACGTCACGACCGCGGCACACGCCGCGGGTCGCGACTGTGTGTCAATGGCCGGACTGTCGAACAGTCCGGCCTGTCTCATCCGCCTCTCCTCCCTTCACCCGCTTCGCAACAACTCCGCAACAACGACGGGCGGCATGGCTCAACACGCCCGCATCCGCATCAGCGTTCACATCCGTTAATCATTACGCATTACACAGCGTGCGCTTACGTCGCGCGGCAATAATTTCTTTCCGCCGACAAGATTGACAAGCTCCGCTGCGTCCCTTAATTTACACAGAACTCCTCAACAGGAATCGTTGATGCCCGATGAACGCAGGACAAGTGTGCTGCCGTTGTCGTGTGCGCGTCGCCAGGCGACGCAAAGCAGTTACCGCGGCTCAACCGCATTGCTGAGGGATCTGTCCTATCGAACGGCTGAAGCGAAACTGAGCCGGCCTTTACTTGCTTCCTGCTCCATTCCTTTGCGCCGAAGCAACGCAGCCTACGCTGCGCATTGACTTTGCGCGTCTAACGCAACCGGGAGGATTTCATCGTGAAACGATCCGGAGCACACCGTTCGCGTGTGTTGCTTGTTTGCGCCGCACTTGCGGGCGCGCCACTCTTCGTCGGTCTGGCCATGCCGAGCGCGGCCTATGCGCAAAGCGCCGCGAAGATGTCGACCCAGCAACTCGATTCGCTGACTGCACCCATCGCGCTCTATCCCGACGCCCTGCTCGCGCAGGTGCTGATGGCCGCCACCTTCCCTCAAGACGTGCAGGCCGCAGCCGCATGGTCGAAAGCGAACACAAAGCTGCAAGGCGACGACGCCGTGAAGGCCGTCGCGTCCCAGCCGTGGGACCCGAGCGTGCAATCGCTGGTCGCCTTCCCGCAGGTCCTCGCGACAATGGCGTCGAAACCCGACTGGGTCTCGCAACTCGGCACGGCCTTTCTCGGCCAGTCGAATGACGTGATGGACTCCGTGCAGCGCTTACGCAAACAGGCGCAAGCGGCAGGCAATCTGAAAACGAGCTCGCAACAGAAGGTCGTGGTCGAGCAAAGTACGATTCAGATCGTGCCGGCCAATCCGCAAGTCGTGTATGTACCGACGTATAACCCGACTGTCGTCTACGGCACATGGCCCTATCCCGCCTACCCGCCCGTGTATGTGCCGCCGCCGACCGGTTATGCAATCGCAAGCGGTTTGGCTGCCGGCCTTGCGTTCGGCGCCGGTGTCGCGGTTGCCAATTCGCTGTGGGGTGGTTTCAACTGGAACACGCACGACGTCAACATCAACGTGAACCGGTACAACAACATCAATGTGAACAACCGGCTCAACGTGAACAGCAACACGACGAACTGGAACCGCAACACCAACGTCAATCGCAACGTCAACAATGCGAATCTCAACCGCAACGTCAACAACAACCTCGGCGGCGCGCAGCGCGATGCCTATCGCGGCCGTGACGACGCCGCCCGTGCCCAGGCGCAGCAAACCTTGCAGAACCGTACCGGCCAGAACCTGAGCGGCAATGCGAGCCAGCGCGTGCAAGGGATTCACCAGGGCGGCACGCAGAACGCCGATTTGCAGAACCGCGCACAGAACGCCAATCGCGATAACGCGTTGCGCGGCGCCGGCGACGGCAATAGCGCGCGGCAGGACACGCAGCGTGGCGAGGCGAGCCGCAACGCTGCCGCGAACCGTTCCGGCAGCGGCGGCTTCGGCGCCAACGGTGGCGGCCAGCAACGCACGGGCGGCGGTCTCGGCGCCAACGGCGGCGGCCAGCAACGCACGGGCGGCGGTCTCGGTGCAAACGGCGGCGGCATCCAGCGCGGCGGCGGTGACGGCGGCCGACTGGGCGGTGGCGGCGGTGGTGAGCGCCACCTCGGCCGCAACCGTTGATCGATCAAGAGGAGTCTCTGATGATTCGCTTATTTCCACGCGGCGCCCTGCGCGCCCAAGCTCTGACGTTCGCTGTCGCCCTCGGCACGACCGGCACCCTGCTGGTGGCGCCGGTGCTGCTGCTCGGCACGACCGCCGCCCACGCGCAGGCGGTCTATCCGAGTGCTGACGACGCCGCCAATGCGTTCGTCGACGCCTTGGCCCGCAACGACGAAAGTGCACTCAAGCACGTACTCGGCAACGATTTTCATCGCTTCATTCCTTCCGAAGGAATCGGCGAGGACGACATCTACCAGTTCCTCGGCGCATGGTCGAAAGGGCATCAGATCGTCGAAGACCCCGTGAAAAGCAAGGGCCGCGCAACCGCCCATCTGGCGGTCGGTGACAGTGGCTGGACCTTGCCGATTCCGCTTGTGCAAGCCGCGCACGGCTGGCGCTTCGATCCGCCGGCCGCGCAGGATGAGATGCTGACACGTCGCATCGGCCGCAACGAACACGCGGCGATCCTGACTTCGCTCGCCTATCTCGACGCACAGAACGACTATCACAACCTGACCCAGCACTACGCGCAGCGCTTCGTCAGTACGCAGGGCCAGCATGACGGCCTGTATTGGGCGACAGCGCCCGGAGAAACGGAAAGCCCGCTTGGACCGCTCGCCGCCACCATGCCCAACGGCACCCTGCCGAAAGAGGCTTACCACGGCTATCACTACCGGATCCTGACGGCGCAGGGTTCGCATGCAAAGGGCGGCGCGCAGAACTACGTCGAGAACGGCGAGATGCCCAAAGGCTTCGGTCTGATCGCCTCGCCAGCCGAATACGGCAAGACCGGCGTGATGAGCTTTATCGTCAATCAGGACGGTCAGGTCTATCAGAAGAACCTCGGACCGCAGAGCGCGCGCGCCGCGGCGGCCGTTAAGTCGTTCGACCCGGACGATAGCTGGCAGCCGGTGCAACAGTAAAGCAGCGGGAGTCGCTCGACGGCCGCGGCGGCACACAAGCCGTCCGCGGCCGATCTGTTTCGGATCGGTGCCGGCGCCCAGCGCCGGTATTCGTGTTGACACCCGCGCCAACCCCCACACCTGACGACCACGCCAGCCAACCGCCGCGAGCGTGGATATGGACCCACGAAGGTATCGCGAATCCGCGGCGCTCCCGCGTGCCTGGAATCCGTACGTGGTGCGCCATGCCGGGCCGGTATAATGTCGGACTTTGCAGCGCTGCTTATCCCTGATTCGCTCCGCGCGCTTTTCATGTGCCGACCCGTTTCCGATGAAAAGCGCCATCGCACGTGCCGCACATGTCACACGCGCGCCTGCGCCCTGCTCCGCTTTCCAAACTGCCCATCTCGACCGACCATGACTGCCAAACTGATCGACGGCCTAGCCCTTTCCAAGACCCTGCGCGCCGAAGTCGCCACGCGCGCGGCCGCCCTCACCGCCCGTGGGCATCAGCCGGGCCTCGCCGTGGTGCTGGTCGGCGACAATCCGGCCAGCGAAGTCTATGTGCGCAACAAGGTCAAGGCGTGCAATGACAACGGCCTCGGTTCGTCGTTCGACCGCTATCCGGCCGATCTGCCGGAAGCCGAACTGCTGGCTCGCATTGACGAACTGAATCGCGATCCGCGCATCCACGGCATTCTGGTGCAACTGCCGCTGCCACCGCATATCGACAGCCACAAGGTGATCGAGGCGATCGCTCCGGAAAAGGACGTCGACGGTTTTCACGTTGCCAATGCCGGTGCGCTGATGACCGGCCGGCCGCTGTTCCGCCCGTGCACGCCGTACGGCGTGATGAAGATGCTGGCAGCCTATGAGATTCCGCTGCAAGGTGCGAACGCCGTGGTGATCGGCCGTTCGAACATCGTCGGCAAGCCGATGGCGCTGCTGCTGCTCGAAGCCGGCGCGACCGTCACCATCTGCCATAGCAAGACGCGCGATCTGGCCGCCCATACCCGTAACGCCGACGTGGTGGTCGCCGCCACTGGCCTGCGCAACATTCTCACGGCGGACATGGTGAAGCCGGGCGCTGCCGTGATCGACGTCGGCATGAATCGCGACGAAGCCGGCAAGCTGTGCGGCGACGTCGACTTCGCGGGCGTCAAGGAAGTGGCGGGCTATATCACGCCGGTGCCGGGCGGCGTCGGCCCGATGACCATCACGATGCTGCTCGTCAACACGATCGAAGCCGCCGAGCGCGAAGCGGCAGCAGAGGCGTAAATCCGCAACGGCGGCTTGCGTAAAGAACTGACTCCGGTCGCTCCACGTTGACGGCAAACCACACACTCAATGTGCGGCCTGATCCCCTGCCGCGATGCCCGCGCCCTGCGGCGCCTGCCGACGCGCAAGGCGCCCGCGACACCACTTCAGCACCGGCCGCTCCACGAAGTGCCACGACAGCGCCGCACATAGCAGGATGAACGGCGCGGCGATCAGCACCGCCGTCACATGGCTCAACTGCGGTGCGATATTCGCGACGCATTGCTGCACCATGAAGCCGTACAGATAAATCCCATACGAGTAATCGTGGCGCGGCACGAAGCGCCGCAAGAGCGGCGTCGAGCCCACCCACAGCACGCCGTAAACAAAAGCCAGATAAAACAGCGGCTGCGCGCCGGCCGTGTCGCGGAACACCAGAAACACCATCGCCAGCGCGAGGGCCGTCAGGCCGTTGATGTCGATCCGGTCGCGCCAACCGTACAGCAGCATCCCCAGCATGAAAAACGGCTCCGGCCAGAACGAATAGCCGCCGGGTGTTTCGCTGAAGTCACGCAGCCCGATCTGCAGATGCGGCAGATGCACGCGCAGAACGAACGCGGCGCACCCAAGCGCCACCGCCAGCACCACGCCGCGCGCGCTGGACAACAGCCCCAGCATGCCGGTCACCATCACGATCAGATAGCAGCGCACTTCGAGCGGCAGTGTCCACAGCGGCGCGCAGACGTCGACCGGAAAGCGGTTGTGCTCGAATACGCCGGGTAGCGCCCAGCCGATTTTCAGCACGATGGTGGAGAAGTTGTCGAGGTTGGTCCACGTCATGCCAGAGGCGAAATAGTCGCGCAGCGGCAGTGTCGTGAACAGAGGCCCGACGATGAACACGGTCACCAGCGAGCCCCCCGCCACCGCCGGCCACAGGCGCGCGATGCGCAACGCGGCGAAACGAGGCACCGAACGTTGCCGGTCGAAACTGGCGGTCACCAGCATGCCGCTCAAGAGAAAAAACGCATAGACGCCAAGTGCACCGAAACCGTCGAAGCCGAGCGCGTTCTGGACCCAATCCGTCGCGCCGTCGGGTGCTTGCAGCAGATACGAGTGGCCGTACACGACGGCAACGGCGGCAAGGAGCCGCACGAGGTCGAAGTTGTTGCCCTTGCGCGATAGAGCGTGCGAAAGCGGATTCATCGATACCTCTTACAGAAAGCGTCGCTGACGAGTGGCGACACGTCAGAATGCGGCACGGCAGCAATTCGAACCGTTCGCTTTCGCACAGAGTGCAGCGGCATAGCGGGCGCCGCACAGCGGCGCGTTCCCGCCGCCCGAACCGCGTACGGCGTTCGCTCCTCGCGCACAGGTGCGCAACATCTGATAATTTGTCTGCCGACGGATTGGAATCGGCGTGCGCTGCCCCAATAATGTCCCTATGGAGTGTTATCGGGGCGTCATCGCGCGCGCCCGTCGATGCACCGATTACCCGTTCACCCGCGTCAGACAGGAAGCCTTATGTCCACTACCCCCTCGAATCAAGACAATCCGCTCCTCGATTTCTCCGACCTGCCGCGCTTTGGCGAGATCCGCCCCGAACACGTCACACCCGCCCTCGATGTCCTGCTCGCCGATGCGGCCGCCGCCGTCGAGCGCGCCGCTCAACCCATTACGCCCGCTTCGTGGGCCGACGTGGTCGAACCGGTCGAGCGCGCCACCGAACCGCTGTCGCGCGCCTGGAGCGTGGTCGGCCATCTGAATGCCGTGGCGGATACGCCTGAACTGCGTGCCGTATACGGTGAAAATCTGACGCGCGTCACCGAATTCTGGTCGAGCGTCGGCCAGAATCTCGCGCTGTATGAGAAGTACAAGGCGCTTCACGCCAGCAGCGATTTTTCGTCGCTGACCGGCGAGCGCAAGAAGATCCTCGGCAATGCGCTGCGCGATTTCCGCCTGTCGGGCGCGGAATTGCCGGAAGACCAGAAGCCGCGTTTCGCCGAATTGCAGGAACGCCAGGCGGGATTGTCGAAAGCGTTTTCGGATCACGTCCTCGATGCGACGAACGCATACGCCTATGTCGTCGAGGCCGGCGATGAAGCACAACTAGCCGGCCTGCCTGAAGACGTGATCGAAGCCGCGAAGGAAGCGGCCGAACGCGAAGGCAAAACCGGCTACAAATTCACGCTGCACTTCCCGTCGTACTTCCCCGTGATGCAGTACTCGGAAAATCGCGCGATGCGCGAAACCATGTACCGCGCGTATGTGACGCGCGCCTCCGAGCTCGGTGCGCAATACGGCGGCGGCAAGCCCGAGTGGGACAACACTCAGGTGCTCGCCGATCAGTTGAAGCTGCGCGCGGAAGAAGCGCACATGCTCGGCTACAACAACTTCGCCGAAGTCTCGCTCGCACCGAAGATGGCCGAGTCGCCGGCGCAAGTAATGACCTTCCTCGAAGACCTCGCCACGCGCGCGCGTCCGCACGCCGAACAGGACTGGAAAGAACTGCGCGAATTTGCCGCGAACGAACTCGGCATGACCGACCTGCAGCCTTGGGACATGACGTTTGCCGCCGAACGTTTGCGCCAGAACCGCTATTCGTTCTCCGAGAACGAAGTCAAACAGTACTTCCCGGAAGACGTCGTATTCAAGGGACTCTTCAAGGTCACTGAAACGCTGTTCGGCGTGCGCATCCGTCGCGACGAAGCGACCGTGTGGCATCCGGACGTGCGCTTTTTCCGCGTCGAGAATCAGGACGGCGGTCTTGTCGCCCAGTTCTATCTCGATCTGTATGCACGCGAAGGCAAACGCGGTGGCGCCTGGATGGACGATGCGCGCGGCCGTCACAAGCACACGCACGGCGGCGTGCAAACGCCGGTGGCGTATCTGACCTGCAACTTCTCGGCGCCGGTTGGCGGCAAGCCTGCCTGCTTCACGCATGATGAAGTGATCACGCTGTTCCATGAGTTCGGCCACGGGTTGCATCACATGCTTACGCGTGTCGATGAACTGGGCGTGTCGGGCATCAACGGTGTCGAGTGGGACGCGGTTGAATTGCCGTCGCAATTCATGGAGAACTTCTGCTGGGAGTGGGACGTGTTGAGCGACATGACCTCGCACGTCGATACCGCCAAGCCTCTGCCGCATGATCTGTTCGACAAGATGCTCGCCGCGAAGAATTTCCAGAGCGGTCTCGGCACGTTGCGCCAAATCGTGTTCTCGATGTTCGACATGCAACTGCATACCGGTTTCGATGCGTCCGGCACGAAGAGCGCGACCGAACTCGCGAGCGAAATCAACGAGCGCTTCCACGTGGTGCCGCAAGCTTCGTTCTCGCGTTGGCCGAATACGTTCAGCCATATTTTCGCGGGTGGTTATGCAGCGGGTTACTACAGCTACAAGTGGGCTGAAGTGCTGTCCGCCGATGCGTATGCAGCGTTCGAAGAAGCCGCCCAAGCCGCGAGCGGCAGCGTGCTCGATCAGGCGACCGGCATGCGTTATCGCAAGGAGATTCTGGAAGTGGGTGGCAGCCGTCCCGCGATGGAATCGTTCAAGGCGTTCCGCGGCCGCGAGCCGAATATCGATGCGCTGCTGCGCCACAACGGCATGACGCCTGCCGCGGCGCATTGATCTTGCGTTGAAGTATTCGTCGGCGTTGTAGATCACGTCGACGCCGAAAAAACCCGGTGACTGAACTGCACCCCAAATCGTTGGACGCCCGTCCAACGATTTGGGGTGTTTTTTCATGAGCAAGCACCGGCTTTTTCCATTCGCGCGTCAGTATCCTTCGTGCGGCGGCTAACCGCGATGCAGTTTGAAATCCACCTGCGCAGGACGCCCGTCCAGCGACAACGCCGCACGCGCGGCAGGCGCACGGCTTACCACCTTGCCGCGGCTCACCACCGCAAGCCGGGCGGCGCGCAAGCGAATTGCTTCGACCGGATCGCGTGCGTCGAGCAGCACGAGATTGGCCGCACAACCCGGCGCGATGCCATAGCCCTCCAGCCCGAGAATACGCGCGGCATTCACCGTGACCGCGTCGAAACAGGCGTGCATGCCGTCGACGCCCGTCATCTGCGCAACATGCAAGCCCATGTGCGCGACTTCGAGCATATCGCCCGAACCGAGGCTGTACCACGGGTCCATCACGCAGTCGTGGCCGAACGCGACGTTGATGCCCGCAGCCATCATCTCCGGCACGCGTGTCATGCCACGCCGTTTCGGATACGTGTCGCTGCGGCCTTGCAGCGTGATGTTGATCAACGGATTGGCGATCGCGGCGACACCCGACTCGCGCATCAGCGGCAGGAGCTTGCTGACGTAGTAGTTGTCCATCGAATGCATCGAGGTCAGATGCGAGCCGGTGACACGCCCCTGCAAGCCGAGCCGGTGCGTTTCGGCTGCGAGCGTTTCGATATGACGCGACATCGGATCGTCCGATTCGTCGCAATGCATATCGACGCGCAAGCCCTGCTCCGCCGCGAACTCGCACAACATGCGCACGGACAGCGCGCCGTCGGCCATTGTGCGTTCGAAATGCGGAATCCCGCCGACCACGTCGACGCCCATCGCAATCGCACGCTTGAGATTCTCGAATGCGCCTGCGCTGCGCAAGACGCCGTCCTGCGGAAACCCAACCAGTTGCAGGTCGAGATACGGTGCGACGCGGCGCTTCACTTCGACCAGCGCCTCGACCGCGAGCAAGCGCGGATCGCACACATCCACGTGGCTGCGAATCGCCAGCAGCCCGCGCGCGACAGCCCAATCGCAGTATTGCAGCGCGCGCTCGATCAGCGCCTCCTGCGTGAGGTCCGGCTTCAGTTCGCCCCACAACGCGATGCCTTCCAGCAAGGTGCCCGACGCATTCACGCGCGGCAGACCGTACGACAGCGTCGCGTCCATGTGGAAATGCGGGTCGACGAACGGCGGCGTGACGAGCGAACCGGCGGCGTCGATTTCTTCGCGGGCGCTCGCGGCCAGATTCGGCTCGACGGCGACGATGCGGCTCGCTTCGATGCCGATGTCGACCGGCTCCTTGTGCTGCTTGTACTGTGATGTGGCGCTCGGCGGCAGCATCGCGCGGCGGATAATCAGATCCATGGTTCGCTCCTGTTGACCGCTCTTTGACTGAGTACGATTCTATCGGCGTCAGAAAGTGCGTGCCGCGTTTTAACAAGATGCCGTACCGGTGGGCAGAGGGGAATCCGTACCGGCTGTAGGTCATAGCGCCAGCCTATACTCGACGTTCAACATCTAGCGCTCGGCTTCGGCTTCGGCGCGCATACGTCATCCACCCACGGAGCATGCATATGAAAACTATCGGCGTGATCGGCGGAATGAGTTGGGAGTCGTCCACCGAGTACTACAAGCTCCTGAACCGCCACGCCAAGGCCCGCCTGGGCGGCCATCATAACGCCCGCAGCCTGATGCTGACGGTCGACTTCGCACCGATCGAGGCCAGCCAGCGCGCCGGCGACTGGACCGCGCTTGGCAAACAGTTGGCCGACGCCGCCCGTCAACTCGAACGAGGCGGCGCCGACCTGGTGATACTGGCGACCAACACGATGCATCGCGTGTATGAATCGATCGAACAGGCGATCGACGTGCCCTTCCTGCACATCGCCGATCCGACCGGCAACGCGCTGCGCGCCGCAGGAATCGAGCGGGTCGGCTTGCTGGGTACACGCTATACGATGGAGCAGACGTTCTACGCGGGGCGCTTACGCGAGCGCTACGACCTCGAAACACTGACTCCCGATGAAGCCGAACGCGCGGATGTGCACCGCATCATCTACGACGAGCTGTGCCACGGCAAAGTGAATGACGCCTCGCGTGCGGTGTATCAACGTGTGATCGAAGGACTCGCTGCGCGTGGTGCGCAGGCGGTGATTCTCGGCTGCACGGAAATCACCTTGCTGATCAAACCGGAAGATTCGGCGTTACCCGTGTTCGATACCACTGCGTTGCATGCGCAGGCCGCGGTGGAATGGGCGATCGAGTCGGACTGAATGCAAGCGCGCCGCATGCATGTATGAGGCATGCACGAGGGCGACGCCAGAAGTTAAAAAGCCCGCGTAGCTTGCGCTAGCGGGCTTTCAACAATACTTGGTTGCGGGGGTAGGATTTGAACCTACGACCTTCGGGTTATGAGCCCGACGAGCTGCCAGACTGCTCCACCCCGCGTCAGAGAAAAAGATTATAGCGGGCTGTCAGCAAGACGTCAAACAATCGGATGAAATAGTTTCAAACGAGGCGCGCCGCGCGTGTTCATGCTCATGCAGCAACTGAGTGTACAGCTCAAAGATCTTCGACCGTCGCACCTTCCACTTTGCCGTCGATGATGTCCGCGCCGTACTGGCTCGCGCTGCGTTTCGCGACGCCGAAATCGGAAAACGTGGCCGGCAGCACGAGACGAAATACGCGGCTTGCCTTCGAGCCGCCGATCGCGCCCGGCCGGCAGACGCGTACCGCAACGTCGTACCCTTCGGCATGACGCTTGTGACCGTCGAACTTGTCGAACTCCCGCGAAAACACCAGCGGATGCACTTCGAAGTCCTTATAAAGGGCTGGATAAAGCTGGGCCATGATGCATCCCCGATGCGTGTAAATGTGATCCCACTATACGCCGCGGCATGACGGGATCGGGCTTTTATTTTTCACGGCCGCCGGGGCAATTTTCACGATCGCTCGTCTCGCGCGATAAGATGCGGGACTATCGGAATTCACCCGATCCTGACAATCCGATTTTGGGCCGTCAGACGGGTAGATAAAGCAAAGACGCGGGGTCAACGCCCCACAAAGCCTTGCTCAGCAAGAATGTGAGAACTTCATGAAAATCGCAACGTGGAACGTTAACTCCCTCAAGGTTCGCCTGCAGCATGTCATCGATTGGCTCGAAACCAGCCACACGGATGTGCTGTGCCTGCAGGAACTGAAGCTGACCGACGACAAATTCCCGCGCGCCGAACTCGAAGCGAAAGGCTACCGGAGCTGGTTCGCGGGCCAGAAGACCTATAACGGCGTCGGCATCCTGGTGCGCGATGGCCTGAACGTCGACGAAAGCACTATCGTGCGCAACATCCCCGGCTTCGAGGACCCGCAGCAACGCGTGATCGCCGCGACCATCGAGGGCGAGCGCATCATTTCCGCGTACTTTCCGAACGGCCAGGCGCCGGGCACCGACAAATTCGCCTACAAACTGCGCTGGCTCGCTGCACTGCACGACTGGATCGCGAGCGAAATGGTGCTGTATCCGAAGCTCGCGCTGCTCGGCGACTACAACATCGCGCCGGAAGATCGCGACGTACACGATCCGAAAGCATGGGAAGGCCAGAATCTGGTGTCGCCCGAAGAGCGCGTCGAGTTCGTGCGGCTGATCGAACTTGGTCTTGTCGATGCGTTCCGCCAGTTCGAGCAGCCGGAGAAGATCTACTCGTGGTGGGACTACCGGATGATGGCGTTCCGCCGCAATGCGGGGCTGCGCATCGACCACATTCTGCTGTCGAAAGAGCTTGCTGAAGCGTGCTCGTCCTGCGACGTGGACAAGGTCCCGCGCAAATGGGAGCAGCCGTCGGATCACGCGCCGGTCGTCGCGCAGATCGGCTGAACGCGCCGCAGGCGAGGCCCAAGCGGGGCCCAAGCGGGCCTCACCTGGGCGCTTTAGCGAAAACGCTAAACGAGTTCTTAATCGGGGGGCTAAGTGGAGCACCGCTCGGCTGCTCTAACGAAGACCCGAAAGTGAGCCGTTAAGCAAGGCCTCAAGCTGAACGGCCGTCAGCCTGTTTCAAAAGGCCTACGCCGACCCGTTCAAACAGCGCCACAAGAATTCGAAGACCATCGCGTCATGCTCGGCCTGCTCCAGCTCATCGGAGCCGCCGTGGCCCCCGTCCGTGTTCTCGCGATACCAGACCCTTTCCGCGCCCAGCGCCTGCATGCGCGCGGCCATCTTGCGCGCGTGTCCGGGATGCACGCGGTCGTCGGCAGTCGACGTGGTGAACAGCACGGGCGGATACGCCACGTCCGCACTCACACGGTGATAGGGCGAGTAAGCAGCCAGCACGCGCGCTTCGTCGGGTTCGTCCGGATCGCCGTATTCATCGATCCATGACGCACCCGCATGCAGCAGGTGATAGCGGCTCATGTCGAGCAGCGGCACCTCGCACACCACCGCGCCGAACAACTCGGGCCGCTGCACCATGCACGCCGCGACCAGCAGGCCGCCATTGCTGCCGCCCTGAATGCCGAGTTGCGCCGCACTGGTCACGCCTGTGCTGATGAGCGCCTCGGCCACCGCGATGAAATCGTCGAACGCAAGCTGTCGATGCTCGCCCTGCGCCGCCGTATGCCACTCTGTGCCGAACTCGCCTCCGCCGCGAATATGTGCCACCACATACACGCCGCCCCGCTCCAGCCAGCCGATGCCCTGCCCGGTCAGATAACCCGGCAGCAATGGAATCGCGAAGCCACCGTAACCGTTGAGCAGGCATGGGCGCGCTTGCTCGTGCGTCTGCTCGCGCGTTTGTCCATGCGTCTGCTCGTGCGTCTCCTGCACAGACTGCGCCGTCTGCCCTTGCCCACCGTGTTGCGCAACCCGCGGTCCAATCACGGTATACGGCACTCGCGTGCCATCCACGGATACCGCGTGCCCACGCGTCACGGCGAACGGCGTCGCATCGAACTGAGTCGGCCAGCGGTCGAGCAACTCCCAATCGGTCAGGTCGTCCTGGGCAAGATCGGTGAGCCAGTACGCAGGCGGCTGCAAATAATCGTCGGTATCGACGAACACTTCGTCGTTCAGCGTCGGTTCAACGGGTGAGACGTCAGCCTGCACGTCGTCATGCGATGGAAAGAGGCGGTGATGCCAGTGCCAGGTCTGATCGGCCGCTTGCGACGGGATCCACAGCGCGGTCCTGCTCTGCACATCTTCCAGGTACGACACGATCAGGTGATTGCGCGTATGCGTCCACTCGCAGACGGAGGTTTGCGATGTTGGCGTGAACAGCGGCACTACGTCACGCTCGCCATGCAAGAACGCAGCTTCGCGGATCGTCAGCAAAGAACCGCCCGGATAGCGCACGCCGTTGCAGTCCCAATCGAGACGCGGCTCGAGCAGCAGCCAGCCCTGCCATCCGCCGACCGCGACGTGCGAAGGCACGTCGTACTGCTTCCAGGCCTTGGCAATATCGGCCCGATTACTCGCATCGGCACCGTCCACAGTGCCGTCCGCGCGATCGAGGTAGTACGTCTGCGAATCGAAGAAATCGACACTGCTCACCACGGCGTGTCGCTGCTCGATCGGATCGTAGTGTGCCTCCACACCGATGTCGCCGAATGCCCCCTTGAAGACCACAGGCGCGTCGGCCAGCGCGCCGCCCCGCGTCCAGCGCCGCACTTCACGTGGATAGCCGGAGCGCGTCAACGTCTTGCGGCCGTTGTCCCAACCGACGTAGAGCGTATCCCGATCGATCCACGAAGCCGTGTGCTTGCCGGCCTTCGCAATCACGAAGCCGTCGTCGACAAAACGTTGCGCGTCGATGTCGAACTCACGCACCACGAGCGCATCCGAGCCGCCCGGCGACAGCGTGATCAATGCGCGATCGCCATCCGGATAAAGAATGTCGAGTTCGGCGCAGACCCATGGCGTGCCTTCGGCTGCACCGAGCGCGTCGAAATCGAGCAGGTTCTGCCAGACCGGCGCGCCACTGCGCCAGGCCGCCCACGGCGTACGCCGCCAGATGCCTTTGGGATTGCGTTCGTCCTGCCACAGATCGTAGGCCCAGTCCTTCCAGCGGTCGGGGATAACCGGACGCTCACGCGGCAGATAAGCGTCGGCAAGCCGCTGTTTGAGCGATTCGAATTCCGCGCTGCGGCACCATGCCGCGCGCGTGCGGTCGTTCTGCGCGTCGACCCACGCGAGCGCGTCAGGATCGTCGAGTGCTTCGAGCGACAGAAAGGTATCGGGGGAAAGCGGCCAGGAGAAAGTAGCGGGAGAAGCGGGCATCGTCAGCTGTCGAATGAAAACAGCGCTGATTATGCCTTGCGTGAGCCCGAAGGCCTTTGACGCCACGCGCCAAACTGCTGAAGGGACAGCCGGAGAGGCGGCTCATGGAACGATCCATGAGGCGACCTGGCAAGCGGGGGACCTAAGCGACAACTACCGGGGCGGCTGGCAAGCCGCCCCGGCCGACAACACACATCAGGGCTCGAGATTGAGCTCCTGAATCTTGCGCGTAATCGTATTACGACCGATGCCGAGCCGCTCCGCTGCTTCCACCTTGCGTCCACGCGTGAAATCCAGCGCCTCGCGAATCACCGCCGCCTCGAAACGTCGTGCGAGTTCGTCCATGACGTCGGCCGCATTCTCGCGCAACATCCGCGCGACTTCGGTGCGCAAGCCGCCTTCCCAGGCGCTTACTATGGTCGCGACCGACATGCCGGCAGTGGTAGCCGGATGTGTGGCCGCGCTGGCGCCATTGATAGGCGCGCCGCCCGCGAGGGCCGCTTCACCCATGCCGAGCACACCGCCAACACCGCCGGAGAGATCAGTCACGGCCGCTTGTGTGGGACCGAGGTCAGGCGGCAAATCCTTGATCTCGATGGTCTGCGCCGGCGCCATTACCGTCAGCCAGTTGGCGAGATTCTCCAGTTGACGCACGTTGCCCGGAAACGGCAGCGAGGCCAGATAAGCGAGTGCCTCTTCGGACACGCGCTTCGGCTCCACGCCCAGATCGCGTGCACTCTTTTGCAGGAAATGGCGCGTGAGCAACGGAATGTCTTCACTGCGCTCGCGCAACGCCGGCAAGCGCAAGCGGATCACATTGAGCCGGTGATACAAGTCCTCGCGGAACAGGCCCTGACGCACGCGCGATTCGAGGTTCTGGTGCGTCGCCGCGATCACGCGCACATTGGCGCGCAACGGATTGTGCCCGCCGACGCGATAGAACTGCCCGTCCGACAGCACACGCAACAGGCGTGTCTGCAAATCGAACGGCATATCGCCGATTTCGTCGAGAAACAGCGTGCCGTTCTCGGCCTGCTCGAAGCGCCCCTGGCGCATGGCCTGCGCGCCGGTGAACGCGCCGCGCTCGTGACCGAACAGTTCGGATTCCAACAGATCCTTCGGAATCGCCGCCGTGTTCAGCGCGATGAACGGACCGTTCGCGCGTGGGCTATGTCGGTGCAACGCACGCGCAACCAGTTCCTTACCGGTGCCTGATTCGCCGGTAATGAGCACAGTGGCCGCGGAATGCGACAGCCGGCCGATCGCGCGAAACATGTCCTGCATCGCCGGTGCCTGGCCGAGCATTTCCGGTGCATCGGCGACGCGGTCGTCCCATGTCTGTTCGCCACGCATGCTTTCGTCGACCGCGCGGCGGATCAGCTCGACCGCCTTGTCGACGTCGAACGGCTTGGCGAGGTATTCGAACGCGCCGCCCTGGAACGCGGCGACCGCGCTATCCAGATCCGAGAACGCCGTCATGATGATGACGGGCAAGCCCGGCACCTTGTCACGGACGGTTTGCAGCAACTCGAGGCCGGAGCCTCCCGGCATCCTGATGTCGGACACCAGCACCTGAGGGCTGTCGTGATCGAGCGCCGCGGAAGCCTCGCGCACGTTCGCGAAGCTGCGTGTCGCAAAGTTTTCGCGAGCGAGCGCTTTTTCGAGCACCCAGCGAATCGATTGATCGTCGTCTACTATCCAGATCGGCTTCATATAGTTCGGCGAGATGTCTTCGTGTGGTTCGGTATAAGCCCGTCGAAACGGTCAGGCGCACTAGCGCTTTTCAAAATGTCGATGAACCCTCGTGATCGATCCTTAACTCCATGCTTCGGTACTTCGGTACTTCGATCCTTCATCGGTGTCCGGTCAGCCTTCGAACGGCAACAAGATGGTGAACTCTGTGCAACCCGGCTTGCTTTCCACTTCGATCAAGCCGTCGTGCTGCTGCACGAAAGTCTGCGCGAGCGTGAGGCCCAGCCCGCTCCCATCT
>NZ_DASRSY010000363.1:0-11745 GCF_035656215.1 Paraburkholderia sp.
CTGACCTCGTGAGTGCGGCGATCGCCGCGTGGACCGACTATTTTGCCCAGGGCGACTGCCACGCGCCGCCGCCGAAGGCTGCCTTGAAGTTGACGGCGTCGGCGTTGAAAAAAGCCACCAAGGTTAAGTTCGAGCCGCCCGAACATCCGTTCTTCGAGCATGCAGAAGCACTGGCTGCAGCCGTGATCGCGGCCGAAGCCGCGCAACGCGCGCGCTGGCTCTCGCTCGTAGAAACCTGGCTCGACTACGCGCCCGCCGAACTGGTGGCGCGCAAACGCACACGCCGCGTGGTGTCGTTCGACGATCTGCTCTCCAACCTGTACCGCGCGCTCGCTGCTAACCCATGGCTTGCCGATGCTTTGCGCACGCGTTATCCGGCCGCGTTGATCGACGAGTTTCAGGATACCGACCCGCTGCAGTTTGCAATCTTCAGCCGCATCTTTGCGCCGGCCGGCCCGCTGTTTCTGGTGGGCGATCCGAAGCAGGCGATCTACAGTTTCCGCGCTGCGGATCTTCATACGTATCTGGCGGCGCGCGCGGCGGCGTCGGCATGCTACACGCTCGCGGTCAATCAGCGTTCGACCGCGCCGATCGTCGAGGCCTGCAACCGGCTGTTCGAAGCCAATCCGCAGGCGTTCGTGCTCGACGGTCTCGACTATCAGCCGGTGCGGGCCGGCGAGCGGCGTCGTCCGCCTTTTTCCGAACCCGATGCGAGCGCGGGCGACTTCCGCATCTGGACCCTGCCGCAAGGCGACGCCACGTTGACCAAACGCGATGCGCAGCGCGCGGCGAGCGAAGCCTGCGCCGCCGAGATCGTGCGGCTGCTGCGCGGCGCGCGCGATGGGTCGGTGACGATCGGCGACGCGCCGCTCGCGCCGGGCAATATTGCCGTGCTGGTGCAAACGCATAAGCAGGGCAGTCTGATCAAGCGCGTGCTGGCGTCGTGGGGCGTCGGCAGCGTGGAATTGGCGCAGGCTTCGGTGTTCGCGACGCTCGACGCCGAGCAGATCGAACGCGTGCTGGCGGCGGTCGATACGCCGGGCGATCTGCGCCGTTTGCGCGCCGCGCTCGCCACCGATTGGCTCGGTCTCGACGCCGCCGCGCTGTGGCGCCTCGAGCAGGTCGCCGACGCGCCGGCCCCGGCCGACGATCCCGCGCATGCCGCCGATGCGATGGGTTGGGTCGAACGCTTCTCACGCTATCGCACGCTATGGCACGAGCGCGGTTTCGCCTTGATGTGGCGCACGCTGATGCGCGAACTGCGAGTCGCACAGCGGCTGGTGGCCGGACCGGACGGTGAGCGCCGTCTGACGAACGTAAATCACCTTGCCGAACTCGTGCAGGCGCGTGCCGCCACGCAACCCGGCATCGCACCGACGTTGCGCTGGCTCGCCGCACAACGCACGCAAGGTGGCGGCGAAGACGCGCAGTTGCGGCTCGAGTCGGATCGCAACCTCGTGCAGATCGTCACCGTCCACAAATCGAAAGGGCTCGAATATGCGGTCGTTTTCTGTCCTTTTCTGAACGACGGTGCGCTGCGCGAGCCGCCATCCTCCGGCTTGCCCGATGCGCGCGAGTATCACGACGAAACGGGCGACGCAGTGCTGCACTATGGTTGCGATGACGATGAAGCCGAACGCGCATCACGTTACGCGGCGCGCGAACAGGCGGCGGAGCGGGCGCGGCTCGTCTATGTGGCGCTGACGCGCGCGGTGTACCGCTGCTATCTGGTCGCCGGTACCTATCTTTCGTCGCGCTCCACGAAGGAGTCGCGCCGCAGTGTGCTGAACTGGCTGGTGGGGGGCAGCGGTCACAGCTTCGACGATTGGCTCACCGATCCACCCGACGAAGCGGCTTTGTCACTGTCGTGGCACGCGCTGGCGGGTGGCCCGATCACGTTGCAGGCGTTGCCGAAGGTGGAGCGCCGTGTGCCGTTGGAAAACCTCCAGGACAGCGGCGCGCAGATGCAGGCGCGCGCCAATCGGCGGCCGTTGCGCGATCAGTGGCGCATGGCGAGCTTCAGCGGCCTGATCGCCGCCGGCAGCAAAGCCGAGGAAGCGCATACGCCGATTGAAGAAGTGCGCCCCGATCACGATGAGATCGCAGACGCGCTCGCGCCTGTGCCGTTGCCGGTGCCGCAGGCGCCGTCTTACGCTGAGGACGACATTCTCGCGTTTCCACGCGGCGCGGCGGCGGGCGACTGTCTGCATCGCATGTTCGAACTCGCGGATTTCACCGATCCGGATACGTGGCCGGATGCCATCCGGGGCGCGTTGCGCGAGCGCCCGCCGCCGGCCGTGCCCGAGCTCGCGGCACGCTTGCCCGCCATGATGCATAAGCTGATCGCGGACGTCGTGACCGCCGAGCTCGTGCCCGGCATGGCGCTCGCCAGGTTGAATCCGCAGCGCCGTTTGAACGAACTCGAATTTCTGTTTGCCGCGCCTTCGCTCGATTTTCCGGCGTTGCGCGAGCTGCTGATCGAACACGGCTATCCCGACGTTGCGCTGGAACCCAGCGTGTTGCGCGGTTTCGTCAAAGGATTTATCGATATGATCGTCGAGCATGACGGACGCTTCTGGATCGTCGACTGGAAGTCGAATCATCTGGGCGACACCGCTGCCGACTATTCAGCGGCGCCGCTCGAAGCGGCCATGGCGAGCCATGCGTATCACCTGCAGGCGCTGCTCTATACGGTGGCGCTGCATCGCTATCTGAAAACGCGGGTGCGCGATTATGCGTACGACACGCATATCGGTGGCTATCTCTATCTGTTCGTGCGCGGTGTTCGTCCGCAGTGGCGTGATGCCGACGGGGCGGCAGGCGTGCACATGCGGCGGCCCGCATTCGAACTGGTGGCGCTGCTCGACGCGGCGATGATTGGAGGTGTCGCATGAGCACGTTCGAGCGGATATCTTCAGCGCCACCGGATCTTGATGACATCGGGGTGAATTTGCCTGTGCCGGCCGATTTCAGCACGGCGCTTGCCGAAGGGTTCGCGCGCCGCATCGGCACGCTGGCGCGGCGCGGCGGTGCGTCAGGCGAGGCGGTGAGGTGGGCGGCGCGGGCCGCCTTTGCCGCGAGCCGCGCGACAGCCGAAGGTCACGTTTGCCTGCTGCTTGCCGTGCTGGCGCGACGTTTCGATGCATCGAGTGCGGAAGTGCGTGCGGCGCTGTTCGCCAGCGGCATGGCTAGCGACGGCTCGCAAAGCGCGGCGGCGTTGCGGCCGCTGGTGATCGACGGGCACGGGCGACTGTATCTGGCGCGCTACTACGACTACGAGCGGCGTCTCGCACGCTCGCTGGTTGCGCATGCGGGTCGGGGGCAGGTGGAGGGGGTGAGGGCTCGTGAGCATGCGCGGGATGCAGAGGATGCGGGCGCCGGTGCAAGTGCGGGTTCTGGTGCAGGTGACATTGCAGATACACAGAAAGAGGCCGGCGAAGGCGGCAATGCTGGCGCCGGTGCGGCTTCACGCGCGGGTGCAAATGCAGGCGCCAGTGCAGGCGTAGACGCGGACACTACCGCCCAAACGCTACACATACGTCTGCTGCGCTACTTCGGCCCGCCGCAGGACGACGAGGTCGACTGGCAACGTGTCGCGGCAGTCATGGCGCTGTCCGGACGCTTGACCATCGTCAGCGGCGGCCCGGGCACCGGCAAGACGACTACGGTGGTCGGTGTGCTCGCCTGTTTGCTGGATGCGCGGGCCGATCTGCGGATTGCATTGGCGGCGCCCACCGGCAAAGCCGCGCAACGGATGCAGGAAGCCTTGCTCGCACGTGCCGGCGATTTGCCGCCCGAACTCGCCGCGCGCTTGCCGCAGACGTCGTACACCTTGCATCGGCTGCTCGGGTCCGGGCCGGGGGGGCGCTTCCGGCATCATCGCGACAACCCGCTGCCTTATGACGTCGTCGTGATCGACGAGGCGTCGATGATCGACGTTGCAATGGCGGCGCATCTGCTCGATGCTATCGCGCCGCAGACGCGTCTCGTGATGCTGGGCGACAAGGACCAACTCGCCGCCGTCGAGGCCGGTGCGGTGTTCGCCGAGCTCAGCGCGCGGCCGGCTTTTACGCCAGGCGGACTGCAGCGGATTGCTGGCGCGTTGGGCATTGAAACGGCACAGTTGTCGCAAGCATTGCCTGGTGTATCGAGCGGCTTCGACGAAGGGCCTGGCGATTTTTTTGCGCATGCAGGCGCGCCGGACGATGTCGATACGCAGCCTGACGACTTGTTCGTCGATGCTGAAGCGCACGGCGCCTTCGGTGAGTCACCCGGCGACGATCTCTTCGCGAATAGCCCCACGCCCGCTGCCGGAACGCCGTTGTCGTCATCGTCTCCGCGGCCGACATCGACATCGACATCGACATCGACATCGACATCGGCATCAGGATCGCCATCGCCATCGCCATCGCCATCGCCTTCGCCGGCTCAAAACCCGCTCGCCGACTGCGTCGTCTGGCTCGAGCGTAACTATCGATTCGGCCTCGAATCGCCGATCGGCCGCTTGTCGCTCGCGATTCGCAACGGCGCGGCTGGCGCGGCGCTTGAAGTCCTGCGCATTGACCCTGCCGAGCCCTGTGCAGCGGCGCTGTACGAAGACACACATGCGACGCTTGCCGATCGCACCGTCGCGCGGCTCGCCGCAGGTTTTGCAGCGTACGCGGATGCGCTTGCTGAAGCGCTAGCCGCGGATACACCGGATCCCCTGCCGCTCTTCGATGCGCTGAACGGTTTTCGAATTCTGTGCGCAACGCGCTCAGGGCCGCGCGGCGTCGATCAGGTAAATACCGCGATGGCCGCGCAGGTGCGGCGTTCGGCGGGAGTGACGCTGGCTGTCGGCGCGCAGTGGTTTGCCGGTCGTCCGGTGATGGTCACGCGCAACGATTACGCGCTCGGTCTGTTCAATGGCGACATCGGCATTGCGCTGCCGGGTGCTGGCGGCGCGTTGCGGGTGTATTTCCGTACGGGTGACGGCGGTCTGCGAGCCGTATCGCCTGCGGCGCTGCCGCCGCACGATACGGCATTCGCGCTCACCGTTCATAAATCGCAAGGCTCGGAGTTCCAGCATGCGGTGTTGATGCTGCCGTTAGTGTTCAGCCGCGTGTTGTCGCGCGAACTCGTGTACACGGCAATTACCCGCGCGCGTGAGCGGGTGGAGGTGATCGGCACGCGCGCCGTGCTGACGCAGGCCATTGCGACGCCGACGCAGCGTGACTCGGGCTTGGCCGCGCGAATTGCGGAGGCCTGGCGCGTCGCCTAGTTTACACAGGCGTGGCGCTCCGCCTGTGTATGGCGCAGGCAGCGGGCATATTCGTTCGGGGCCAGCCGAAGCGGGTTCAAGCGGGTTTCAATCGGGTTCGAACGATCCAGGAATGGGCGAATGCCTCAAAGCGCCCAAGCCTTGCTCAGCTTGCGATCCCACCCGGCTGTACGTGTGCCTCGACCCGGCTGCGCATGGTCTTGCGGTACCAAAGCGTCCATAGCGCCAAGGCGCTGTAAATGCCATAGCCGATGAACGGCGAGACCACCAGAAAGCGCTCGATTGGCCAGGTGAGCGCCATCCATGCGCGCAGCGCCGTTTCGCCGGTCAGGCCGACACCCCAAACAAGCGTCATGAGCCGCATTGCACTGACGAGAGCAGGCCGCTCGCGCCACAGCGCTTCAAAGCGCGCGGCGCCGCCTTCCATTTCACGGGCGACAGTGGCACGCGCGAGATAGAAGATCAGCGGGCGGCGCATCGGCAAAGACAGCAGAAACACCACGCCCACCACGCCGGACACCAGTGACTCTCGCAGCAGCAACATGCGGGGACTGCCGCCCAGCGCCATCGCCGCGACCGACAGCACGATGCCCGCCACGACCATCATGCTGAGCGCGTCGACGCGTCGAAAGCGTATCAGTTCGATCAGGCTCCAGACGATCGGTGGCACGGCGGAGGCGATCAGCGCGCCGGTCTCGCCCAGATGCGGCAGCGCGAGGCGGTAAGCAAGCCACGGCAGCAGAAAGTTGACGGCCAGTTCCAGCACAAAACCCGGACGGAGTTTCATATTAATTTACGCTGTAAGCGAAAACGGCAGTATCGGCCAACGGGCTGTGTCGTTGCAAATGGTTTTTCGCATCGGCGGCCGCGCCCGATAGTCCTTATTCGACTGCGCCCTGTGTACACTTGCGTCTCCTAGCTCAATCCAGTCATGACATCCCGTTATCCAATCCCGCCGAACGAAATCGAATTGACCGCAGTGCGCGCACAAGGAGCGGGCGGTCAGAACGTCAATAAGGTCTCGAGTGCCATCCATCTGCGTTTCGACGTGCACGCTTCGTCGTTGCCGGAAGTGCTGAAGATGCGCCTGCTCGCGCTGTCCGATCATCGGCTCACGCGCGACGGGGTGGTGATCATCAAGGCGCAGCAGCATCGCACTCAGGAGATGAACCGCGCGGCGGCGCTGGCGCGGCTCGATGAGCTGATCGAAAGCGTCAGCGTGACGCGCAAGCCGCGCGTCGCGACCCGGCCCACGCGCGCATCGAATCGGCGTCGCCTCGACAGCAAGGCCAAGCGCAGCGAGATTAAATCCGACCGTGGACGGGTGGAGGATTAAAGGGGGAGCCGAGGCGCTAAAACTCGGAAGAGCTATCAAAACGCCCTCGGAGGCGGTTCAGGCGGTGCCTGGGGAGCCGTCGCCATAGGACGGCCAACGGGAAGCCGTCAGGCTCAGCGTTTGCCCCCGCGTCCACCAGAACGCGTATCGGCCGGCGACGTCGTCGGCACGAAGTCGACGCAAAGCACATGCGTACCGTCACGGTCGAATGCGATCGCCGCGGTATAGCAGTCCTGGCCGTCCGCGAGCGAATAGTGCGGCCCCATCATGGCGACACGCCCCGGCGCGGCGAGCGCATGTTTGAAATACGCGCGCCGCGACCAGTTGCTGCGCGTATCGGTGTAGAGCGGTGCGAGCCGCAGCGGAGGTGGCGGCAGCGAGGCGGCCGCGATCGACGCTTGCGTCTGTTCGCCTTGACCGTCAGTGACGAACACCCGGCGCGCTTCGGGCAGATGCCACATCTTTTGTGCCGCCTGCCGTAGGTCGCCGGTGGTTTTGAAGGTGTCGGCGGCGGCGAGGACGGCTTCGGCGAATCCTTCGAAGCCGAGCCGTTGGTGCCCGGCGCGGGCACGTTCATAAGCGGCGAACTTGGTCCACATCGACTCGATCAGCGCCGGCACCCTGGCGCACGCAGCCGGCACCGAACTCTTCGGCTGGCCGAGCCAGAAACCCTGCACGAAATCGACGTCGGCCTGCATCAGGATCATCAACTCTTCGTCGGTTTCGACGCCTTCGGCCAGCACCAGCGTACCGGACTGGTGGAGCATTGCGATCAGGTGGCTGATCATAGAATCGTCGCCTTCACGCTTGCCCGCACGCGCGACCAGGGAGCGGTCGAGTTTCACGATGTCTGGGCGAAAGCGCCACACACGGTCGAAGTTCGAAAAACCGGTACCGAAGTCGTCGATTGCAATCAGGAAGTCGCGTGGCTGCGACGCCGCGAGCATGCTGGCAACGGCGGATTCATCGTCGGCGGGTTGTTCGAGTACTTCGATGACGATGCGCTCCTGCGGCAGGCCGAAGTGCGCCGAGAGCTCATCGATGAAGGTGCGCTGCGGCCAGCCGGTTTCGAACACCTGCGGGCGCGTATTCAGAAACAGCCACCCTGTGCTGATGCCTTGTTCCATAAAATTCGCCACATGCAGGCAGCGCGCGATGCGGTCGAGTTCGCGCGCGTCGGCGGCCGAGCGTGTGCCGGAGAACAGCACTTCCGGCGATACCGGCAAGCCGACTGGATCGACCGCACGCAACAGGCCCTCATAGCCGACCACACACTGATGCGTGACGGACAGCACCGGCTGGAACACGCTGTGCAGGGTCAGCGCGCGCCATGTCGCGGTCCAGCCGGACTCGTCCCGGACCAGATGCGGGAGCAGGCCGCTCAGGGTCACTTCGCTGACGGTTGGCATAAAGGCGGGCATGAGAGCGGGCATAGTGACATCGCGGCAAGCGGGTGACAGGGCGCGCAAACAGATTCAGCGCGCAACGGATGCACAGCCCAGGCGCCGGCAGGGTCAGGCGGCCACAGCCCGGGAACGCGGAGAGCAATGCCAGCCATGCGGGACTCCGGCGGGATTAATCAAAACTAGTCTAGCAGTTCGCACTTCGCATGAATGTGCGGGTTATCACAAACGCGGAACATGACGGATGCCCGGCAAACCAGCCTCGACGTGGCAGTCGCCCTCGGCGCAGCGGGCGTCTCGCGGGAGTTTCTCGCTCGTTTGCCTTGCGCGAGATCGCTTGTTTCAAACGCAATCAATCGCGTGTATGAAGCCGAGGGTAGCAGGGTCGTGAGTGGTCGCCCGCCAAACTCCAGGCAAGGACGGTGCTAAGACGTTTCGTGCACGCGGGAGGTTATGCATCTGGGTAATCCAGCCCGGTGCGCAGGATCGCCTGCAGGTTTGGCGGACGGCGGGTATGCTGCTGCTTTTCGTGAAAAAACGGAGGGCAGGCATGACGGAAATCGCGGTGGTCGCAATCTCGGTGGCAAAGCCGGGCTATGAAGAGCAACTGCGTGAAGCGCTCGAAGGCATCGTCGGGCCGACGCGTAAAGAACAGGGTGCGCTTCAATACGATCTGCATCGTGACGTGCAGGAGCCGCGCCGGTTCGTGTTTGTCGAGCGTTGGGAAAGCCAGGAAGCGCTGGCCGCGCATGCCAGATCAGCGCACATTGCGGCTTATAAGAAAGCAGTGGCGGATTGGGTCGAACACGCGGAAATTCGCGTCGTGTCGAAGATCGCGTAAGCGTTTAAAAGGCGAAGTTTAAGGGCCAAACAACGGCGAGTGAACTGCCGGGCCGGATCCGGTCCGTGCGGCGCTCGCCGTTTATCTTTAGTGCGTGGCCTGCGGGACGTCGAGGATCAGGATGATGGTCCAGTCGGCATCGCCATCGTGGTGATATTGGCGCTCCGCGACAATGAACGGTTGTTGCTTGCCGTCCGGACCAAGAAACAGCACGTCGCCTTCCATCGGCAGGCATTCGACGGGCGGCAGCGCGAGGAACGCTTCCTGACCGCCGCGCGGCATCAGTTTTTCGATTTTGCGAGATGCGGCTTCAGTCCATTCGATATCTAGCTGAATGTTGCTCATGCTGTCCTCCGCACCAAGGTGCGCACAGGTTAGGGGGATTCCGGCCGGGCGACGGTCGCTGGGCGCCGGTCGGTGCGCGACTTTAGCATAACGTCAGCCGGGCGCAGCGGGCCTGTAGCAAGTCCATTCGATAACAAAAAAGCCGAAACCGGCGGTGCCGGCTTCGGCTTTTCACCTTCGCGGCGTGGCCGTGGGTGAGGCAGTCAGCAGCGCTTACGAACTGGCGGCCATCGGCTTGGCGGCCTTCTTATGATTGTGATGCGGAGCCATCTTGTGATGTTTCTCCGACATGGCCGGCGCGCTTTCCATTACTTGCTGGCGGTTTTGCAAATCTTGCGCGCGTTGCTCGACGTCGGCTGCCTTGGCCGGATCGGTGCTCATCATGACGCCGTTGTCCTGCGCATAGGCCGCGCCCGTTACGGCACTGAGGGAAACCAGGATCGCCAGGGACACTTTCTTCATTGTTACCTCCGCAGAGTGGTTGTGGACCCAAGTACTTGCCTGTCCAATCGGAAAGACAATGCATTCTAGCCAGCAATATCCGCTCCAGCGGACGTTTTGTAACGGTAGTGACAATTAGTTACATCTTGTTACGCTCGACTCACTGTCGCGGTCGATAACGATTCCGCACCAAGCTCGATGAAGCGGTGCCGGCATAAAGAAAATATTCGCATCTCTAAATAAATTGTCTCATCACGGCGCCTGAAATTCAGAACCATCCGATTGCACGATAGATATGAAATTGCGCGATTCCAATCAGCTCGTGCAGCGCAATCTCCGCATTCACCAGATTGTCGCAACGTGGCAGTACACCGAGAGATGCGTGCCGCGCGCTCGAGATCAACGGCTGCGGTGCAAGGCCGAACCGATGGAAGTCGAGCAAGGCGCGCGGCATCTGATACGCGGAGGTAATGAGTATCAGGGAATCGTAACGTGACCGGTCGAGAATAGCCGACACGTTGCGCGCGTTTTCGTAAGTCGTGCGGCTGCTGTTTTCCAGCACGATGTCCGCACGCGGCACCTGTTTGCGCAACAGGTAGGGCAGATAGGTGTCTGCTTCGGTTGCGCTATGCCGCTGTGGGTTGCCCCCGCTCACGATCACCTGACACGCGGCTGCCGTGCGCTTGCAGGCCGCGTAGTTTTCCGCGCTGACCGCTATGCGCGCAAGCACGTCACGCGGTGGGACGAGCACGTCGTCTTCGTCGTAGATGGTGCCGCCGCCGAGCATGACGATCGCGGTGCGTGACGCGAAGCTGACGGGTGTGTCGGTCTGCCGATGTGGCTGCGCAAATTCCAGTAATGGCGCAGTGAGCCAGCCGGCGGCGAGCAGCCAGAACAGGGCGATCGTGCCAATGGTCAGGGGCCGGCGGGCGCCTTTCCATAGCACGATTGCTGCAAAAAAAAGCGCTAATAAAGTGAATAGAATCAATTTAAATGCGGTAACGTATGACTTTCGGGACAAATCTATGGGCTTGCTATCGCGCCGCAGCGGTTGCATCGTCGGCCCGTAGAGAGAACGCTAACATGCCGTTCAGACGGGGGTTCCGAAACGAGACCAGGCAGCACCTGGCGGAATTCGACATGCATGGCATGCAGCGAGCTTCCAGCCAAGGGCGGGTGCTATGCGCGTCACTGGTGGCGTGGTGACGTGTTGGGCATAGATGTGTCATAGCTGCACTTTAAGAAAGAAGTGAGATGACCACGTATTCCAACGAAGCGGTACTTGAAGCGCTGCGGCGGGCGCAATATCGCCAGGTCCCATGGGCCAGACGTCCGGGTGTATTCCAATATCTTCGTGCGCTCGGCCTGATGGACACCGTTCGGCAGCGCACGGTCGCACCGGCTCCCGGTTTTCACGCGCCTGTCGATATCGCCGTGCTCACCGAGCGTGGCAGAGCCGAGTTTGCAAGACTCGAGCACGACGAACGCCTGTTGAGCTGGACCGCACAGCGAATGAACGACTACGTCGTCGCGACACCCGAAACGCGGCCCACAGCTGCGCTCGAAGCCCGATCTTAGGGGCGGCGGGCAAGCTTGGCGCTGTTTTTTTCCGGCCGCTTTGCGCGGCTGGTGGTGGCTTTATCGCTCCGTTTGTTGCTCTGCTCCTTGCTCCACTTTATTGCCTGGCTTACTCGCCTGGGTACGGTGCGCGCCGCCCATCCCGTTGATGCAAAAAAAAGCCCGTATCACGAGGATACGGGCATACCGGAATTACTACTGCCACGCTGTGCTGATGGCGTTAAATCAGACTGGCGTGCCGCCGGGTGGTTCCCCCGATCGTCAATTCGCCATGCAGCGCGATGTCTCGCACAGTTACCAGCTAACGCGGATAACAAGGGCGAACAATGAAGACGCTCTCGATACATACGATTTGACACACGCTCAACTAGTCATTGGTGCGTCGGTACCCGCCTAGCGACGCAATGCTCTCAACTTAAGCCCCATTACATCAAGCGACCTTGTAGGCGAGATGATGATGGGGCTTGGCTTTTCTGGGTGGTCGTGAGTAGGCGCGCGAGGGCTGGATGCGACATCGGGTCTGGTGTATGACTGCAATTAC
>NZ_DASRSY010000364.1:0-1946 GCF_035656215.1 Paraburkholderia sp.
AGGTACAAGGCCCTGTCGGTACGTTGTGCCGCCGGGTTAGTTTAATCACTAGCCTTAATGAGGCTTGAGCCGTATGCGGGGAAACTCGCACGTACGGTTCTTAGGGGGCGGCGGCGCAGCAATGCGCCGCTGCTACCCGACCATCTTTCGTCTGAGCAATGCGCCTTCCTCCCTTCGCCCCTCCCTCGCTCGCCGAACTGCGCACCTGGTGGCGCACGCGTGATGAGCAGGCCATCCAGCGACTCATCCTCGAGATCCAACGCCAGCGGCTCACGTTGCTGGAATTGCGCAACCTGATCGATAGCGGCGTCCAGCAGGCGCGCGCAGCCGATCGCACGCTGGTCGAACGCGGCGAACCATTAATGACGTTACGCATACGGATCGCGCAGGAAGTGCTGCGTGTGGGTGACATCGACGATACCCGGCAGATGAGCCGCGCCGAACAGGAAAAGCTCGCCGTGCGAACAGAGGGCCAGATGGAATACGCACGTGAAGGCCGCTTGAGGCGGCAGCGCCGGAATATCTAGTGCGAGCGTGGCAGCACGTTTCCGCGCGCCCGAACGAAACGGCGCGCGGCGGCGTGCAGATTCGTCAGCGCGTTTGCGTGGCGACGCGCAGACCAAGCGAAATGAACAGCACGCCGATGATCTTGTTTTGCCAGCGGCTCAGCCATGTCAGGCGCTTCACGAGTTTGCCCAGTGGACGAATGGTCAGCACGATCAGCGTTGTATAAAGCGCGCTCATGCCGACGAAAATCAGCCCGAGCGTCGCGAACTGCATGAACGTGGAGCCATGCTCAGGGCGAACGAACTGCGGCAGGAACGCGAGGAAAAACAGCGCGGTCTTGGGGTTCAACACTTCGGCAGGGATCGCCTGAAAGAAGGCCTTGGAAGCGGATACCTGCGCGACCGCCGGCAAATGCGCGCTCACCTGCTTTTCGCGCAAGGCACGAATGCCCAGATAAATGAGATAGGCGGCGCCGACAAATTTCACGGCATTGAAGGCAAGCGCCGACGTCATCAGCAGGGCCGACAGGCCGACCGATGCGCCTAACGTATGGATGAAATCGCCCACTGCGACACCGAGACCGGTGAGTATGCCGGCCTTGCGTCCGCCATGCACCGTGCGCGTCAAAACCAGCAGCACAGCCGGCCCCGGAATCAGAAAGAGCCCGAGTACAACGGCAACGAACGTTCCTAGCGTAGAAAAATCAGGCATGTGGTCTCCTTATGGCGCTCCCGGCTCCAGCGGACAGGCACGCGTTCAGCGGACGATTGTAGACGAATACCCATCGACGATCCGTTACCATGGCGGGCACAAGGCCGCATGAGATTCACATGCGGTCTGCATCTTTCCATCCACTGAAGTCTTTGCCTTGCCCACCTATACCTTGCCCGCGCCGCTGTCCGCGGAACTCGAGATTCGTAAGAGCCGTTTCATCGCGCATGCGATACCGGTCGCCGACCGCGACGCGGCGATGATCGAGTTGCGTCGTCTGCGCGACGAGCATCCAGGCGCGACGCATGTGTGCTGGGCGCTGCTGGCAGGTGGCCAGTCAGGCATGTCCGACGACGGCGAGCCGTCCGGAACCGCGGGCCGGCCCATTCTCGAAGTGTTGCGGCATCATGATCTGGACGGCGTGCTGGCGGCCGTCGTGCGGTATTACGGTGGTGTAAAGCTGGGCGCCGGCGGGTTGGTGCGGGCGTATACCGATGCGATTGCATCGGCGCTACTGGATGCGCCACGGGTGGAGCGGATTGCTCAGGTTACGCTGATCGTCGAAGTGAGTTACGCCGACGAAGCGAAAGTGCGCAGATGGATCGAGGCTGAAGGTTACGGACTCGTGGACAGTGCTTACGGGATGCTGGTGAAGATGACTGTCCGGCTGCCCGTCAACGCGGTGGACAATGCCCGGCTAGCCCTGGTGGATATGACTCAGGGGAAAG
>NZ_DASRSY010000365.1:0-9752 GCF_035656215.1 Paraburkholderia sp.
ACAATTGCGATGCAAACGACGCCTTGCTGGACACAGCTGTGCCAGAGCGCGCACTGACCGGCCGTTGCCATACGGTGACGCTGGCGCGCTGGTCGTGCTTCGTGACCGGTAAGCGACGATAGCCCGAATCAGCGTCGCCGGATTTGGCAGCCTTCGCCTCGTACGCGCCGATCACGTCGCCAAAGGCCTTACCGAGTGCGGCTTTCAGCGCAGCGAGGTTCGCCGCGTCCTGCGTCTTCACGCGAGCGACGAAGACCGGCGCGACCAGTGTGGACTTCGCATACCAGCAGACGGCCGCGGGGCCGGCGAGCTGATCGCCGATCGCAGCAGCGCCATCCGCGCCCACATCCGCAACCTTGCCCAACAGACCCGACGCCTCTTTCCAGTCGGCCGGCAAGCTCGTGCACGCCGCCGGATTAGCGGGCAAGGCGCGCCACAAGTCGGCGCTATTCCACTCCTGGGGCAACTTGCCCGGCTCAATCAGCGCGGAAGTCTGCCAGTTCGCCGCGGCGTTGCCGTTCGACGAAAAGTCGAATCGCAGCGCGTCGATACCTGAGAAAAACGCCTGATAGCCAAACGACAAATAATTCGCCGACACCACCAACCGATGCCCCTTCGGCGCATCGCCGGGTGCGTCCAGTCGATAGGCGCGCGCCGCATCGTCGCGGCCTGACGAAAGCATCTCGGACACGGCATCGGCCCGCTCACTCAGCACGCTGCCTTTCGCGTCGAGCAGCACGCCCGGTGCGGACATCACGACGAGGCGGTCGTCTTTCGTCGCGAACAGAATCGTGCGGCCAACCGCCAGCTTCAACGCGTATACCGGTACATCGCCGGAGAGCTTCGCCACCTGGCTCAACTGCGAGTCGCTAGCGGCGACGTTGCCGAAGCCTTGCAGCAGCTTCGCCAGACCGTTACGGTGTATCGACATCACCCAGTAACCGAGGCGGCCATCCGGCGAGCGCCACAGCAATACATGCGCGGGTTCGTCGAATACGCGGCGGATCAATTCATCGCGCCAGTCCAGTTGATGTTCGAACGCGAGACGCCGCAGCGCGCCTTCTGTGGACAGCCGCGTGTCGTTCGATTCGTAATAGTCGACGAAGTCCTGAGTCAGCAAGTCGTGCAACAGCGGCACGCGCAAGATGTCGCGCGGCAAACGCGAGAGCGCTTCGCTGTCGATCACCGCATCTGGATGATGAATATCGAGCACAACTTCGGCGGTCTCGGCGGCTTTGCGATGCGCGAATGGACGCCACACCGCCTGAATGACCACGCTGGCCACGACCAGAAGACCGACTACCAGGATTGCAATCTTTTTGCGCGACATCTTCATCTGATTTTTTCTGGTTCGATGCGACGGTATTAACGTGGATGGCCGATGAATTAACTCATCGAAATCATTCGCCGAAGGCAGCGATGATAACCGATATTTTTAGCCCCAAACCGGCGACACTCTTCATTTAACAATCAGACATGTTTCAGGAGTTTGACGGAAATATTGAGCGAGTGGGATTAAATCATTAGGAAGCGTGTCGAGTCGAAGCAGCGAATTGAGTTAAACGGCATGCGAAGTCGGCAACGGCGTACGGGGAAATCGGCTCGTGCGCTTGCTGCCGGGCGCTCAACAAGGCAGAGAAGAGCCGGCAAGCGTAGTCCGGCCGCGGCGACCTTACGCCGCTTTACCGGACCGGGAGGTTTATGCTAAATCTCCGCGATTTAGCATCTGCGTAAAAAACCCGGTTGCGCACCTCGTGCTCACCGGGTTATTTCAAGCATTGTTCTTACTGCTTTTCCACCAATACGGCGTTAGCCGAATTAGCCGTCATCAAAAGAGTGCGAGCGCCTGCTCCATTCTCTGCACGCCGGTTTCGATTTCGGCTACACCGGGCGCTGCAAATGACAAGCGCAGTGCCGCCAGATCGATATTGTCTTTATAGAACGCGACGCCCGGCACGAACATGACATTGCGCTCGATACAGGCATGCAGATAATCGGACGCGTTCTGTCCACCCTTCAATCGCGCCCACACGAACATACCGCCGGCAGGACGATGAAACGCGATGTCATGACCCAAATGCTCATCGAGCGCATTGCACAGCGTGCGGCACTTCACAGCATAGGCGTCGATGATCCGTGGCAAATGACGCTCCAGCGCGCCGCTCGCGAGGTACTCGGCGGCGATCATCTGGGCCCACGGTGAACTACACAGGTCGACCGTTTGCTTGGCGATCACGCAACGGCGCAAGATTTCCGCGTGCGCGACCATCCAGCCGACCCGCAAGCCTGGCGCGACGATCTTCGACAGACTCGAAAAATGCACAACCCAGTCGCGCGAACCAGGCACCTGATCGCTCAACGCGAGCAACGACGGTAACGCCGCGCCGCTGAAACGCAGGTCGCCATAGGGATCGTCTTCGACGATCAGAAAATGGTGACGTGCCGCCAGCTTCAACAACGCCATGCGGCGCTCGAGCGACAACGTTGCGCCAGTCGGATTAGCGAAGGTGGGCACCGTGTAGAGCAGCTTCGGCGGCCGCTGTAACGTACCCGCTTCGAGCAACGCGGCGAGCGCGGCGACATCGAGCCCGTCCTGATCGACAGGCACGGTCACGACATCGGCCTCCTGCAGCTTCAGCGCCTGCAAGGTCGCCGGATAAGCGGGTTGCTCAACCAGCACCACGTCACGAGGCGCGACCATCACGCGTAACAGCAGATCGAAACCTTGCTGCGAACCGGTCGTAACAAGCAATGCTTGCGGCGTACAAGGCGTACCGCGCCGTGTCATCAGATGCGCGAGTTGTTCCTTGAGGACGGGCAGGCCGTCCGTCGGACCATATTGCAGACAGAGCGTAGCCTGCTGCGACGCGCGCGCCGCAGCCGCATCGAGACCTTCGCGGTCGAACAGATCGCTTGCCGGATAGCCGCCGGCAAACGAAATCATGCCGGGATGCGCCAGATACTTGAACAGCTCGCGAATCGGCGAACCGGCCGGCGCTTCGAATGCGGGGTTGAACGTGAACATAGTGGCGGGCCGCTTATCTTGTCGATGGAAGATCGGCATCGATTGTGGCCATCGTCCGGGTGGGCGGCAAACGATATCTATGCACTACCTATTGCGTTTTCCGCATCACCTCCAACGCACCGGCTAAACAACGTTCTTCTCCACGATTGGCCGGTTTTCGAGCACACGAGCGAAGTTCAGCGAACCAAGATCGAGCGTCGTGTAGCGGCCATGCAGAATCAATTCGCTGATGCCGCGACCGGTTGCGGGGCCCTGCTGCAGACCGTGTCCGCTAAAACCATTGGCAAAAATGCAGTTATCGACGGCAGGGTGATAGCCGATGATCGCGTTCTGATCGAGCACGTTGTATTCGTAATAGCCGGACCAGCAATTCTGCACGCGCAACGCTTCGAATTGCGGCACGCGGTGCGCGAGCGTCGGCCAGATCACGTCGTCGAATAGTGCGTGATCGACTTCGTCGAGCGGCAAGTCGTCTGGATCGTTATCCGCTGACGGTGACGTACCGCAGATGAACGATTTGCCCTCGGGCCGGAAATACACGCCACTCGGATCGATCAGCAAAGGACAATGTTCGAGCCGCGCGGGCGACATGACGTTGAAGATACTTCGGCGTCGTGCAAATACCGGAATGTCGATGCCGACCATCTGCGCGACTTTGCGCGACCAGGCGCCCGCGGCGTTCACTACCACGTCGCAGGCGTAGATCTCGCCATTCGCGGTTTGAACTTGCGTGACATGATTGCCTTCGCGAGGCAGCGCGGTGACGTCGGCGGCAACATAGCGCGCGCCAAGTGCCTGCGCTTTTTTGCGCAACGCCTGCACTAAACCATAGCCGTCGAACCAGCCCTCACCGCTTTCGCCATAAGCACCGGCAATGAGGTCTTCCGTATTGAGCCAGGGAAAGCGCGCTTGCAACGCGCCTTTGTCGAGCAAACTGATATCGGCGCCGAGACTCTTTTGTAGCGCGTGATTCTCACGCAGCGTCGTCTCACCGGCGGGTGTGGCGAGAAAGAGATAGCCGCCTTCGTGCAGATCGATTGACGGTTTCGCACCGCCGATATCGAGCCGCTCGCCGATCGAGCGCAGAAACTCGATGCCGAATAGCGACATCTGAATGGAAAGCGGCGTAGAGAATTGCTGGCGAATGGATGCCGCCGACAATGCCGACGAAGAACGCGCATAAGTCGGATCGCGCTCGATGACCGTGACACTGACCGTTGGATCGGACAGCCGCAGAAAATACGCAATCGAGCTGCCGATCACCCCACCGCCGACGATCACGACTTTGGAACTCACGTCTTACTCCACGAGTAGCGTGGCCGCTCAGAAACGGCGGGCGGCGCAAACGGATTGCTGAAGAGGTTGTGAACAGCGGCGCATAAATGCGCCGCTGTTTTCTGCTGAATGCTCTACCGCTTTCTTCTGTGTTGCTACTTACCGGATCAGCCGATATTGAAGTCGATGCCCTGCGCAAGCGGCAACGCCGACGAATAATTGACCGTGTTGGTCGCGCGGCGCATATAGGCCTTCCACGCATCCGAGCCCGACTCACGACCGCCGCCGGTTTCCTTCTCGCCACCGAACGCGCCGCCGATTTCCGCGCCGCTCGGTCCAATGTTCACGTTAGCGATACCGCAGTCGCTGCCCGAGTCGGACAGGAAGCGTTCGGCTTCGCGCAGGTCGGTCGTGAACACGCACGACGACAAACCGTGCACCGCCGCATTGTTCGCTTCAACTGCATCCGCGAAATCCGAATAACGCAACACATACAGAATCGGGGCGAAGGTTTCCTTCAGCACCACCGCAGTTTGCGACGGCATTTCGACGATGGCCGGACGCACGTAGTAACCGCCTTCATGGCCCTTTACTTCGACACGCTCGCCGCCGAACACCTTGCCGCCTTCGGCCGTAGCCTGCTGCAGCGCTTCCTGCATGCGAGCGTACGATTGCTTGTCGATCAGCGGCCCCATCAGCGTGCCTTTTTCGAGCGGATTGCCGATCGGTACCTTGCTATACAACTGCTTCAGACGTTCGATGGTTTTGTCATACACGCTTTCGTGCACGAACAGACGCCGCAGCGACGTGCAACGCTGCCCCGCCGTACCCACTGCCGAGAACAGAATGCCGCGCATCGCGAGCTCGTGATCCGCGGTTTGCGCGACGATACCCGCGTTGTTGCCGCCGAGTTCGAGCAGCGAGCGGCCAAAGCGCTTCGCCACTTCAACACCGACCGTGCGCCCCATTTCCGTGCTCCCCGTCGCACTGACGATCGACGCACGCGGGTCGGCCACCAGCTTCGCACCGACGTCGTGGCCACCGTTGATCAATGCGGTGAGACCTGCTGGCGCATCGCCGAATTCCTTCAGCGCCTCGCTGAGAATCTGGTTGACGGCGAGCGCGGTCAACGGCGTCTTTTCCGACGGCTTCCAGATCACCGCGTTGCCGCATACCAGCGCCAGCGCCGCATTCCACGACCACACCGCTGCCGGGAAGTTGAATGCCGAGATCACCACGCACGTGCCCATCGGATGCCACGTTTCCGCCATGCGATGGCCCGGACGCTCCGACGCAATCGTCAGACCGTACAACTGCCGCGACAGACCGACCGCGAAGTCGCAGATGTCGATCATTTCCTGCACTTCGCCCATGCCTTCCTGCAGGATCTTGCCGGTTTCGAGCGTGATGATGCTGCCGAGCGCCTGCTTCTTTTCACGCAGACGGTTGCCGAGCAGGCGCACCAATTCGCCGCGGCGCGGTGCCGGAACGTTGCGCCATGCCGTGTATGCCTCTTTCGCATTGGCAAGGGCCACGTCGACTTCCGCCACCGTGTTGCTGGCCACGCGGCCGATGAGTTCGCCGGTGATCGGCGAATGAACCGCGATGTCGCCGGCTTGCGCCGCGTGGGCGATGCCAAGGTCGGCGAGGATGGTGGAAGCGTCCATGAGAATCCCTTTAATTTCCGATACGAAACAAGAGTAAGTTAGGAAACTATACACGCGGGATTTTATGGCGGCAAGCGGATTTGCCCGGGGCGACTGGCCTGAACACGCGATTGACCTTGCTGTGCTTGACGAAAGCGTTCTGGGCTGGGGCCCCGGTGGCTGATACGCACGCGCCCGCCGATCAGTCTGCGGTGCACCGCCGCCCACCCATCCGTTTCTTATTGGAAATATCAGATCGGCTCAAAAGCACCGCGACACACGTCTGATTCGCCTACGGCGCAGTCATGCTTGACCGATCAGTAGCCACACGGGGAGGCAAAAATGAAATCGAAATGCACGACAACGGCTAGGGAAGAAGCACCGATAGGCTCACGACGCTCACGCCTCGGTATCCCACTGCACCAGCAGTTCCGGCGGAATCGCCTGCACCACCTCGGCGTAACGCTTGCCGACGAACTGTTCCGCGCGCCGGAGCAGAACCGGAATCGGACTGCTCGGCTCATGGGTTTCGAACCAATGCCGTGCCGCGCGTATCGTCTCCAGTGCTGCTTGCCGGTCAGTGACATGCATGCCGGTTCTCCGCATGGGTTGAACCGGCTCGACAATGTGCGGCGTCGCTGCCGCCTGTGGCGCGGTTGTGTCGCCGAGTGGCGCATCCACAGTAACGACCCGCGCCTCACAAGCGGCTGCGTCATCCAGAATCGCGTCGTGCGCAGCGTCACATTCAATTGGGCGTGCAAATAGTCGCAGCAATCTACCCAGCGCGGACAGGTCCGGTGCAAATGAATGCAGATGCAGTTCGGACCATGTCTCGATACCCTCGAAACTTGCCAGCGCCTGATCGAATTCACTCAACATTGCAGGACTCTGTGCGCGCAGATCGTCTAATTGCTGCCGCACCGAATCCTGCGAAAGCGCATCGGCCAGGCGTGGCCTGGCAAACGCACGTTCCACGTCCCGCACCTGTAAGCGCGTAGCGGTCGACTTGACGAGGGATATTTCCCGCAGATCCGACAGTAAGCCATCGACGTCGGTCAGTGCCTGGAGTGCGTTCGAGCGTATCTCTAGCGCCGCATCGCGATCCGTGTCGACTGCGAGTTGCGGATGGATCGCGTCGGGGTACAGGTCGAGCCAGCTTGCCAGCAAAGACATGCCCTCCGCGAAACCAGCGCTGCTAGCCAGCCGTGTCCGGCTGCGCGCGAACAGCACAGCGAGCCGGATATCCTTGCTACGCAGCATCAGCCTGCGGCAATCGCGATCGATATCGCTCCAGTTGACCGGTTCTGGCGATCCAACAAAGTTGCCGTACTGCGCGTCCGGTTGCGCGGTCGTCTTTGCGGACAGGACGACATACTCTGGATCGTATTCGAGGTCGTTGCCACAGGGTGCGTCATCGGAAATGGGGACTAGCCAGTCATGGATAACGACATCGACGTTCCGCGTTTTCGCCGCGGTGTATTTTTTCGCGTTCATTGAAGTATCTGCGAGTTATTGCGCCGCCAGCGCGTAGTGCTCGGGTTCGAAGCGCATTCCCGTAATCGGTTCACCCGTCAGCGAGCGGCCGAGCCACCCCGACCAACCGAGCCGTTCCGCGCCGCCAATCACGGCCGGCGGTGCGCTCTGCGCCTTGATCCGCAGTTCGAGTTCCCAGGCGAATTCATAGCCGATGAAGGCACGGACCCACTCCACCAGCAATGGCAGATCATTGCCTTGTGGCGTGAAGCGCAGGTACTCGTCGATGTCGAGCGGACCGACGACGATCCGAAACTTGTGCTGCCGGTCTGGTACCTGCTCGCCGAGCATCGCCCCCTCGGACATCACCGACGGCGCGCCTGGTGCACCGAGCTTGCTGTGCTCGGCGGGGTCCACCTCGATCCAGTTCCAGACGTGTTCATCAATGGCGACGGGGACGCCAAAGAACTGGGCGAGCGTAGCCCGAAGTCCGTCGGGATTGCGTGCCTCGCGTATCAGATGAGTTGAAGCTGACATGCGTGCGTGCGCTGGCAGCCGGCCCCGGCCTATCTCACCCGTGTTCTGCCCAAACAGGCTTGCGACATAGAACGAGAACCGCTCGTCGTCCGGACGATCCAATCCGGCTGTAGCCTGCGCGGACGACCAGGCGCGGTAGAACAGCGTCAAGTAGCGGTGGTGAAAAAGATCCAGAAAATCGACAAGCGTAGTGTCGCGCCTGCTCTCCTGGCGATCCCGCGCGATTTCCGTCACATGGATGGGTAATGGTCCATTAGGGCCGAGCATGCCGAGACCAAACAGCTTTACCCTGAGACGGCCGTCGATTTCTCCGACCTCGGCAATCTCGCGAGGCGCAAAAGCCAGGCTCGGTTGCTGCCCCAGGCGAAAGGGCTCCGCCTGCGGACGCCGCGCACGCCCGATCGGTGGGATGCGAGAATTTGCCCCCAGGCGCCGTAGCAGACTCAGAAAGCCATAACGCCACGGTTCGGCGCGTAGCCGTTCGATCAGTTCGGGTGGGAGCACGGCATCGCGCATCACGGCCGGGAACGGAGCGCGGTCCATCAGGCAGCCCCTCGCGTACCCATGCGCACGTCCCAGCGGGCAACTTGCCCCCGCTGCATGGAGTGCAATTCGGTTTGCGTAAAGACATTGATCGAGACATGGCGCGCCAGAAAGTGCTCGAGAATCACGCCGAACAGGTACGGACTCGTGCCTGAGAATCCCGTTTCATCGATCGTCAGCAGGCATTCAATGCCGCGCCCGAAAACAAGCGGGCCGCCTCCGGGCAGCCGTCGGGTCACGGGCCGCGTCCTCACACCCACCAGACTCTCGATCTGCCGGCGCTGTGCTTCATCATCGCTAGAGAGGAACAGCCGCAGCATGTCCCGGAGCCCCTGACCGCCGGCGCGATGATCGAGGTCCGCCAATGGAAGATAGTTGAAATTCAATTGGCGAATCAGACGCCAGGCCATTTCGCGCTCGGCGTACGGTGCTTTCGGCGCGCTGGGCGCGCGGATCAGTCCGATGCCCTCAAGCGGAGCCGACTCCGATACGAAGAGATCCTGTTGGCCGTTGCGCGGCACGAGGTTTGGCAGATCGCGGTTGGTCAGCCACGCATCGACCGACAGATAGCGGATCGCCTCCACATACGGCGCTTCGTTCTGATCGACCAGCGACACGAACGTTTCCGTACCTACGTACGGTGTGCGCGTGCCGTAGCGGCGCGCGGAGTCGGACATCAGCCGGCGCTCGCGACGGATCGAGAAGTAGCGCCCGTAGTTGCCTTCATCGTTGTTGAGGGTCTGGTACAGGTGCCGGAATTCGAACTGTTCCGACGTGGCAGCAACCTGCCCGGTCATGGACTCGACGGAAAATATTTCGTAGTCCAGCGGATGCAGTCGAGCGGGCACCAGATGGAATTCCGTGTCGTCCTTTGTCAGTTCGATACGATCCGTACGTTGCTGGAACAGATTGATGACGGGCGTGCAGAAGAGTGCGAAGCGCGATGCATCGACGAGATTCGCGAGCGCGTCTGGCGCCCTGTCCAGCAAAACGACAATTTCGGCTTCCTTGCCAGTAACACGTCGCAGGCCGCCTTCGAGACCGTTTAGCGCAAAGAAATAAAACCGGCTCGGACATGCAAAATACTCGTGCAACAGGTTGTGTCCATGAAAACTCGACCAGGTCAGCGGCAGCAGGCCCTGATCCGGTCCAAGCCCTTCGTGGCTAACGGCATTCGATGTTACCGCGTGAGGTGCACGGCCAAGGTCGCCGTGCGTGCCGGTCAGTGACGAAACGCTTGCCGTGTGCAACAG
>NZ_DASRSY010000366.1:0-14495 GCF_035656215.1 Paraburkholderia sp.
CTGGCGTCCTGCACAGGCTCGCCAGCGCGTTTCTGGCCCGCTTCGCCCGATCTGGGGAGGCCCATCGCACGATCTGCCTGGCCTGAAAAATAAAACCCCACGCTCCGAAAAACGTGGGGTTGGTCAGCAGTCTGAAGCCGCCTGAAGAGGCGGCTTCGCATACCTATGCGCAATGGGTTCGAGCGGGCGCTCAGAACAGGCTGCGGCGATCCGGATCGTGCAGCGGATCAGGGGTTTTCTGCGTGAGCCGCACAATGCCCTGATCGTCGAAATAAAAGCTGTACATCATGTACCAGACATTGTCTTCCAGATAGCGATACGTCCAGACCTCGCGCTTCATCAACGGGAAGTACGAGGTTTCGACGGGGCGGCCGAAGTTCACCAGTACGTCGCTCTTCGTCCACTTGCCGATTTCCGCCCGGTAGAACTCGTTGGGCTGAAGCACCTGGCGCACGGTGACGATCTTGCCGGATGCGTCGATGTCGGCGGCGGTGGTGGTCTCGCCCATCGGCTGGGTCGGCCACATCAGCCGCTTGCCGCCGTTGGGCAGGTCGTAGCTTTCACGCGGTGCGCCGAGGCGGGCGATGATGGTCGATTCGTCCGCGCCTTGGCTGTATTGCTGCCATGGCTGTACGCAGCCGGCGAGCGCCACGGTGAGCGTAAGCGCGCTCATGCAGATGAGCGCCGCGCGGCGCAGGCGTGCGGCGGACGGCGCTTCGATCGAGGCCGCCGTGGATGGGTGGCGGTTGAACATGAATTCCTCCGATGGCATTTGAATAGCGGTTTTTATCATCGAGACGCATTATTTTGACACGGGCGGCAGCAAAAGATTTGCGCTTCGTGCGCGGCGTCGCTGGAAGGACAGTAACGGATTCGCCGGCTTGCTTATTCCGTCTGGAACGCCCTATGATCCGCGCTTCGACGAACCAAGCGGGGCAATGACGATGGCGAAGTGGCAACGGGTGGCAGCAGCGGCAGTTGTGGCGCTGGCGGCGATTTCGACGGCCGCGGTGGCTTACGCCGCGGGCGAAACGACGTCTGGTCCGGCGAGCAAACCGGTGAATAAGCCCACCGGTACGCCGATCCAGCTCGCGTTGATCGAGGGTATGTCCGGTCCGTTCGCGAACGCGGGCGCGGCAGTGGAGCGCAATCTGCGCTTCGGTGTCGAACAGGTAAATGCGCAAGGCGGCGTGAAGCTCGCCGACGGGGCGCATCCGCTCGAACTGGTCGTGCTCGACAGCAAGGGCAGTACAGAAGAGGCGTTGGTGCAATTGCGCGCCGCCGCGGACCGGCACATCGGTTACATCATGCAGGGCAACAGTTCGGCGGTGGCGGCCGCGCTGATCGGCGCGATCGAGAAACAGAACGGCCGCGAGCCGGCTAATCGCGAATTGTTCCTCAATTATTCTGCTGACGATCCCGCCCTGACCAACGCCAATTGCAGCTTCTGGCACTTTCGCTTCGACGCGCACGCGGGCATGCGCATGGATGCGCTGGCTGACGTGATCCAGCGCGACAAAGCGGTGAAGAAGGTTTATCTGCTGAACCAGGACTATAGCTTCGGCCACGACGTCAGCAGTCTCGCGCGCTCGACGCTCGCGACAAAGCGTCCGGATATCGCGGTCGTCGGCGACGAATTTCATCCGATTGGCCGCGTGAAGGACTTCGCGCCGTACATCGCGAAGATCCGCGCGAGCGGCGCGGACGCGGTCATCACCGGCAACTGGGGCAACGACCTGACGCTTCTGGTCAAGGCGGCGCGAGAGCAGGGCCTGGACACCAGGTTTTACTCGTTCTACGGCAACAGTCTCGGCGCGCCTGCCGCGTTGGGCGATGCCGGCGTCAAACACGTGATCGCGGTAGCCGATTGGCACCCGAACGCCGGCGGCGCGGCCTCCGATGCGTGGTACGCAGCCTTCCGCGCCCGTTTCCCGGCTGCCCAGGACGACTACCTGGTGCTCCGCATGCCGTTGATGATCGAAACCCTCGCCGCGGCGATGAACCGCGCCGGCAGTGCCGCCCCGACGGCCGTCGCCCGGGCTCTGGAGGGGATCAGGTTCGACAACGGCTTTCACGCCTCGTGGATGCGGGCCGATGATCATCAATTGATCCAGCCCCTTTACGTAATGGAAATGGACAAGGCCGGCACGCCGGGTGTCAAGTTCGACAACGAAGGTTCCGGCTACGGTTTCCGCACGGTGCTGGCTTTGCCGCCCGAGCGTACTGTGCCGCCGACCGTGTGCAAGATGAAGCGGCCGTAGAGCGGGCACCGGGCAAACGCAAGCTGGTCACGATCCCGCCCGGTACAGCGGGGTTCGCGGCCGGATTGGGCTGTGCTACAATACGCGTCCCGTTGTGAGGCATGTCGCATGGTTGTAATTTGTAATGCGAATGCGCATACGGGGTAATCCACGGCACGGCCTTTCTTCCGTGACCGCCTGTCTAGTTCTCAAGGAAATCGACATGTCCGCAGTTGAAACAAGCAAGAAGTCCGAAGTCGTTGCGCAATTCGCACGCGCAGCTAACGACACCGGCTCCCCCGAAGTTCAGGTCGCGCTGCTCACGACCCGCATCAACGAACTGACCGTTCACTTCAAGGCCCACACGAAAGATCACCACAGCCGCCGCGGTCTGCTGCGCATGGTGAGCCGCCGTCGCAAGCTGCTCGACTACCTGAAGGGTAAGGACGCGGATCGTTACCGCGCACTGATCGAGAAGCTGGGTCTGCGTAAGTAATCGGCCAGTCGTTCAGCAAGATGCCTGTGTCAGTTCCGCTGATACAGGCATTTTGTTTTTGCACGGTGCGCTTCATGTGATGCGCACTGCCTGTTAGCCGCGGTAGCGTGACGATTCATGCGGCGACTAGCAGGAAAACAGCAGTAGAAAAAGCAGCAAAAAAGCAGAAATACGGCCGGGCTTCAGGGCAGAGCTTTGTGTCATTCCAGCGGTTCGCGCGCGTACATAACGTAGGGCGTGGTTCTCTGGAATGGCATAACACTACTCTTTCCCTGCGGCGCCGGTCCTGGCGTTGCCGCGCCGCTTCTGGTCCGCGCGGCATTACGAAGAGGAAAAGCAATGACTATGTTCAATAAGATCGTCAAAGAATTTCAGTGGGGCCAACATAAGGTTCGCCTCGAAACGGGCGAAGTCGCTCGTCAGGCAAGCGGCGCAGTGATCGTCGACATCGAAGACACCGTTGTGCTGGCTACTGTGGTCGGCGCCAAGACCGCCAAGCCGGGCCAGGACTTCTTCCCGCTGACCGTCGATTACCTCGAAAAGACCTACGCTGCAGGCAAGATCCCCGGTGGTTTCTTCCGCCGTGAAGGCCGCCCGTCGGAAGGCGAAACGCTGACCTCGCGCCTGATCGACCGTCCGCTGCGTCCGCTGTTCCCGGAAGGCTTCTACAACGAAGTCCAGGTCGTGATTCACGTCCTGTCGCTGAACCCCGAAATCCCCGCTGACATCCCCGCGCTGATCGGCGCGTCGGCGGCGCTCGCTATTTCCGGCCTGCCGTTCAACGGCCCGGTCGGCGCAGCACGCGTGGCCTACATCAACAACGAATACGTGTTGAACCCGACGCGTCCGCAGATGAAGGAATCGGCACTTGACCTGATCGTCGCCGGTACGGAACGCGCAGTGCTGATGGTGGAATCGGAAGCGCAACAACTGACCGAAGAAGTGATGCTCGGCGCAGTGGTGTTCGGCCACGAACAAATGCAGGTCGCGATCGACGTGATCCACGAACTGGTTCGCGAAGGCGGCAAGCCGGAATGGGACTGGAAGCCGGCCGTCAAGAACGAGCCGCTGATTGCACGCGTGTCGGAACTGGCGCAAGCCGATCTGCTCGCCGCTTATCAGATCCGCGACAAGCAAGCGCGTTCGGCCAAGCTGAAGGAAGTCTACGCAGCGACGTCGGCCAAGCTGGAAGAAGAAGCAGTGGCAGCCGGTACGGTTGCAGCGGACAAGGCCAGCGTCGGCAATGTGCTGTTCGACATCGAAGCAAAGATCGTTCGTACGCAGATCCTGGACGGCGAGCCGCGTATCGACGGCCGCGACACGCGCACGGTGCGTCCGATCGAAATCCGTACCGGCGTGCTGCCGCGTACGCACGGCTCGGCCTTGTTCACGCGTGGCGAAACGCAGGCAATGGTGGTCGCAACGCTGGGTACGAAGGGCGACGAGCAGAACATCGACGCGCTCGAAGGCGAGTACCGCGAACGCTTCATGCTCCACTACAACATGCCTCCGTTCGCGACCGGTGAAACGGGCCGCGTCGGTTCGCCGAAGCGCCGTGAAATCGGTCACGGCCGTCTCGCGAAGCGCGCGCTGGCTGCGTGCCTGCCGAGCGCCGACGAATTCGGCTACTCGATCCGCGTCGTGTCGGAAATCACGGAATCGAACGGTTCGTCGTCGATGGCTTCGGTGTGCGGCGGCTGCCTCGCGCTGATGGACGCCGGTGTGCCGATGAAGGCGCACGTCGCCGGCATCGCGATGGGCCTGATCCTGGAAGGCAACAAGTTTGCCGTGCTGACCGACATCCTCGGCGACGAAGATCACCTCGGCGACATGGACTTCAAGGTGGCGGGTACGGAGCAAGGCGTGACTGCGCTGCAGATGGACATCAAGATCCAGGGCATCACCAAGGAAATCATGCAGGTCGCCCTCGCGCAAGCGAAGGAAGGCCGTATGCACATCCTCGGCAAGATGACTTCGGCTGTGTCGGGCGCGAACACGGTGCTGTCGGACTACGCACCGCGCATGATCACCATCAAGATCAATCCGGAAAAGATTCGCGACGTGATCGGCAAGGGTGGTTCGGTGATCCGCGCGCTGACCGAAGAAACCGGCACGACGATCGATATTTCGGACGACGGCGTCGTCACCATCGCCAGCACCAGCAGCGAAGGGATGGCCGAAGCGAAGAAGCGTATCGAGAACATCACGCTGGAAGTCGAAGTGGGCCAGGTGTATGAAGGCACCGTGCTCAAGCTGCTCGACTTCGGCGCGATCGTCAACATTCTGCCGGGTAAGGACGGTCTGTTGCACATCTCCGAAATCGCCAACGAGCGTATCAAGGACATCAACGACTACCTGAAGGACGGCCAGCAAGTGAAGGTCAAGGTCATCCAGACGGACGAAAAGGGCCGAGTGCGTTTGTCGGCCAAGGCGTTGCTGAACGACGCCTCGAACGGCGCGCCGCAAGGCGAACCGACGCCGCAGTAATGCGGTAGCAGGGCGACGGCCGGCAGCGCGAATGCGCGCCGGCCGTTTTTCATGAAGGGTGCAGGATGGATTGCGTTGCAAGCAGGCATGGCAGGTGCAAGCAGGTGAAAACCGGCACAAGCGGGTACTCTGTTTGCGTGAAGCGCTTCGTCGCAGTTCAGACGATTTTCGCCGCTTCGTACCGGTAGGCAACGCAATCCACTCTTGGAGTTGACGCAGATGAAAGCGATCGAAATCACCGAATTCGGTGCGCCTGAAGTCCTGAAGCTGGCGGAGCGGCCGATGCCGCAGCCGAAAGCGGGCGAGGTACTGATCAAGGTGGCGGCATCCGGCATCAACCGTCCCGACGTATTCCAGCGCAAAGGCGGCTATGCGCCGCCACCGGGTGCGTCGGATCTGCCGGGGCTGGAGGTGGCGGGTGAGATCGTCGGCGGCGCTATCGACGAGAAGAACAATCCGTTCGGTCTGAAAGTGGGTGACCGCGTGTGTGCATTGCTTGCAGGTGGTGGTTACGCGGAGTATGCGACCGCGCCGCTGTTGCAGTGCCTGCCGGTGCCTGGTGGTTTGTCGGACGTCGAGGCGGCTTCGCTGCCGGAAACGTTCTTCACGGTGTGGAGCAATGTGTTCGACCGTGCGCAACTCGGCAAGGGCGAAGGCGCGCCGAACGAGGCGTTGCTGGTGCAAGGCGGCTCGAGCGGCATTGGCGTGACGGCGATCCAGATCGCGCATGCGCTGGGCTTTCGCGTGTTCGCCACGGCGGGGTCGGACGAAAAGTGCCGCGCCTGTGAAGCGCTCGGCGCGGAACGTGCGATCAACTACAAGACTGAGGATTTCGTCGAGGTCGTCAAGTCGCTGACGAACGATCGCGGCGTTGATGTCGTCCTCGACATGGTGGCGGGCAGTTATGTGCCGCGTGAGCTGACGGCATTGGCCGACGGCGGGCGCATCGTGCTGATCGCGTTGCTGGGCGGCGCGAAGGCGGAGCTGAATCTGAACGAGGTGCTGCGCCGCCGTTTGACGGTGACGGGGTCGACGTTGCGTCCGCGGCCGATCGAGTTCAAGGCGAAGATCGCCGCGCAATTGAAAGAGCGCGTGTGGCCACACCTCGAAGATGGCCGCATCAAGCCGGTGGTGCACCGTGTGTTTCCGGCCGCGCAGGCCGCCGAAGCGCACGCGCTGATGGAAAGCAGCACGCACATTGGCAAGATCGTGCTGACTTGGGGTCAGGGCGCTTGACACGGTCGGTTTGACACGGTCGGTTTGACCCGATCCACCCCACGCAGTAAAATTGCGCGTTTTGCGCACGCCGCATGAATCCGAAAGGCGGGCTTTTAGGCGCAAACCAGGCCCGCCGCCAAGACAAGACGAGACGATGTCGAAACAACGAGCCAAGCTGGTAGTCGGTAACTGGAAGATGCACGGGCGCCTTGCCGAGAACGCCGCGCTGTTGCAGGCGGTGGCGCAAGGCGCGGGCGAATTGCCGGCGGATGTACGCGTCGGTGTCTGTGTGCCGTGCCCTTATCTCGCGCAGACTCAATCGTTGCTGGAAGGTGGCAAGGTCGTGTGGGGCGTGCAGGATGTCTCCGCGTTCACGCATGGGGCCTATACCGGCGAAGTAGCGGCGCAGATGGTAGTGGATTTCGGCGCCACGCTTGCGATCGTTGGGCACTCGGAGCGCCGTGCCTACCACCGTGAAAGCGCAGAGTTGGTTGCGGTGAAGACGCAGCGTGCGCTGGAAGCGGGTTTGACCCCGATCGTGTGTGTCGGCGAAACGCTCGAGGAGCGTGAAGCCGACTTGACCGAACAGGTGGTCGGCACGCAATTGGATGAAGTGCTGGCGAAATTGTCGGCTGAAGAGGCGGCGCGTATCGTTGTCGCGTACGAGCCGGTTTGGGCGATTGGCACGGGTAAGAGTGCCACGTCGGACCAGGCGCAAGCGGTGCATGCGTTCCTGCGTTCGCGTCTTGCGGCAAAGGGCGCGGCGGTAGCGGATGTGCTGGTGTTGTATGGCGGCAGCGTGAAGCCGGAGAACGCGGAAGAATTGTTCCGCCAGCCGGATATCGACGGTGGCCTGATCGGCGGCGCGTCGTTGAAAGACCAGGATTTCCTGGCGATCTGCAAGGCGGCCGGCGCGATCAGCGTCGCCAGTTAAGCAGGGCGCCTCGGCGAGGATGACCTAATCCCGCGCGGCACACTTTGTGTGGCGCGGTTAAATAAAGACTCAGGTGAGTGTGATGCTGTATTTGAAAACATTGATTATCGTCGTTCAGCTGTTGTCGGCACTCGGGGTCATCGGCCTTGTGTTGCTGCAACACGGCAAAGGCGCCGATATGGGCGCTGCTTTTGGTAGCGGCGCATCGGGCAGCCTGTTCGGCGCGACCGGTTCGGCAAACTTTTTGTCGCGTACCACGGCCGTGCTCGCAGCCGTGTTTTTTGTAACAACATTGACGCTCACCTACCTCGGTGCGTATCGTGCAAAACCGTCCGCAGGCCTGCTGGGCGCGGCTGTCACTGCTCCGATTGCGGCTTCCGCTGCGTCCGCTCCGGCGGCCGGTTCGGCAGTATTGCCGGCCTCCGCAGCATCAGTCCCCGCGACAGATGTGCCGAAATAAATTTTTCGTTCAAAGTGCTTTTGTGCGTTGAACAAACTGTTTAGACCAGTTACAATCTAAGTCTTGAAGCGATTCGCGGGTTTTATAAGTTGTTTTCCCGGATTGCATATAGTGCCGACGTGGTGAAATTGGTAGACACGCTATCTTGAGGGGGTAGTGGCGAAAGCTGTGCGAGTTCGAGTCTCGCCGTCGGCACCAAATGTTATCTAAATGCCAGCCGCTTGCTTCGCTTCGGCTGGCATTTTCACTTCTGGCGCGCGGCTTGCGTTGAGCTTGCGGCATGTGCGTTGCCGAAGTGATTTCGCGTCAGGAGTGCTATGCTCTTGGCGGCATTCAGAACCAACCGATAGAGGATAGTCTTGAACCTCGCAGCCTATTTCCCCGTCTTGTTGTTCCTCGTTGTGGGCACCGGTTTAGGCGTAGCACTGGTCAGCATTGGCAAGATCCTCGGTCCCAATAAGCCCGATACCGAGAAAAACGCACCATACGAGTGCGGCTTCGAAGCATTCGAAGATGCGCGCATGAAGTTCGATGTGCGCTACTACCTCGTCGCCATTCTCTTCATCATTTTCGACCTTGAAACCGCGTTCCTGTTCCCGTGGGGTGTGGCCCTGCGCGACATCGGCTGGCCTGGCTTCATGGCGATGATGATTTTCCTGCTCGAATTCCTGTTGGGCTTTGCCTATATCTGGAAGAAAGGCGGCCTCGACTGGGAATGATGGATTAATCGCCGGTTTGCGTGGGTGGCCAAGGCTTGCCGCCCCGTCTGGAGTGGAAAGCAAATGAGTATCGAAGGGGTCTTGAAGGAAGGGTTTGTCACCACTACGGCAGACAAACTGATCAACTGGACGCGCACCGGCTCGTTGTGGCCGATGACGTTCGGTCTCGCGTGCTGTGCGGTCGAGATGATGCATGCGGGCGCTGCCCGTTATGACCTTGACCGTTTCGGCGTGGTGTTTCGTCCGAGTCCGCGTCAGTCGGACGTGATGATCGTCGCCGGCACGCTGTGCAACAAGATGGCGCCGGCTCTGCGCAAGGTCTACGACCAGATGGCTGAGCCGCGCTGGGTGATTTCGATGGGCTCGTGCGCGAACGGCGGTGGTTATTACCACTATTCTTATTCGGTAGTGCGCGGCTGCGATCGGATCGTACCGGTCGACGTCTACGTGCCGGGTTGCCCGCCTACTGCGGAAGCGCTGGTGTATGGCGTGATCCAGTTGCAGGCCAAGATCCGCCGCACCAATACAATCGCCCGTCAATAAGGCAACGCCTCCCCCACAATATGGCAAGCAAACTCGAGACCCTGAAAGCGAACCTCGAGGCGGCCTTTGGCGGCCTCCTGCTGAGCACCACCGAAGCAATCGGTGAGTTGACGATCGTCGTGAAGGCGAGCGATTACATCCACGTTGCAACGCGTCTGCGCGACGATCGCTCGCTCGGCTTCGAGCAGATGATGGATCTGTGCGGCGTCGACTATCAGACTTACGCCGACGGCGCATACGACGGCCCGCGTTTCGCGGCCGTGCTGCATTTGTTGTCCGTGCAGAACAACTGGCGTCTGCGCCTGCGCGTGTTCGCTCCGGACGACGAAGTGCCGATCGTTGCATCGGTCGTCGATATCTGGAGTTCGGCCAACTGGTACGAGCGCGAAGCATTCGACCTGTACGGCATCGTCTTCGAGGGTCACCCGGACCTGCGCCGCATCCTGACCGACTACGGTTTCATTGGTCACCCGTTCCGTAAAGATTTTCCTGTCTCCGGCTACGTCGAAATGCGTTACGACCCCGAAGAGAAGCGCGTCGTCTATCAGCCTGTGACGATCGAGCCGCGGGAAATCACGCCGCGCGTGATCCGCGAGGATCGCTATGGCGGTCTGAAACACTAAGAGAACGCCATGGCAGAGATCAAGAACTACACGCTCAACTTCGGCCCTCAGCATCCGGCAGCGCACGGTGTGCTGCGCCTCGTGCTCGAACTCGACGGCGAAGTCATCCAGCGCGCCGATCCGCACATCGGTCTGCTTCATCGCGCGACTGAAAAACTCGCGGAAACCAAAACCTTCATCCAGTCCGTGCCGTATATGGACCGCCTCGACTACGTGTCGATGATGGTCAACGAGCACGGCTACGTGATGGCGATCGAAAAGCTGCTCGGCATCGAAGTGCCGATTCGCGCACAGTACATCCGAGTGATGTTCGACGAAGTCACGCGCGTGCTGAACCACCTGATGTGGATCGGCGCACACGCGCTGGACGTCGGCGCGATGGCGGTGTTCCTGTATGCGTTCCGTGAGCGCGAAGACCTGATGGACGTGTACGAAGCAGTGTCCGGCGCCCGGATGCACGCAGCGTACTACCGTCCGGGCGGTGTCTATCGCGATCTGCCTGACGCAATGCCGCAATACAAGGCGTCGAAGATTCGCAATGCGAAGGCCTTGTCGAGGATGAACGAGAACCGTCAAGGTTCGCTGCTCGACTTCATCGACGATTTCTTCACGCGTTTCCCGAAGTGCGTCGACGAATACGAAACGCTGCTCACCGACAACCGGATCTGGAAGCAACGTCTGGTCGGTATCGGCGTGGTCACCCCGGAGCGGGCGCTGAACCTCGGTATGACCGGTGCGATGTTGCGCGGTTCGGGTATCGAATGGGATCTGCGCAAGAAACAGCCGTACGAAGTCTACGACAAGATGGATTTCGACATTCCGGTCGGCGTTAATGGCGATTGTTATGACCGTTATCTTGTTCGCGTCGAAGAAATGCGCCAGTCCACGCGGATTGTGAAACAGTGCATTGAGTGGTTGCGTAAGAATCCGGGTCCGGTGATGGTCGACAATCACAAGGTTGCGCCGCCGTCGCGTGTTGGCATGAAGTCGAACATGGAAGAGCTGATTCACCACTTCAAGCTCTTCACGGAAGGCTTCCACGTACCGGAAGGCGAAGCGTATGCGGCCGTCGAACATCCGAAGGGCGAGTTCGGTATTTACCTGATCTCGGACGGCGCGAACAAGCCGTATCGCCTGAAGATTCGCGCGCCGGGCTATGCGCATCTGTCCACGCTCGATGAAATGGCGCGTGGACACATGATCGCCGACGCTGTGACGATCATCGGTACGCAGGACATCGTGTTCGGCGAAGTGGATCGCTAGGACGTATTCATCAGCGCGCGTCTTCAGCTTGCACCGAAGCACGCGTCAAGCACAGGAACGCCGGGTCTGTCGCAGCATGATGTAAGCGACGGGTTTTCGTTCGGTAGGAATTGAAAGAGTCGTGTCTGAAAATGATCTCAGCTGAAGGCCTGAAAGAAATCGATCGTGCGATCGCGAAGTATCCCGCCGATCAGAAACAATCCGCCGTGATGTCGGCGTTGACCACTGCTCAGGAAGAGCATGGTTGGCTGTCGCCCGAACTCATGCAGTTCGTTGCGGACTATCTCGGCATGCCGGCGGTCGCCGTGCAGGAGGTGGCTACCTTCTACACGATGTACGAGACCTCGCCGGTCGGCAAGTACAAGATCACGCTCTGCACGAACCTGCCGTGCCAGCTCGGCCCGGACGGCGGCTCCGACAGCGCTGCTGAATATCTGAAGCAGAAGCTCGGCATCGACTTCGGCGAAACCACGGCTGACGGCAAGTTCACCTTGAAAGAAGGTGAATGCATGGGCTCGTGCGGAGATGCGCCGGTGATGCTGGTGAACAACCATCGCATGTGCAGCTTCATGAGCCGCGCGAAGATCGACCAGCTGCTCGAGGAACTTTCGAAATGACGTCTTTACACGATCGTCACATCAAACCGCTGATTCTCGCCGGCCTGAATGGCGACAACTGGCATCTCGAAGACTATGTGGCGCGCGGCGGTTACGCCCAGCTGCGCCGCATTCTTGAAGAAAAGATTCCGCCCGAGCAGGTGATCGCCGACGTCAAGGCGTCGGGTCTGCGCGGCCGTGGCGGCGCGGGTTTTCCGACCGGCCTGAAGTGGAGCTTCATGCCGCGTCAATTCCCGGGGCAGAAGTACCTCGTCTGCAATTCGGACGAAGGCGAACCGGGTACGTTCAAAGACCGCGACATCCTGCGTTTCAATCCGCACTCGCTGATTGAAGGCATGGCCATCGGCGCGTACGCGATGGGCATCACGGTCGGCTACAACTATATCCACGGCGAAATCTGGGAAGTCTACAAACGCTTTGAAGAAGCGTTGGACGAAGCCCGTCGCGCCGGGTTCCTCGGCGACAACATCATGGGTTCGGGCTTCTCGTTCGAACTGCATGCGCACCACGGTTACGGCGCCTACATTTGCGGCGAAGAAACCGCGTTGCTCGAATCGCTCGAAGGCAAGAAAGGCCAGCCGCGCTTCAAGCCGCCGTTCCCGGCGAGCTTCGGCGTCTATGGCAAGCCGACCACGATCAACAACACCGAGACGTTCGCTGCGGTGCCGTTCCTGCTCGCAATCGGTCCGCAGAATTACCTCGAAATTGGCAAGCCGAACAACGGCGGCACGAAGATCTTCTCGGTCGCAGGCGACGTCGAGCGTCCGGGCAACTATGAAATTCCGCTCGGCACGCCGTTCGCGACGCTGATGGAACTCGCCGGCGGCATGCGCGGCGGCAAGAAGATCAAGGCCGTGATTCCTGGCGGTTCGTCGGCACCGGTGATCCCGGGCGAAATGATGATGCAGACCGACATGGACTACGACTCGATCGCCAAGGCTGGCTCGATGCTCGGTTCCGGTGCGGTCATCGTGATGGACGAGACGCGCTGCATGGTGCGTTCGCTTCTGCGTCTGTCGTATTTCTATTACGAAGAGTCGTGCGGTCAATGCACGCCGTGCCGCGAAGGCACCGGCTGGCTGTATCGCGTTGTGCATCGTATCGAACATGGGCTCGGCCGTCCGGAAGATCTGGATCTGCTGAACTCGGTTGCTGAGAACATCATGGGTCGCACGATTTGCGCGCTCGGCGATGCAGCGGCCATGCCGGTTCGCGGCATGCTCAAGCACTACTGGGACGAATTCGAATATCACGTCGCCCACAAACATTGCCTCGTCGGCGGTCATGCCGGTGCAGCAGCGGCGTCGGAAACAGTGGCGGCCTAAGTACGCTAAATAGCGCACCAGAACACGTCATCCGCGGGATTCGTCGCCTGAAAACGGGCGATGAACAGGGCGAACGATTGAGCGGTAACAGGTTAAGGAAGATTGACCATCATGGTTGAACTTGAAATAGACGGCAAGAAAGTAGAGGTGCCTGAAGGCAGCATGGTGATCCAGGCTGCGCATAAGGTCGACACGTACATTCCTCACTTCTGCTATCACAAGAAGCTGTCGATTGCGGCCAACTGCCGGATGTGTCTGGTCGACGTCGAAAAGATGCCGAAGGCTGTGCCTGCATGTGCCACGCCGGTGTCGGCGGGCATGATCGTGCGCACCAAGTCCGATAAGGCGGTGAAGGGCCAGCAAGCGGTGATGGAATTCCTGCTGATCAACCACCCGCTGGATTGCCCGATCTGCGATCAGGGCGGTGAGTGCCAGTTGCAGGATCTGGCCGTGGGCTACGGCAAGTCGGCGTCGCGCTATAGCGAAGAAAAGCGCGTGGTGTTCCACAAGAACGTCGGCCCGCTGATCTCGATGGAAGAAATGTCGCGCTGCATTCACTGCACGCGTTGCGTCCGCTTCGGTCAGGAAGTCGCCGGCGTGATGGAACTCGGCATGCTGGGTCGTGGCGAACATTCGGAAATCACGTCGTTCGTCGGCAAGACGGTCGACTCCGAGCTGTCGGGCAACATGATCGATCTGTGTCCGGTCGGCGCACTGACCAGCAAGCCGTTCCGCTACAGCGCCCGTACGTGGGAACTGTCGCGTCGCAAGTCGGTGAGCCCGCACGATTCCGTCGGCGCAAACCTCGTGGTGCAAGTGAAGAACAACCGCGTGATGCGTGTTCTGCCGTTCGAAAACGAATCCATCAACGAATGCTGGATTTCGGACAAGGATCGCTTCTCGTACGAAAGCCTGAATAGCCCGGAACGCTTGACGCAGCCGATGCTCAAGCAAGGCGGCAAGTGGGTCGAGACCGACTGGCAAACCGCGCTTGAATATGTGGTCAAGGGTCTGAAGGGCATCAAGGGCGACCACGGCGCGAACGCGCTGGCCGCACTGGGTAGCGCCCACAGCACCGTCGAAGAACTGTTCCTGTTGAAGCAACTGGCACAAGCGGTCGGCACGCCGAACGTCGACTTCCGTCTGCGTCAGTCGGATTTCTCCGCACCGGTCAATGGTGCGCCATGGCTCGGTACGGCGATCGCCGACCTCTCGAACCTCGATGCCGCACTGGTGATCGGTTCGGATCTGCGCCGCGATCATCCGCTGTTCGCCGCGCGTCTGCGTCAGGCCGCCAAGAGCGGCACGAAGCTCACGCTCGTCCAGGCCACCAATGACGACGCGCTGATTCCACAAGCGCAACGTGTGGTTGCAGCGCCGTCGGCATGGCTCGACGCACTGGCCGGTATCGCCGGTGCGGTCTCGGAAGCAAACGGCGTGGCTCTGCCGGAAGCCTTCGCCGGCACCCAGCCGACGGATGCCAACAAACAAGTCGCGAAGTCGCTCGCCACCGGCGAACGCCGTGTGGTGCTGCTTGGCAACGGCGCGGTCCGTCATCCGGATTTCGCCG
>NZ_DASRSY010000367.1:0-1836 GCF_035656215.1 Paraburkholderia sp.
CTAGCCCGTCAGGCGTCGGCCCGCGCCGCAAACGCCGACGGAGGCTAGAGCGCTCCACATCTTCGAGCTGTAGCCGTTTCGCGCGAGATTTCGCGCTCCGCAGATACTGGAATTGTGCAATCGGAATGGAGGTCGAATGCAATCGAGCTGTCAACCGGGTGGGTCGGTGCGTGTCGTGGGTTCGATCCGCCCTGCGTTCAGGTCGGTGTTTGGCATCGCAATGGTCGTGCTCAGTGCCGCGCTATGCGCCGCTGGTTGCACGACGCCTGGTAGCGCGAACGTATCGCCGCCGGCGGCAGTCAGCTCGACCGCCGCGCTGCCATCCTGGCGTGACGGACCGGCAAAGCAGACGATCGAGAAATTCGTCGCCGACGTCACCCGCGAAGGCTCGCCGAACTACGTGCCGCCTGCCGGGCGCATCGCGGTGTTCGACAACGACGGCACGCTATGGAGCGAGCAGCCGCTGTACTTCCAGTTCGCCTTCATGCTCGACCAGGTGAAAGCGGCAGCACCGAAGCATCCGGAGTGGAAGAAAAATCCGGCCTTCAAGGCGTTAGTGGCGAAAGACTACGGCGCGCTGGCGAGCCAGCAGAAACAGGTGCTGCAACTGGTCGCCGTCGCCAATAGCGGCATGACCGTGGACGAGTACGACAAGACCATCCGCGACTGGCTGGCCAGCGCGCGCCATCCGAAATTCAATCGCCCCTACACCGAACTCGTCTATCAACCGCAACTGGAGTTGCTCGCCTACCTGCGCGCCAACGGCTTCAAGACCTTCATCGTGTCGGGCGGCACCATCGAATTTATGCGTCCGTGGGCCGAGAAGGCGTACGGCATTCCCCCCGAGCAGGTGATCGGCTCAAGTCAGCTGGTGCAGTACCAGATGCGTGACGGCCAGGCCGCACTGGTACGCCAGCCGAAAATCGATTTCGTCGATGACGGTCCCGGCAAACCTGTCGGCATCTATCGGAACATCGGCCGCAAGCCGATTCTCGCGTTCGGCAATTCGGACGGCGATCAGCAGATGCTGCAGTACACCGCGTCCGGCAGCGGCCCGCACCTCGCCTTGCTCGTGCATCACGACGACGCCGTACGCGAATTCGCCTACGACCGCACCTCGAAGATCGGCAAGCTCGACCGAGCGTGGGACGAAGCGATCGCCGACGGCTGGACTGTGGTCAGCATGAAGGACGACTGGCAAACCATCTATCCCGCACCGAAGCAGTAGACGGATGCAGGAGAGCGCGAGCCGCGTGCAGGTTGCGGCCGCTACGAGGCAACCCGGCGCGCAAGGAACGCGCAACGGGTGAACCGAAGTCAACTCCATTGGAGCGACACGATGAGAATGTTCCTGCGAAAGGGGCGCTACGCAGCCGGGGCGACAGTCATCGCCTTCGCCGCATTCGCTGCATTGATTCTTCCATCCATCAACGCGCCTGCGCAGACTCAAGCGCCGGCCAAACCGGCGGGGGCACCGGCCACCAAAGCGCCGCAACAACAGCCGGCCGCCAAAAACTCGGCTAAACCGAACATCCTCGTGATTTTCGGCGACGACATCGGGCAGGCGAATATCAGTGCGTATACGCGTGGCGTGGTGGGCTACAAGACACCGAACATCGACCGTGTTGCCAACGAAGGGATGATCTTCACGGACTACTACGCCGAGAACAGTTGTACGGCGGGCCGTTCGTCGTTCATCACCGGGCAGACGCCGTTGCGTACCGGGCTGTCCAAAGTCGGCGCGCCGGGCGCGCCGGTTGGCCTGCAGAAGACCGATATGACGATCGCTCAGGCGCTCAAACCGCTCGGCTATGCAACCGGCCAGTTCGGCAAGAA
>NZ_DASRSY010000368.1:0-23401 GCF_035656215.1 Paraburkholderia sp.
CGGCAACCTGAGCGCCAAACGCGACTGGGGCTTCGCGCTGGAATACGTGGAAGGTATGTGGCGCATGCTGCAAGCCGATGAACCCGACACCTTCGTGCTCGCCACCGGCCGCACCGAGACGGTACGCGACTTCGTGCGCATGGCGTTTGCCGCGGCGGGCTACCAGATCGAATGGTCGGGCAAGGACGAGCGCGAGACAGGTATCGACGTCGCCACCGGCAAGACGCTGGTGCGCGTGAACCCGAAGTTCTACCGCCCGGCGGAAGTGGACCTGCTGATCGGTTGCGCGGACAAGGCACACGAGAAGCTCGGCTGGAAGCCGGAAACCACGCTCGAACAGCTGTGCCACATGATGGTTCATGCGGACCTTGGTCGTAATGAGCATCACGAGACGTTCTGAGCAATCTTTTATGCCGCGCCACGGCGTTCAGGTTCTCAATAGTGGGAAAAGCCTTGCGTCCGTGGCCAGTCACTCATCAGAGATTTTTTCGTGCCGAGCTCGCCTGGAAGTGCTCGGCACGAGTCGCAAGCTAAAAAACGACAATCGGTCGGGAAATTTAGCTGAATTACGACAAATATCCCTTTCGTGCTTGCCAACTTAGCGCGTTAGCGACAAATCGGTTTGCCAAAGCATCGCCACGAACTTAGCTAAAAAACGACAAAATTGATATAATCTAAGCTCGATAGCGACAGTCAGGCACCGGCATGCCCCTTCCTTTAGCGGAAAAACGACTTCCAGACGAAATCCTGTTTGCGACCGGCGATCCGAAGTCTGACCGAAGCCTTCAGCGGCGCGCAAAAGAAGGCCATCTGAAACGCGTCGCTGCCGGTGTGTACGTCCAGCCGGGCACCGATGACGAAATCGCCGGCAGAATCCAGCGAAACTGGCAAAAGATCGCCTCACATGCGGTGCCCGGCGCCGTTGTCTCCCATCGCAGCGCGTTTGCAGGTGGCATTACGCCGTCCGATGAAGTCGTGCTATCACATCCAACACGATTCAACCGACGCATTCACTATCCGGGCCTTACCCTGGTGCTGCTGAAAGGCCCTGGTCCACAACCTCGCGATCTGCGTCTTGGCTCGCTCGACCTCTACTGGGCTTCGCAAGAACGCGCGCTTCTCGAAAATCTGGGTCGAGCTTCAGCGGCGACCCGGGCCGCACGCGATGACATCGAAGAACGCCTGATTACCTGCCTTAACGCGAGCAAAGAGGCGGGACTCAACCAGATTCGCGACCGAGCTCGCGAACTCGTCGAACCGCTCGGCGCGCAAACCAGTTACGACGTACTCAATGGTTTGATTGGTGCGCTGCTGAGCACGCATTCAAAGGGCGTACTCAAAACAAAGGCCGGGTTGGCCATCGCCCAAGGCACTCCAATCGACATGGAGCGCATGAGTCTTTTCGACTCGCTCGCCACGGCGTTACGTACCGCGGTACTGCCAGATATTGCCGACATAGCCGATCAGGGCAACAACCGTACTCATTTCGCCTTCCTTGAATCGTATTTTTCCAACTACGTCGAGGGCACCCGGTTCTCTGTGGAAGAAGCCGAAGGAATCGTGCTGCGCAACCAGATTGTCGCGCAACGCCCGAAGGATTCGCATGACATCCTCGGCGTGTTCAATCTCGCGTATCGAAGCGAAACCCGGGCGATGGTGCCACCCGCTGGGGAAGATTTTGTCGATGTGCTTCAGGAACGCCATCGGATCATGCTCGAACGCAGACCGGAGGTCGACCCTGGTAACCTCAAACTCGAGGCAAACTATGCGGGCACGACCCAATTTGTTCAGCCATCCCACGTTCGCGGAACCCTTGCAGAAGGATCGCGCCTCGCGCTATCAATTCCTGAAGGTATGGCGAGGGCGATCTACTACCTCTTCCTCGTCGCCGAGGTCCATCCTTTCGCGGACGGCAATGGACGTTTGTCCAGACTGGTCATGAACGCGGAGTTGTCCCGTGGCGAACACTGTCGCATCATCATCCCAACGCTTTTCCATCCGCAGTTCGTGGATTGTCTGCGAGCCCTTACGCAAAGTGGACGCCCGGAGCCCCTCGTCACCGCCCTCTCCCGAATGGCCAGCTGGTCCGCCGGATTCGACTACGCCAACGTTGCAAGTCTCATATCCAGCATGAGAAACGCTCGCGCATTCGAAGAATCCCCTGCCGAGTTCCGGCTGCTCAACGCTGACGGCAGCCGGGCCACCTGAACGCGGTCCGGCGTGCCCACTCACTCAGTGCACTCCACCCGCCGCAATCGCCTCGCTATACACCGACGCCACGCGCTTCGCGATCACCGAATTGTCGAAGTTCTCACGTGCATAGCGGCGGCAAGCTTCCGAATCCGGTAGTTTCAGCGAACCGTTCAACGCGCCTGCCAGCCCTTCCGCAATCGCCTTTGCGCCCGTCTCCGCCAGCACCAGATTCGGCGACAAACCTGCCACCGCTTCCGGCAAACCACCCACCGGCGTCACCAGCACCGGTGTGCCCGAAGCCAGCGATTCAACGGTAATCAGCCCGAAGCCTTCGAGCGCTACCGTCGGCACCACGCTGATATTTGCCGCGCGGTACAACGCAGCCAGATGCTGATCGGGCACGAAGCCCAGCAGTTTCACGTTGTCATCGAGGTTCGCCTCGGTGATCCGCGCCTGTAACTCGCCTTCGAGTCGTCCTTTGCCCGCGATCAGCAGCAGCACATCGGGCTCGGTGCGTTTGAGCAGCTTCACCGCGTCGATCAGATCCTCGAGGCCCATGCGGCGCACCAGACGCCGCACCGCCAGCACGATCGGCCGGTCTTGCGGTAATTGCAGTTTCAGGCGCGCCTCGGCCGGCGTGATCGGCAGATTGAATTGCTCGACGTCCACGCAGCCCGGCACCACACGCACGCGGTCGGGCGCGATGCGATAGCGCGACGTCAGGATTTTGCCGAACGCCTCGGACAACACGATCAGCCGCGAAGAACGCGCATACACCGATTGCTCCAGATAGCGCTTGGCACGCTGGCCGAGCGAATCGGCGCCTTCCACGTGGCTCTCGTCGGCCCATGGTCCCTGAAAATGCGACACCTGCGGAATGCCGCGCGTCACGTCGAGACCCGGAAACGTGTACAGCGCGAAGTGCGACGAAATCACGTCGGGACGCGAGGTGCTGATCTCCTGGCGCAGTGCGCGGCGTGCCGCCATCAGCCGCAGCGGCAGCGATTGCGCGGCGGAGCCGAAGCCGTTGATCGCGCCACCTGTGTCTGCCGCAACTTTCGATGAGCCGGCCACCACGCCGCGCACCGCGACGCCCGCGCCCGGCAGTGCGCCGACCAGCGAGTAATACATGCGGTCGAGGCCGCCCGCGCGCTCGGGAAACCAGTGCATCCCGATCTGCAGCGATTTGATTGAACTCGTCGTCATGATTGTTGCCCCTGTGCGTTCTGAGAGTTGTAGTGGATTGCGGGATGTTTCGGCCAGTCGGTTCGCCAACGGGTCCACCTGTGGGTCCACCTGCGGGTCCGCGTCCTGGTCCGCGGTCCGGTCCCGCTGTTGTTCCCAATCAGCGCGCGCATTCATTCCGCGCCCTTCTGCCCGGCCAGCGTGTTCAGCGTCAGCGCGTCGGTCTTGGCGACCACCGCGGCTTCCGATTCGCTGCGCCGGCGGTCTTTCTGCTGTCCCGCCAGCTGCCGATAAAGCGCGATGTATTGCGCGGCCATGCGTGCCCAGCCGAAGCCGGTCGCGAGTGCGTTGGCGGCGACGCCCATCGCGCGGCGCGCGTCGTCGTTGTCAGCGAGGCGCGCGACGGCGCCGGCCAAGGCCTTGGGATCGTCCGGGTCGTCGAGCACGATGCCGCATTCCGGCGTGATGATTTCGGCGCCGCCCGCCGTGCGCGCCGTGACCACCGGCAGGCCAGCGGCCATCGCTTCGAGCAATGACAGGCTCATCGCCTCGTAGCGCGACGGAAACACGAACGCGTCGACCGAATGCATCAGTACCGGCATTTCCTTGACCAGGCCGAGAAAATGCACGCGATGCGCAATGCCGAGTGCCTTGGCTTCTTCCGGATACGGACTGCCCGGCAGAAACCCGGCCACCGCGATCTGCACGTGTTCGGGCAGATGCTTGAGCGCCTTCAACACCGTGCCGAGGTTCTTGCGCGGCGTGCGCAGGTCGCCCACGAACAGCAGCAAAAATGCGTCCGCAGGCAGGCCGAATTTCGCGCGGTCGCCCGTTGCGGCCGCGAAACCTTGCGTATCGACGCCGTTGTAAATCACGTCGACGCGGTTATGAGGCGTCAACCCGATCGCACGAATTTCATCGGCGACCTTTTGCGACACCGCCGTGATCACCTTCGAGCGCCGGTAAGCCCAGCGTTCGAGCAGCGCATTACAACGCGTATAAACCGACTGATATGCGGACCACACGCCCTTCGTCAGCCCGAACGGGTAGTACTTGCTGCCGAACCAGCCGCTATGCACGAAGTGCGAGGTGTTGACGTCGGCGGGTATCCACGTGATGAAACCGTTCACGTGCAGCACGTCGTATTCGCGGCGATGCGCGCGCAGCCACATCGCGCTCTTGAAGGCGAACACCTGCTGGCGCAGCAGATTGGTGGGCCACCATTTGCCGATTTTGATGGGCGTCCAGCGAACGTTCGGATGGGCCAGAAGATCAGGCGCGACATGCGACGCGACCAGCGTCACGCCGATGTTCTCGTCGAGCGCGGCGCGCGCAATCTCGTGGTTGACGCGCCCCTGGCCGTCGTTATGGCGCACGACGTGCGTAACAATGGCAACTCTCAATCAGTGCCTCCGTGGAGAAATAGCGTGCGTCTGCGGTTCATCTTTTCGTAGTGCACCGCGGAAAGGATCGAAAAAACACTCATGAAAAGCAGCAGACCGCCGGTGCCGACCAGCGAATTGGTGAACACCAGCATCGCGAAGGTCGCGAGACTGAGACTCAGGCAGGCGGAAACGAATTTATCGTTGCGCAGCTTGAACGACGCGAGCGCCGCGCGCACCACCAGCCACACGATGCCGGACATGTAGAGCAACGTGCCGGGCCAGCCAAGCACGAACGGAATGTTCATCACGCCGCTGTCGAAGTTGCCGTACTGCCCGAGTTGGCCGCCGTCGTTCGAGAGCTTGGTCGAGGTGCCGGTCGCGCCCATGCCTTCGCCGGAGACGTCGGTAAAGGCAGTCTTCGCGAAGGTCGCGTAGAACTCGTTACGCGCGGCGTAGCTCTGGTCGTCGCTCAGATTGACGAGCGTGTTCAGACGCGCCTGCATCCGCTCGGCGACCGGGCCGACCGTGAGCAGCGGCACGCATAGACCGGCAAGCAGCACCGCGCTTGCCACGATCCGCACACGCACCTTGTTGTTCGATTTGACCAGTTGGATCAGCAGTGCGATGACCCAGCCGCCCCACGTCGAACGCACGAGGCTCAGGGCGAACGCAAAGAAGCCCAGCGCCGCTGCGACCCAGCGCACACGGTGCGTTGCCGCCATCACGTAGACCATCGCGCCCATCATCGCAAACGCGAACGGTCCCGATGAGTTCATCGTGCTGAAGACGCGCACGCCCATCGGCACGGGATCGCCCTGCGAATTCATCTGCGAGCCGAGCATCCAGAGTGCGTCCCACGGCGGCATGATGAAGAACTGGATCAGGCCGTAGCCGCCCATCACCAGCATGCCCCAGATGAAGGTATTGACGATGGTGTCGCGATACTTCGGGTACTGGCGCGTGTGCGCCATGATGTGAAAGCCGATCAGGATCGGATAGAGCCAGTTCGCGAGGTCATAGGTCGCGGCGAGCGGCCCGCTCGACATCACGCCGATCATGAACGCGTAGGCGAGCCCCATCAGAATCAGCAGCACCGGCAGGCCGCGCCGCTGCGAAAGCACCTTGTAGTAGCGGAGCAGGGACAACCCGCTGATCATCGTCACCGCGAGCGGCGCGATCTGGATCAAGCTGGTCGGCGTGAACGAGCCTTTGGACCAGTCGGCGAGACGCCGCACTTCCGGGCTCAGAAACCACAGCCACCACATGAAACCGATGTAGCGTGCCGGGCTTCTGAAGTAGAGCCAGAGGCCCGTCAGGATCGCGAGCACCGGGAATCCGAGCGTGAGCACCGTGCCCTGATGCGCGCCGATCAGCAGCGCCGTGATCAGCCATAGCAAGGCTTCCGGCAGCCACTCCTTGCGAGCACCGGGCAGGATCCGCCCCGCGTTGTCGCCATCGGCTCGCGTAATCGTCGACATCGTTTAAAGGCCTCCGCGTGATTCGCGCGCAGGACGTCGACCCGGCCCCTGGCTGCCCGCACGGACCCGCGCCGGCTGGTTCACCGTGGCAGAGGCCGGCGCGGCACGCGGCGTGGTCGCCTCAGCCTCGGCCGCGCCTGCCGTCACGCGTCCACGCGCCGCGGCGCGCACTCGCAGCATCTCCTGGGTAATCCTCACGTGCTGCATCGCATAGTTCTGCGTGGTCAGATCGCGCGACAGCAACCCGGCGGCGGCCGCTTGCGCCTGGTGCAACGCATCCGCGGGCGAGGCCGCAAGCTGATCCACCGCTTCGCGCAATGCCTGCGGGTTGAACGGCGGGATATAAGCCGCCTCGCCCGCCGGAAAATAATCCTGCAACGCACCGACGTTGGTGACCACCATCGGCTTGCCGAGCGCCGCCGCTTCGAGCATCACGGTGATGCCCGAGGCGTGCGAATTCGGCCGCAACGGTACGACGATCACGTCGGCCCAGTCGTAGAGTTCGTGCTGCTTTTTGATGCCCGAGAACAACGCGATCTCGACGTTCTGCGCGCGCAGCGAAGCGGGAATGCGACGGCGCGTCGCGAGTTTGACCGTGTAACGCGCATCGTTGCCGAAGGCTTTGATCAGGGTCTCCCAGTCACGGTCGCGATCGTTGCCAATTGCAGCGATGCGGATCGGCGTATGCGGCTTCCACTCGGTCGGGGCCTTCACGGGGAAGTCCTGCGTGTTCAGGCCGTAATAGAGGTGCTTCGCATCGCGATCGAAATAGCGTTGGCACAGCTCGGCGTTTTCGCTGGCAAGCGTGGTCAGCTGATCGGCGCGCTTCATCAGCTTGCGATACAGCCAGCTGCGCAAAATCCCATAGGAAGGCCATTTATCGAGCAGCCACACGCTTTGCGCGAGCAGCAAGGGCCCGTCATCCGCCCCAGCCTTGCGGCCGCTCAGCAGCAGCATGAGCGCAGCGGAGAGCCATTCCTGTTCGGTATGCGTCCAGATCACGTCCGAGCGCAGCATCTCGGCGCGGTTACGCCACGAATGGATGAAGTCGAACCCGAGCGCCGCCTTCAGCGCGCGGCGCAGCAGACGCACCGGCTTGCTCTCGCGGGCGTCCTCCGAATAGGTCAGCGCGAACGCCTCGGACTCCGCGTGGTGATAGCCGTACAGACAGCCGATGTCGTCGCCGGGCCGGTAAAAGCGCGGGTCCGCGCCGTAAAACAGATGAACGTGAACTTTCGTACTCATGCAGACACTCCGCTCTGCCGGTGGAAAGGAGCATCGGCGTGCGCGCGCGGGCGCAAGTGCCGATGCACGAACGTGCAGGACGATTGGGTCATGCGGTCCGGGACAGCGCGCGGCGCGCTTCATGCGCGCCGGTGCGCACCGCGCGCCAGCGTGACAGCCTCAGACTCGCCTGTTTCGACACCAGCGCGAGCGCGGCGTGGGTGAGACCCGGATAGACGCGCGTGCCGACCAGCGTCCACCACCACCACGCGGTTTCGCGGCGCAGCGGCGGCAACTGATCGCGCAGGATCAGGTGAAAATTGAAGGCGGCATTGCGCAACGCCGCCAAGGTTTGCGCGTCGCGCCGGTCGTCGTCGAAACGTTCGGCCGGAAAATGGTCGACGGCTACGCGTGGGTCGTACATCAGCTTCCAGCCGGCCATCTTCACGCTCAGGCTGAAGGCCATGTCGTTGTGAACCTGGGCACCCGCGCCGCGCAGGCGTTGATCGAAGCGGATCGTGCGCACGGCCTCGCGACGGTAGCTCATGTTGGCGCCCTTCAGGATATCGACTTCGCGTGCGCCGCCGACCCCAAGGTGATGATTGCCGATGATCTTGCCGTGCGCCGTGACCTTGCCGACCAGCGGCCGCTCGCCATCCAGCACTCGGCCTTTTTCATGCACCCAGTCGCGGCCGCCCAGCGCACCCAGGCGCACGTCGCTTTCGAACGCGGCAGCAATACGTTCCACCCAGTCGACGTGCGGCGCGGCGTCGTCGTCCGTGATCGCGATGACGTCTCCGTTGGCCGCATCCAGTCCGCAATTCAGCGCCGCGACCTGGCCTGGCACGTCGACCAGCGCGACGGACAGCGGCAACGTGCCCGGCACAGCGGGATCGCGCAGGCAGGCGTGGGTCGCTTCGTCGTCGGCGCGCGCGACCACCACCACTTCGTCCGGCGCGCGAGATTGCCGTTGTAGCGCCGCAAGGCAGCGCGCCAGGTCGGCCGGGCGGCGGTATGTCGGAACCAGTACCGTCACTTTCATCGTGATGTCCTTGTTTATCGTGTTTGCGCTGGGATCAGAACAATGGGCTCAGTCTCGTGGCTCAGGTGCTCAGACTCAGGTGCTCAGACTCAGGTGCTCAAATATTCCTGGACCGCCGCATAGCTGCGGTCGTAGCCGCCGCGCGCGCGCGCCGGCATACCGTTGAAGATGCCGCCTTGCACGTGCACGCCGGCCGCGCGCAGGCGCTTCAATGCGTCGGCGATCTCGCCTTCGTTGTGCACGCCCGAGCGCATCACGAAGAAGGTCGCACCGGCATACGCCCCGATGATCGACGCATCGGTCACGGCCAGCACCGGCGGCGTATCGATCAGGATCACGTCGTAGCGCTTGGCGAGGCCGTCCAGGTATTGCGGCAGGCGCGGCGACATCAGCAGTTCCGACGGATTCGGCGGACGGCGGCCGCACGAGATGAAGCTCAGGCCTTCGACGTTCGAGGCGCGGATCGCTTCTTCGAGCGAAATCTGCCCGCTCAGCAATTCCGACAGGCCGGTCTCCTGCGCCCCGCCCACATAACGTTCGAGCGCGCCGCGGCGCATATCGCCGTCGATCATCAGCACGCGTTTGCCCGAGTTCGCGAGCAGCACTGCCAGATTGACCGTCAGGAAGCTCTTGCCGACGCCGGCCATAGGCCCGGTCAGCATGACGATGCGGTTCTTCGCGTCCATCATCGTGAACTGCATCGAGGTGCGCAGGCTGCGCAGACTTTCGATCGTGACGTCCTTCGGCCGCGCATTCGCCAGCACCGAACGCAGGCGTTCGCCGCCGCGCTCGAAGCCGCTTTCGAGCAAGGCCTGTTCGGCGCTCAAGGGCACGAGACCGTACACCGGCAGATGGAACGCGCGCTCGATATGGTCGGGGTCGTCGATACCCTTGAACATATTGCGGCGCAGGAACACGAAACCGGTGCCGCAAATCAGGCCCAGAATCACCGCCGCCGACAGGATCAGCATCTTCTTCGGCTTGACCGGCTTACCCGGGCGCATCGCCTGGTCGACGATATGCACATTGCCGCCGGTACCGGCCTTCTGTACGGACAACTCCTGCACGCGGTTGAGCAGCAGCACGTAGATGTCTTCCGCGACCTTCGCGTCGCGTTGCAGCTGCACGGCCTTTACTTCCGTCGCCGGCAGATCGCGGAAGCGGTCCGCATATTTGGCGCGTTGCGCCTCCAGTTCGGCCATCTGCTGGCGTGCGGCCACGAGCATCGGATGATCGTCGCCATAGCGTTCGGTCAACTGCGCCATCTGCAGACGCAAACCGGCGATCTGCTGCTCGTACTGCACGCTGCCTTCCAGGTAGACCTTGGCTTCATCGCTCGCGTTGATCGAGCCGGATTGGCGCTGGTACGCGGTCAACGCGGCTTCCGCGCGTTCGAGATCGGACTTCAGGCGCGGCTCTTCACTCTTCAGGAAGTCGAGCATCTTGCTCGCGTCGACCTGTTTGTTCGAAATGTGCTGACGCACGTACGACTGCGCGAGCGCATTGGCCACCAGAGCGGCGTGCTCAGGGCTCTTGTCCTCGAGCGAGATCTGGATCACGCCGGTCTGCTTGCCCTGCTCCTGCACGGTGATCGCCGACTGGAACGCGGTGATTGCATCGAGATCGTTAAAACGCGTCACGGTGAACTCTTCACCCGGACGGGCCACCAGCTTGCTGACGAGGATCGTCACGCCGCCGCCCTGCTCCTGCTGACCGACCTGGCCGCGCAACAGCAGCGAGCCGTTCTCTGCGTAGAGTTCGTAGTGCTGGACGTCGAACACCTTCATCGTCAGCTTCTGGCCTTCCAGCGCGGGCACCACGTCGATCGAATCGACCTCGGCGTATTCACCGCCCCATGCATATGAAGACAGACCCAGCCACGGCCGCGCCGGTTGACCCGGCGTTGCCATGCGCGCGGCAATGCTGCCGAGCAGCGGAATCGTCTTCGGCACGACGCTGAAGTTCAGCTTCAGTTGTTGAACCACCGGGGCGACTACGCCGCGGCTCTTGATGATTTCGATTTCGGCGTCGGTCGGCAGCGAAGTCGAGCCGGTGGTGATCGCTGCGCCGGTCTGCGTCTGCGTGAGCGCCTGCGAGGTGTTGTCGGACTGCTCGACCCGCACGTGCGCATCGGCCGAATAGATCGGCTTGGCGAGGAAACAGTACGCAGCGGCCAGTGCGACGATCGCGGCGGCGATCGCGATCAGCCACCAGATGTCGTCGAGGATCACCTGGACCAGTTGCCCGAGGACGACGTCCTCTTCTTCGGTCTTGATCGGACCGGCCATGTGTGGAGTGATTTGATTGCTCACAATTCGCTTCCCGTATCGGTTGCGTCAGCGTTGACAGTTGCTGTTGCTTTTGCTTTTTGCTTCGGCGTTTGCTTCGGTCCCGCGCCCTGAGAGAGCGGCGCGGGCCTGTCGACGGCTCAGACGTTTAACGCGTCAGCTGCTTCAGGTAGAACAGCGTCTGTACACTCGGCAGGACTTGCTGCAACACACGGTTGAACGTGGTCGAAGCGGCGGTGCCTACATACACGACGTCCATCGGTTGCAACTGGAACTGGGACGACAGCATGATCGCGTCCGGCTGCGTCATATCGAGGCGGTACACGTCCGGCGTGGTCGGATGTTCGCGCATGCCGCGCATCACGAAGATCTGGCGTGGATTGGCGTCCGTGTCGAGAATGCCGCCGGCCTGGGTGAGCGCGTCGGCGATCGTCAGGCGGCCCTTGAGCATCGGCAACTGGATCGGCGTCTTCACTTCGCCCATCACGAAGATGCGGCTGTCGGTGTGATCCGGCACGTTGATCACGTCGCCGCTTTGCAGCATGACGTTCTGCGTGGTGTCGCCCTGATCGAGCATGCGGTTGGCGTCGAGCACGTACAGCTTGTTGTTGCGCGTAAGGCGCACACGCTGGATATCCGCGTCGGTGTTCGTGCCGCCCGAGCGGGTGATCGCGTCGACCAGCGTGAGCGGCACGTCGCTGATGGCGAGCGGGCCAGGCGTCTTCACTTCACCGGTCACCTGCACTTTCTGGCCGCGATACGACAGCACACGCACGTCGACCTGCGGATTGCGGATGTAGCGCACGAGGCCGGCGCTCAACTGATCGCGCAGCTCGCCGACCGTCTTGCCTGCGGCCTTGATGCGGCCGACGAACGGGAAAAAGATCGTGCCGTCGGCGGCAACGGTCTGGCCGTAAGGGTCGGCCTGGCCCGGCAGCGCGGCGGTATACGGCTGTTGCAAGGCGCCGCCGATCGACTGCGTGGTGTTGCCGCCCGCAGACAGCGTGCTGCCCTGCGGGGTGGTCAATTCAGGGTGGTCCCACACGGTGATGCCGAGAATATCCTGCGGCGAGAGCCGGTACACATACTGCGACGGGTCGCTAAAGCGCGAAGTCGGCAGCGCCTGCTGCGCGGCAGCAGCGGTTTGCGCCTGCGCTTGCGCCGCAACCAGCGGGCCGTCGATCATATGGACCGGATAGGTTTCGTTCGCTTGTTGTTGACTTTGATGCTGCCCGTCGTCTTTCAGACGGGATGTGTCCAGGTAATTGCCAGGTGCGGTAGCGCAGGCCGACAGAAAAGACGTCAGCAAAAGCGTGGCGGCGAATTTTGACTTAAAGCCCGTCGACTTAAAGCCCGTCGACTTAAAGCCCGTCGATGTAAAGCCCGTCGAGTTGAAGTTCGCGAATGTGTGTGCAGTGAGTTTTTTCATCAGCATATTTTCTTCAGCCATCCCATGACCAGGTGTTCGATGAGCACGAGACTCTCCCTATAGTCGGCTTCCACGTGGCCGTGCGGATCGACGACGTCGGAGTCGCCTTCCCACTTGCCGAGCGGATAAACCTTGCCGCGCGAGGCAGGATCAAGCGCTTCCACCGCGCTCACCTGCGCGCGCTCGCTGACGAGCACCAGGTCGGCGGAACGCACGAGCTGGCGGTCGAGGCGCCGCGAATAATGGATACCGGAGGCGACGCCCTGCTCGGCGAGCAGGCGGCGCATCACCGGGTCCATACCGTGGCCATCCACGGCACGGATACCCGCCGAATGAAACGCGATCGGCGCTGAAGACGACCGCGACGGCGCGCGCTGCCGGGCCTTGAACAGCATCTCGGCTGCGGGCGAACGGCACACGTTGGCGTGGCAGACGATCAGAACGTTGGCGAACATAGCGGGCTCCTTAACGATGCGTGGCGACGCGGCGGCTTACTGGCCAACCTCGACCGCGTCGGCCGAACGCGCCGCCCCGGTCGCTATCGGCAGGCCGTTCGCGCCGACTTTCGCCGGCGCATTGCGTAACGCGGCTTGACGGCCGATCGCGTGATACTCGATACCGAGTTCGAGCAGCGCGTCCGGTTCGTACAGATTGCGGCCGTCGAAAATCAGCGGCGTGTTGAGGCTCTCCTTGAGCGAACCGAAATCCGGACTCTTGAAGACCTTCCATTCGGTCAGGATCACGAGTGCATCTGCGCCCTCGGCCGCTTCCATCTCCTCGTTCACGAAGGACAGGCGTGCGTGCTGTTGCGGCACGTCCTTCAGATCGAGCGCGAACACGCGCTTCGATTCGTCGATCGCGACCGGGTCATAGGCTTTCACGCGCGCGCCGCGGCGCAGCAGTTCGGCGATCAGCGGGCGGCTCGGCGCTTCGCGCATGTCGTCCGTGTTCGGTTTAAATGCAAGGCCCCACACGCCGAAGGTGCGATCCGACAGGTCTTCGCCCAGACGGTCCACGATCTTGTGCGCGAGGATCTTTTTCTGCGTGTCGTTGACGGCTTCCACCGCCTCGAGAATGCGCAGATTGGCCTTGTGGTCGGCTGCCGTGCGAATCAGCGCCTGCACGTCTTTCGGGAAGCACGACCCGCCATAGCCGCAACCGGCATACAGGAAGTCGTAACCGATACGCGGATCGGAACCGATGCCGCGGCGCACCGCTTCGATATCCGCGCCGACGCGGTCGGCCAGGTTCGCGAGCTCGTTCATGTACGAGATGCGCGTGGCGAGCATCGCGTTGGCCGCGTACTTGGTGAATTCGGCCGAACGCACGTCCATGTGCAGCGTGCGTTCGCGATTGCGGTTGAACGGCGCATAGAGGCGCTTCATCAGTTCGCGCGCTTTTTCGCCCGGCACGTCTTCATCGCAGCCGAGCACGATGCGATCGGGCCGTGTGAAGTCTTCCACGGCCGCACCTTCTTTCAGGAACTCAGGATTCGACACGACGGAGAACATGTGGCCTGCGTTGCGCGCGGCCAGTTCCTCGGCGATCACGTCGCGCACGCGCGACGCCGTGCCGACCGGCACCGTCGATTTGTCGACGATCACCTTGAAGCCCGTCATATGGCGGCCGATGTTGCGCGCCGCGGCGAGCACGTATTGCAGATCGGCGGAACCATCTTCGTCGGACGGGGTGCCCACTGCGATGAACTGGATGTCGCCGTGCGCGACCGCGGCCGGGATGTCGGTCGAGAATTTCAGGCGGCCTGCTTTGCGATTGCGCGCAATGATCTCCTGCAGACCCGGCTCATGGATCGGCACGCCGCCGTTGTTGAGCACGTCGATCTTGCGCTGATCGACGTCGAGACAGAACACGTCGTGGCCGATGTCAGCCAGACAAGCGCCCGTCACAAGGCCTACGTAGCCACTACCGATGATCGTCAGGTTCATGTATTACACCTCGGAAAATGGAGTTGATTCACTAAATAAAGTCACGCGTTGCGCTGTGTGGCCGGCGCTCGCAAGGAAACGCCGGGCCGCCCCAGGTTTTCCGCTCCGCAGGAAGTCCTCCTGGGGGATCGCCCCCTCGGGCGGCTGGCGCGAAGTGACAGGTGGGGCCCCTCAGTAGGCATTGCTGCCCGCAAAGCCTTTCCACAGCGTCAGCACGACGATCTTGATGTCGAGCCAGAAGGTCCAGTGCTGCATGTAGTACAGATCGAGCTTGACGCGGCCCATCATCTTTTCGATGCGATCGGTTTCGCCGCGATAGCCGTTGATCTGTGCCCACCCGGTGATGCCAGGCTTGATCCGGTAGCGGTGCATGTAGCCCTTCACCAGATCCTTGTAGATGTCGTCGTGTTCGAGCGCGTGGGGACGCGGGCCGACCACGGACATCTCGCCGCGCAGCACGTTGATGAATTGCGGCAATTCATCGAGACTGGTACGCCGCAGGAACGCGCCAACCGCAGTGATGCGCGGATCGCGCCGCGTCGCCTGGGTGATCTTGCCGGCCTCTTCCTTGTGCATCTTCATCGAGCGAAACTTGTAGATCTCGAACTGGTTGCCGTCGATGCCTTTGCGCTTCTGGCGGAAGAACACCGGGCCTGGTGAGCTCACCTTCACCATCACCGCGATCACCAGCATCACCGGCGACAGCGCGGTCAATGCCGCCAGCGCGAACAGACGATCGAAGACACGCTTGGGTAGCACGCGCAGATCGGTAATCGGCGAGGCCGCGAGGTTGATCGCCGGCACGCCGAGCAGATCCACCATCGGCTGATTGAAAAGCGTGAGGCTGCGCACGTCCGGAATGAAGCGGATGTTCACGAAGTCGTTGCGCAGATCCATCACGAAGCGGTGAATCGCCTTCTCCTTCGAAATCGGCAGCGCGAGCCACAACTCGCGAATTGCGCGCTGACGCACCAGCTGAAGCATCCTCGCGTAATCGCGCTCGACCGGCACGCCTTCGATCGAGTCGCTCGCGTCCGGGTCTTCATAAGGATTGATCGTGCCTTCCTCGTCGAACACCACGACGGGGCTAAAGCCCGCTTCCGGGCGGGTACGCATCTGTTCGATCAGGAAGCGCCCATACGGCGCGCCACCCACGATCGCCACCGCACGCTGATTGAAGCCTTCGCGACGCAGGCCGCGCAGGATCGAATAGACGATCACCTTGGTGACGATCAGCAGCACGATCGTGGCAACCGCCCAGTAGAAGAGCCACAGACGCGACAGGCTGTCCGAACGGTGCAGGCTGAAGCTGATCAGGATGCCGGTGACCTCGACCATCACCCAACCGCCCGCGACGCGGCACAACAGGTCGTAGAGCGGCTTGCCGCGCCACGACTGATAGATACCCAGCGCAGGAAAGAACACCACCACCAACAGGCAATCGAACGCGAGCGACACGCTTTGGACATCGTCCAGCCACACCAATTTCCCGCTGTGCACGGCCGTCGCGATGGCGGCGCCGAGCGCGACCATGGCGATGTCGATGATTCTCGATAGAACGCTCAGCATGCGCTGCCCCTCAGTTCGTCAGTCAAGTGCCGTCCATTGGTTGGTTGAATTCCCGTCACACCCATCAAACCGCCGGGAGCACAACGCCGGTATTCGCGCCTGCCAGATAAATGCGCGACGCGAATCTGATTGAACCGGTGCTAATTGCCCTGCCGCTTTCCGAACTGAAAAATTGCCCAATCGGCCAATTCGGAAAATGCGTGTCTGGATGAGTGAATACCCTTGTACAGGTATAGATAAAGCTATATTAAAATTCGCGCCGCAAGACAGCAAAATATCTCAAAATGTATCGGTCAAAGTTTCGGCATTTTTTCTGAATTTTGTGCGGCAATTGTTACCGAATTCAGCGCTTGAAAGACCTTTTTGTGCCTTTCTGGCGGCCGCGGGAAGTCAATCTGTCCGCTCTCCTACGAAGCTTACGCCTCGCCTCTCGTCCCCATTCTGCGTCAATTCGTCAGATAAAAAAATTACCCGCGATTTTTTTCGCGTAATTTTTATTTTTTAAAAATTGGGCGGACATTTTTCCTTCACGAAACGGATAATTTTATTAGGCGTTTTATATAGTTTCTATTTAACACGCTTTTATTGATTCCTTACTTCGTGATAAAACTCGACGCATTCACCCAGCCTCGAGGAGTCCATCATGACAGCTCCGGTTACGGCCACGCCCGCCGACACCCGGTCCACGCAAGCTATGCCACTTAACGTCAAACTCAAAGTTCATCCCGTGATTCTGGCGGGCGGCTCCGGTACACGGTTGTGGCCGATGTCGCGCGAGCAGCACCCGAAACAGCTGATTGGTCTGCTCGGCGACGACTCGCTGTTGCAATCGACCACTCGCCGACTCGACGGGCTGGAAGCCGACCACCCGCTCGCCGAGCAACTTGTCGTGGTGGCCAACGAAGAACAGCGCTTCACGACTGCCGAGCAATTGCGCACGAGCGGCAAGCCGACCCGGCTGATTCTCGAGCCCGCCGGACGCGACACGGCGCCGGCACTGACGGTGGCCGCCCTTTCGATCGCCGCGCAGGACGAAGACGGCATCATGGTCGTGATGCCCGCCGACCATGCGGTGACCGACATCGACGGTTTTCATGCGGCAGTGGCCGCCGGCGTGCAGCATGCGGCCGCCGGCCATATCGTGACGATGGGCATTGTGCCGACGCGCGCGGAAACGGGCTACGGTTATATCCGTATCGGCGCGGCGCTTGGTACGCCTAATGATATGAATGAAGCAGCCGGCGACGCAGCCGGCAAGATCGGCGCGCACAAGCTCGATCGCTTCGTCGAAAAACCGCATCTGGAACTGGCGCGACGCTATATCGAATCGCAGGAATACTGGTGGAATAGCGGCATTTTCATCATGCGCGCATCGACCTGGCTGAAGGCGATCCGCCACTTCCAGCCGGCGATTTACGAAGCCTGCGACGCAGCGTTCGCAGGTGGCAAAGCGGACGGCGATTTCTTCCGTCTGCAACGCGACGCCTTTAGCGCCTCGCCGTCGAATTCGATCGATTACGCGGTGATGGAGCAACTGGGCAGCGATCAGGCCGCCGCATCCGGCGTGGTCGTGCCGCTGCAAGCGGGCTGGTCGGACGTGGGTTCCTGGGACGCAATCTGGGACATCTCGGAGAAAGACGCCGATCAGAACGTGGGCCGCGGGCGCGTGATGTTTGAAGGGGCGAGCTCGACCTTCGCGCATTCGGAAGGACGCCTGATCGCCTGCGTCGGCACGCAGGATCTCGTGGTGGTCGAAACGGCCGATGCGATTCTGGTCGCGGATAAATCGCGCGTGCAGGACGTCAAGAAAATCGTCGGACGGATTCGAAACGATGGCGGGCTGGAAGCAGCCAACCATCGCAAGGTGCATCGCCCGTGGGGCAACTACGATTCCGTCGACACCGGCGAGCGCTTCCAGGTGAAACGCATTGTCGTGAAACCGGGTGCGCGGCTCTCCTTGCAAATGCACCATCACCGCGCGGAACATTGGATCGTCGTGCGCGGCACCGCGCTCGTCACGCGGGGTGAAGAGCGCTTCATCGTCTCCGAAAACGAATCGGCTTATATTCCGCTTGGCGTCACCCACCGTCTCGAGAATCCAGGCAAAATGCCGCTCGAAATGATCGAGGTGCAGTCTGGCTCGTATCTCGGCGAGGACGATATCGTGCGCTTCGACGACACGTATGGGCGCAAATGAAGCAAGCGCCTGATGCATCCTGACGAAAACGAGCCAATGAGGAACGCCGGTGAACGATGCCGGCGCACAACCTTGAATCAGCGCCAAAGCAACGCCCTGGCAACGTCAATCGACATTCAACGCCAGTCAGGTAACACCAATGATTCACAACGGATGAAGCGGGAACCTGCGGCGGTTGCTCCTACCGGCCGCGGGGTGCTGCTGTTTTCGTCGCTGTTTTCGCTGCTGTTCTAGTCCTGCGCTTACAGCGCTCATCCCGCATGGGAGATGAGTTCTGGGTACGACGGAAAACGATCTGATGCACTGCTTTCGGCTGCGGGTGCTACCGGTTCACCCGGGTAACGACGCAGCGGTCCACGGAACGCATTGAGCGGACCGTGCAAAGGACCGCCGTGATTCGCCGTGACCGGCTCGGGCACATGGCGCATGGCCGGCAACGGACGTGCCACTGCCGCCGCTGCGTTGATTGCAGGTGCAGCCTCGGCAGCCGCCTGCGTGCGGCATTCACGGTCAATCCACTGGCGTGCCCATTCGAGCGCGTAGTGCTCCGCTGCGTCGGCCTGCGCAAAACGTGGACCGACGAGGCCGGAACGCTCGACGCGCTTGCCGTCCTTCATGATCTCCGCCCATGCGCGATACATGTCGTTCGGCACCTGCTCTGCCACAACGTAGATCACATAGCCATGCTGGTCGGCGACCTGGGTGCCGCGTGGCGCGAGGCTCATCGACAGCGGACTGCGCTGATCGTCAAGCTGTTGCGCGCGGCGTGCCGATGCAATGGCCGAATCCAGACCGTGCATTGCCGCGCCCACCGCCCGCGCTTCGTCCATGGTTTGCAGATCGACACGCGTAGCAGGCCGTGCTGCAAGTGACGACGCCGCCGACGGCGAGCGCGACACCGGTGGCACATTCGTCAGCCCGGACAACTGGCGTGTGATATCGGCGATCGGATCGGCCGAACGCCAACTGCTCAGGCTGCTCGACATGCCGGGCGCCTGCCACGACTCAGGGCTCTTCCACGACACGCCACGCAGACTTTCGTCGCGCACGCTGGGGGTTTCTGCAACGGGTGCTGCCGGTTTGGCCGCTACGGGCGGCGCCGGTTGCGGGACGTACGCGAAGGTGCGCCCGGTTTGCGACAACAGCCGAACCATCTCGAGGAGGGTGCCGTTTAATTGCCATTCTTCAAAACGGCGCCGGCATGTGGGACCGGACGGATAGCGGCCTGGCAGCTTCGACCAGGGTTCGCCAGTTGTCAGAATCCACAGGACGGCATTCGCCACGATACGCGGTTCGGCGCGGGGCCGTCCGCGTCGGTTCAGACGGACGGCCGGCTCATCAGAGACAAGCGCTGCCAGCAGCGCCCATTCGTCATTGCTTAGCTCATCGAAAAACATTGGGTTTTCTCCACGCAGCCTGGCCTGGCCGCGGCTTTGGACAGCCACGGATTCAACTTTCACGATCCGTGTGCAGCCCGCGGTTGCACAAATATGTTTTGTACGTTTTGTTGGTGGGTCAATATCGCACTGGGTTAGTGCGGTTTGTCCCTATTGCGAAGCACAAAACGTGGTCTCACTCGTGCATGGGAGAATTTGTGCACGAAGCATACCACCACCAGGGTTTGCGTGAATATCGTTGAGACAAGTGTTACGGATGGAAACAAACTTGTCCTTTTTGCTGCGTCGTTTCGCACATTGCCGTAACAGAACTATAGGCGGTTCTTGCGGCGAAAGCCTCTATTGCATAGCACAATGATGTCGCACTGCGGCGAATGGCCTTTATGAAATCGGCGTTTGATTCACAATGCATTTCGATGCATTGTGAACGTATTTTTCATATGACCACAGAGTGCCTGGACGATGCGGGTGAGCAACGCCCGAGGAGCGTCGAGGCGCACTTTGCCGAGGAAGCGAACGCAGCGCCTGGGTATGCTGTTCGCATTCCTCTCGACGGCGCGCGAGCGCTTCTGATCGCCTTGCTTCTAGCGCACAGGGTTCGCCGCGCCCTCACCCACCACGGTCATCCATTGGCGTACGCGCCAGCGCGCCACGAGCCCCGCGAGCACATACGGATCGGCCCTGGCAAAGGCTTCGGCGGCTGCGGGAGAGTCATCTTCGAAGAGCAGCACGGCGGTATCCGTGGGCTCGGCCAACGCCCCGGCCAGTTGCAATTCACCACGTTCCGCTGCCGCCCAGGCGAGTTTCAGATGGTCTTCGCGATACGCGCCACGCCGCTCGAGGTAGTCCGACACGAGGTCATACATCAACAGATAGTGCATGGCGAGCCTCCTTTGGCTTGCTTGACAGAGTCGACGGTCGGCACATCGGCACAGGGAATCGAGTCAAGATTACTCATATGATCGTCAACGGGATTTTCTGCCGATTTCCTTTTCATTTGCATCTGCAGCAATACGGATCGAATGTTTAATATCCGATCACCCCCATCGAATGACCACGAACCAATTCGTTTGCATGCGCCTTGCCAATTAATCCGGATTGCATAACATATTTTGGCACTGCTGCGATTCTGCCGTTTTATTCGCAGGAGCACCCGCTATCCCCGGCCCGTAGGGGAAAACCAGCGTGAGCGCCTGTCAACCGGAACGCTCTTTTATCCGTTCTGGCAGACAGCATTTGCCATAATGGACATGCCGAGGGGTCCTGGACGCCATTGACGCCCGCGTGCATGAACGACCAAAAACGTTTTCACCACCGATGGAGTGTCACATGAAAATCCAATCCGCTATCGCCACGCTGGTGCTGGGTGCTGTCCTCGTTTCGCCGGTGTTCGCGCAGAACAGCCAGCAAACGAAAATGGCCGACTGTAACAAGCAGGCCGCCGACAAGAAAGGCGATGACCGTAAGGCCTTCATGAAGACCTGCCTGTCCGCCAAGCCGGCCGCCGCGGCACCGATGAGCCAGCAGGACAAGATGAAGGCGTGCAACACGCAAGCCACCGGCAAGAAAGGCGACGACCGCAAGGCCTTCATGAAGACCTGCCTGTCGTCCGCGCCGGCTAACTAAACGCGAGGCAATCGGCGCGGCCCACACGCCGCGCGTTTAAACGCGTATTGCTCGAACAGGGCCGCGCCATTGTCCGGCGCGGCTGCTGTCTTTCTTCTGCTCTCCTCGTAATTCTCCCTTGCGGTTCATCTCCGGTCAGCCGCCCTCGCGCCGCACATCCCTTCGCAGTCCATCCGCGCGAACGCGCCGATTTTCTTCTATGATGGCTGCGGAGACGGCCCACCCCCATACACAACATTAGACGGGCCGCCATCTTGTCGTTGGTGCTGCAGAGCATCGATCGGAGGCAAGGATGGTTTCGAAGCATAAAAACCGCTGGTTAAGGCGGTGGCTGGTCGTCATCGTATTCTGGGCCGTGCCCGTGGCGATCGTTGCAGTCAGCGAGATCCGGGAGGAAATGGCGTATAACGCCGTCGACCTCGGCCGCGCGCTGACCACCTGGAATTTCACCGACGCACAACGCGCCGCCGGCGCGCCCGCGCGCTGCCATGGCAAGCCCGACGAGGCGCAAGCCGCCGGCTGCCCGGCCGATGTGCTGGCCGCCAATCTGCCGCGCCAGCAGGTCGCCCGCAATGAATACGGCGTGCGCCGCTCCACGCTCATGGCTTACCTCTGGCATGCGTTCGTCGGCTACTGGATCGTGCCGGCAGTCACGCTGTTCCTGATCGGGGTGTTGATCGGCATGATTCGCCGCGCGCTGCGGCGCCCGCCTGTCAAAAGTCCGGCGAACCATGGTTGACGTTGCGGTGCAGCGTCGAGGCAACACTTTTACATAGCCACCCTTGAGATTGGTCGCAAACCCCCGCCCCACAAGGCTTTTCACCCAGCGACGAAGTACGCCTTTTGCGCTTGCCTGTGATATAACTCAAGGGCAACCCGGCAATACATATGAGGTTGTGCCCAGGAACCATGATGGAGAAAAACGATGCAAAGACGAAACTTCATGTTGAAGACTACCGCTGCGCTCGCTTTCGGAGGCCTTACGCTCGCTGGTTGTACGACCAATGGCAGCAGCCACAACACGCCCTCCACGGATGCATCCAAACGCCAGTCGATCGACGCCAGCGTCGACGGCACCATGTCGCGACTGTTCACCACCGTGAAGGGTTCGCGCGAACTCGTCTCCAAGGCGCGCGGCGTACTGGTGTTCCCGTCGGTATTACAGGCGGGCTTCATCGTCGGCGGACAGTATGGTGAGGGTTCGTTGCGCGTAGGCGGCGGTACGGTGGGTTACTACAGCACGATTTCCGGCTCGTTCGGTCTGCAGGCAGGCGCGCAGTCGAAGGCCATCATCTTCCTGTTCATGACACAGGACGCGCTCGACAAATTCCGCAACGCCGACGGCTGGTCCGCGGGCGGCGACGCCTCCGTCGCGCTGGTGAAGATGGGCGCCAACGGTGCGATCGACACGACCACGGCAACGGCTCCGGTCGAAGTATTCGTGCTGACCAATGCCGGCCTGATGGCCGATATCTCGTTGCAGGGCACCAAGGTCTCGCGCCTGAAGATCTAGACGCGCAACCCATTTGCCGGTCCCGAGCACACCGGCAACAAAAAGAACGGCGATGCGCAGTGCACATCGCCGTTCTTTTTCAGACTGCTGCGCGGGGCCGCTATTCCCTCAGCTTCCCGACGTATCGATCACCTTGAAGCGTGAACGCTTCTGCGCGCGAATCACCGACTGATACGCATCCACATACTGCTGCGCCATTCGGTGCGACGTGAAGCGTTCTTCGAAGCGTTGCCGCACGCCCGCCCGCGGCATCTTGTGCAGGCGATTGACCGCCGCCACAGCCCCGATCTCATCTTCGACGATGTAGCCGGTCACGCCGTCTTCCAGCACTTCCGGCACCGAACCGCGGTTGAACGCGATCACCGGCGTGCCGCACGCCATCGCTTCGATCATCACCAGACCGAACGGCTCCGGCCAGTCGATCGGGAAAAGCAGCGCATGTGCGCCCGATAGAAACTCGGCCTTCTGGTTATCCGCGATCTCGCCGATGAACTCGACATGCGGCAGGTCCAGCAACGGCCGGATCTCGCGTTCGAAGTATTCGCGGTCAGCGGCATCCACTTTCGCGGCGATACGAATCTGCATTCCGCAGCGCCCGGCAATGCGGATCGCCGTGTCAACCCGCTTTTCCGGCGAGATACGGCCGAGAAACGCGAGGTACTTCTGCTCAACCGGCTGTGGCGTGTAGAGCTGCTCCGGCAGACCGTGATAGACGGTGGCAAGCCACTTGGCCTGCGGCAACGGATGACGCTGCGCGTTCGAAATCGAGATCACCGGCGCGGTGTTGAAGGTGTCGAACACCGGTTGTTGCTCGGGCAAGTCGAGACGCCCATGCATCGTCGTGACAAAGGGCGTCTCCTGGCGCTTGAAGACCGAAAACGAGTAATAGTCGAGGTGAAAATGCAGCACGTCGAAGTTTTCGGCCTGAC
>NZ_DASRSY010000369.1:0-9142 GCF_035656215.1 Paraburkholderia sp.
AAACGTCTGCAAACCGATTACATCGACCTGTTCCAGTTGCACGGTTTCGACGCGAGGACGCCGGTCGCCGAAGTCATGTCGACGCTCGACGACCTCGTGCGCGCGGGCAAGATCCGCTACACGGGCGTGTCGAATTTCTCCGGCTGGCATTTGATGAAATCGCAGGACACCGCGGATCGTTACGGCTATCCGCGCTATGTCGCGAATCAGACTTACTATTCGCTGATCGGCCGTGATTACGAGTGGGAGTTGATGCCGCTCGGCGTCGATCAAGGCGTGGGTGCGGTGGTGTGGAGTCCGCTCGGCTGGGGGCGGCTCACCGGCAAGATCAAGCGCGGTCAGCCGTTGCCGGAAACGAGCCGTCTGCATAAAACCTCCGACATGGGCCCGCCGGTGCCGGACGAGTATCTGTTCCGCGTGCTCGATGCAATCGACGAGGTCGCAGCCGAAACCGGCAAGACCGTGCCGCAAATCGCTCTGAACTGGCTGCTGCAACGGCCTACCGTATCGACTGTGCTGATCGGCGCGCGTAATGAAGAGCAGCTGCGGCAGAACCTCGGCGCGGTAGGCTGGAATCTGACGCCCGAACAGGTGGCGAAACTCGACGCTGCCAGCGCCGTACGTCCCGCGTATCCGTACTGGCATCAGGAAGGATTTACGGAGCGTAATCCGAAGGCGGTTTAAGCGCGCTTCTTTAGCGTTTGCGAAGAGTAACAACCCGCCCCGCCCCGGCTCGGCTGCTATTTGACGAGTTCGGCCGCAGCGGCGAACAGTTCGCTGTAGTAGCGGCGTCTTCGCTTCGAGCAGATCGCGCATGCCGATCCGTCTGGCGAACTCGATGCCACGCGCTCCGACACTTCGAGCACTTCACGCGCGCCGTCCCCGACGAAGTCGATCACCGGGCGCATCGGCCGCTCGCCCGAAGGCAACGCGACGATTCGCACGATTTCGTCGGCCACTGATCGCCGACACGGAGGAGGCTGAGGGCTCGTTTTCCAACATCGCGCCGAAGGGTTTATTGCTATATCCGCAGAATCGCCAGTTGTCGTCGCGTGTGCGGGTGTTTGCGCAGTGGTTGCGCGATATTTTCGAGGCGGCTGGGGCGCAGACGGGTTCGCGGTGAATGTGTGAGTCCAGCGCAGGCGTGCGGCGCGCGGCATATGACGCGTGTTGCGATGGCGGCTGAACAATTGCGGCAACCGCGGTTAGCGAGGCGCCTGGGGTGTGGTGTGAATAGGGCGATTGGCGCGTAATGCGCGAGCGGTTCGTGCTTTCGTGTAAGCCGCGCTGCGTATCGTGGGATCATACGTGTCGTGCTGAGCGATATTGCTTTTTGCACGGTACGGAATAACAGGAGCAGGACCAATGATCGATGGACTGGTGGGCGGGCGCTTGTACGGCGAGGCGCAGATTCGCACGGGGCAGAATGGCAAGCGCTTTGTGACCTGCAAGGTACGGGCGGCCACCAATGACGGCGATACGATTTTCGTCAACGTGATTGCGTTTGATGATGAGGTGCAGACTGCGCTGCTTGCTCTGAGTGACGCGGATAGCGTTGCGCTTAGTGGGGCGTTGACGCCCAAGGTTTGGACTGACAAGAATGGGTTGATTAAGCCTGCTGTGGATATGGTCGCCCACAGGGTTCTGACGGCTTACGAGGAGCGTCGCGAGGGCGGCGATTGAGGTGTGTTTGCCTCCACCGTTACCGGGACGCACTCCCGGCCTCGCCAAGGTACTCGACGAACCGATCCGCGACAGGCTCCGGGTCGCCGCCCCTTCGCAATAGCAAAACCTGCGATTGAAGCGTCTCGCCCTGCAAGGGCAAAAAGCACACCCGTGGGTCCTGCACCTGCCGCAAGGTAAAGGGCACCAACGCCACCCCCATCCCAAACCCGACCATCGTGACGACGGTCTGCCACAAGCGCGCCTCATGGCGAATCAGCGGACTAAAACCGGCCCCTACACACTGCGCGATGATCAGGTCGTGATAATGCGGCGACACCGTGCGCGGAAACAGGATGAACGGTTCCTGCGCCAACGCACGCAGATCGACGCGACGCTTTTTCGCCAGCGCGTGATCGACAGGCAGGCAACACAGAAACGGTTCGGAAAAGATCGGCGTCGAAACCACATCGGATGGAAAATTGCCCCAATGCGCGCAGCCCATGTCGATCTGCATCCGCTGGATTGCGTGCACCTGTTCGCTGGTGTTCATCTCCTTCAGGACGATTTCCACGCCCGGGTGGTCAGTCTCGAAGCGGCTCACCGCCTGTGGCATACCGCGGTACAACATCGAATTCACAAAGCCGATCCGTAAGCGGCCAGCCAGCCCATGCGCCGATCGAATCGTGATGCGTTCGGCCTCATTGGCCTGCAGCAGCAAACGGCGCGCTTCGCCGAGCAGCACCTGTCCGGCGTTCGTCAGCGCAACCGTTTTGTTGGTGCGCGCGAGCAGTTGCACCCCCAACTGGTCCTCGAACTTGCGAATGTCGAAACTGAGCGCCGGCTGCGAAATGAACAGCCGCTTGGCCGCGCGGCCGAAATGCAATTCCTCGGCGACCGCCACGAAATAGCGTAATTGCTTCAGGTCCACGGCAGTCTCCGGTTCTTTTATCGATAATCTGCGTCTATCGTACCGGATATAAGTTGTATTAGACGATTATCGAAGTCGCTTCTATGCTCCTTCCACAAAGGAGACACGCATGAGCGAAATCACCGCGCAGCCGGTACACGGCTCGTCCAATATTCCCGATAGCCGGGGCATCAACTTCTTCAGCAGCGACCCCGATTTCGCCCGTTTGCTCAAACTGCATCTCGGCGACTCGTTGTATCGGGGACTTGAAAGCCAACTTGTTTCGCTCGGCCAACGGGCATCCGGTGAACTCGACGTCTGGGCGCTGTCCGCCGACAAGAATCCGCCGCAATTGCGGCATCGCACGCGATGCGGTGAAGCGCTGCAAAGCATCGACAAGCATCCCGATTACGTCGCGCTCGAACGCGTGGCCTACGCGGAATTGGGGCTGGCGTCGATGAGCCATGACACGCGTGAAGGTAAGAAAGGGCCGCCACCGTTGGTCAAATATGCGCTGACCTTCCTGTTCGTGCAGGCGGAATTCGGCCTGTGCTGCCCCGTGAGCATGACCGATTCACTCACGCGTACGCTGCGCAAATTCGGCGCGCCCGAACTGGTCGCGCGCTTTCTGCCGATGCTGGCGTCGCGCGATTTCGACACGCTTTTTCAAGGCGCGATGTTCATGACCGAACAGGCGGCGGGCTCGGACGTTGCCCGTATCGCGACGCGTGCAGCGCTTGAAACCGGCGTGAACGGTGAAGAAGTGTGGCGTCTGTACGGCGACAAATGGTTCTGCTCGAACGCCGACGCCGACCTCGCGATGGTGCTCGCGCACGTGGACAATGCGCCCTCCGGCATCAACGGTCTTGGGCTGTTTCTGCTGCCGAAGACCTTGCCGGACGGCTCGCGCAACACCTATCGGATCGTGCGTCTGAAGGACAAGCTCGGCAGCCGTTCGATGGCGAGCGGCGAGATCGTGCTGGAAGGCGCCGTAGCGTATCTGATCGGCGAAGTGGGGCGCGGCTTTCATCAGATGGCCGACATGATCAACATGTCGCGTCTGTCGAACGGCGTGCGCGCGGCCGGCTTGATGCGCCGTGCGCTGACCGAGGCGCTGCACATTGCGCGTAATCGTGAAGCGTTCGGTCGCAAGCTGATCGATATGCCGCTGATGCAGCGGCAATTACTCAAGATGATGCTGCCGGCGGAGCAGGCCCGTTCGATGTTCATGCAGATCGCCTTGCTACTCGAAAAGGCCGACGCCGGCGATCGACAGGCCGCGAAATGCGTGCGCATCCTCACGCCGCTGATCAAATTCCGTGCTTGCCGCGATGCCCGCCGTGTGACCGGCGACGCGATGGAAGTGCGCGGCGGAACGGGCTACATCGAAGAATGGAGCGACGCGCGTCTTGTGCGCGACGCGCATCTCGGGTCGATCTGGGAAGGCACCAGCAACATTGTCGCGCTTGACGTCGCGCGCGCGGCGAAGCGGGACGGCGCGCTTGAACCGTTGCGCACGTATCTGCAGGATTTGCTCGGTGCGGTGGGATTGCCGCCCGAGAGTCTCACGGTTCTCCGCGCTACCTTGACGCGTGCGTGCGATGCGCTTGCGAGCGTCGCCGAGTCCGGCCGCGATGAATCGGTCCGCCAGGCGGGCACGGCGTTGTATCACGCGAGCACCGCTGTACTTATGGCCTGCGAAGGCGCGCGCCTCGCGCCGGATTTCCGGCGTCTCGCGCTGAGTCATCTGGTGTTGCGGCACAAGTTGTTGCCGTTCGACCCGCTCGACATGCAGACCTCTTCGGACGACAGCGACGTCATCGATGCCTTGGTCAATGCCCGCAGCGTGACGCTCGACCAGGCGCTGCAACTGCTGCCGTCAGGGAGCACCCAATGACCGAACACCTAAACAACGACACACAGGGCACGCAAAACACTCAGGGCGCGTTGCAAGGCATCAAGGTCATCGACCTCAGCCGCGTGCTCGGCGGCCCTTACTGCACTCAGGCGCTGGCTGACCATGGTGCCCAGGTCATCAAGCTGGAGCCCCCCGGCGGCGACGAAACGCGTGGCTGGGGGCCGCCGTTTTACGGTGACACCGCGTGGTACTTCGCCGGCGTAAACCGCAACAAGCAGGGTATCGCCGTCGATCTGTCGTGCGACGAAGGCCGCGACATTCTGTGGAAGCTCCTCGAAGACGCCGACGTGTTGGTCGAAAACTTCAAGCCCGGCACGCTCGCGCGTTGGGGTATGGACTACGAGCGCGATTTGCGCGAGCGTTTCCCAAGGCTGATTCATTGCGCGGTATCGGGATTCGGTCCTGATGGCCCGCTCGGCGGTCTGCCTGGTTACGACGCCGCGATTCAGGCGATGACCGGCTTGATGAGTGTGAACGGCGAACGCGACGGTCCGGCGACCCGTGTCGGTTTGCCGGTCGTCGATATGGTGACCGGTTTGAATGCGCTGGCCGGCATTCTGCTGGCGCTCGCCGAGCGCACGAAAAGCGGGCGTGGCCAATCGATCGATATCGCGTTGTACGACTGCGGCGTGTCGCTTCTGCATCCGCATCTGCCGAACTATTTCGGCTCGGGCCGCACGCCGCAGCGTAGCGGCAACGCGCACCCGAACATCACGCCTTACGACAGCTATCGCACCGCGACGGCTCCGATCTTTCTCGCCGTTGGCAACGACCGGCAGTTCGCGCGACTCTGCGCGCATCTCGGCGCGCCGGAACTGGCGGACGATCCGCGCTACGTGGATAACCGCAGCCGCTGCGCGCATCGCGAGCCGCTGAAGGCCGCGCTCGAGAACCTGCTCGCGTCGCACGATTGCGAGCCGCTCGCGCACGCATTGATCAATGCAGGCGTGCCATGCGGGCCGGTGCAAACCGTCGACGTCGTCGCGCGCCATCCGCATACGCTGCATCGCGGCATGGTGATCGAGATGGGCGAGTATCGCGGCACCGCTTCGCCGATCAAGTTGTCGCGCACGCCGGCCACGTATCGCAGTGCGCCGCCGGCGCTTGGCGGCGACACACGCAATGTACTCGACGCACTGGGCATCGACGCTGCGACCCAGCAGCGTTTGCTCGATGCGGGCGTGCTCAAAGGCAAACCGTAAGCAGGCAGTTTTCCGGTGACGGCACGAAGAAGCCGCGCCATCCAGAAGAACGACCTTGGAGACGAAAGACATGAATCGCGAGCCAGACGACCACGCCGCAGGGCGGCAACCCACCCGTGCCGCAGCAGCGGCTTTTGTCGGTACTACGATCGAGTGGTACGACTTTTATATCTACGCCACCGCATCCGCGCTGATTTTCGGCAAGCTGTTTTTTCCGGGTAGCGACCCGTTCTTCGCGACGCTGGCTTCGTTCGGCACCTTCGCGGTGGGCTTTTTCGCGCGGCCGTTCGGCGGCCTCGTGTTCGGTCACCTCGGCGATCGCATCGGCCGCAAGAAAGCGCTCGTGGCGACACTCGCGATCATGGGCGTCGGCACGGTCGGTATCGGTTTCCTGCCGACGTATGCGAACGCCGGCGTATGGGCGCCTGTGTTGCTGGTGCTGCTGCGCGTCGCGCAAGGTATCGCGATCGGCGGCGAGTGGGGCGGCGCGGTGCTGATGGCAAGCGAACATGCGCCGCAGGGGCGGCGTACTTTCTTCGCGTCGTTTGCGCAACTCGGCAGTCCGGCGGGTTTGATCCTGTCGTTGCTCGCGTTTCGCGCGGTGGCATCGATGGATAAGGACGCGTTTTTGAGCTGGGGCTGGCGCTTGCCGTTTCTCGCAAGCGCGGTGTTGCTGGTGGTTGGTTTGCTGATCCGCGCGGGCGTCGACGAATCGCCTGAATTCAAGGCACTCAAAGCGCAACGGCGCGTCGCGACGCTGCCGGTTGCCGAGGTTGTGCGCGACGCGTGGCGCACGGTGTTGTTGTGTCTGGGTGCGAACGTGATCGGCGTGGCCGGTGCGTGGTTCGTCAACACGTTCATGCTCAACTACACGACGCAGACGCTTGGACTCGATCGTTCGCTGATTCTCGATTGTCTGTTCGTCGTGGCGTTTATTCAGTTGTTCACGCAACTGGGTTCCGGGTGGTTTGCGCAACGAATCGGTACCGGAAGGTTTTTGAAGGGCGCAGCGGCGCTGGCGATGCTGTCGCCCTATCCGATGTTCGCGCTGGTATCGACCGGGCGGCCGGTTGCAATCGTGATCGGCATCGCGCTGGCGGTGATGTGCATGTCGAGTTCCTATGCTGTGATGGCCGGGTTTATGTCGACTGCATTCCCGGTGCGCGTCCGGTATTCGGCGATCTCTTTGTCTTACCAGGTGTGTGCCGCGCTGGCTGGCGGCCTGACGCCTTTGATCGGGACGTTGCTCGCGCATCGGTATCCGGGCGCATGGTGGCCGCTGGCTGTGTTTTATAGTTTCCTGGCCGGGGTCTCGCTGGTCTGTATCGGCACGTTGGAGCGTCGCAAGCAAGGCGCGGTGCGAGGTATTGTCGAAGTGGCCTAGGTTCGGGTGTTTTGCTGTATGGCGATTGCTTGTCTCTATGCCCCACAAAGGGGCAACGCCAATCAACCCATTACAAAACGGAGATAGGCATCGCCGTACGCAAACATTTAGTAAGCACCCAGCCAGGCATAAACCCGCTATTTCGTGGTTAACGACATCCAGAAGCCCCAAAAGCGTCCTAATATCAAGGCGAAATAAAAACGACAGGGGAAGCCACTATGTATCGTCATCGTTCGCTGGGTGTTGTGACAGGCGCGTCGCCATTCGCCGGCGTCGACGTGTTGAGCCGGATGACCGCAGCCTGGCGCCGGCCCGGCGCGGCCACGCCATTCGATTTCGTCCTCGAGCAGCAATCGTGGCCGGGACCGGCTTCGCTAAACGTAGCGAGTGCGCCGTTCAAGATTCATGTGTTCGACACGATTCGCGCCTTCGAGAAACGCGGTGTCGACGCGATCGTCTTGCCGTGCTTTCTCAGTCACACTTTCATCGACGAACTTTCGGCGAACGTGGCGCTGCCGATCGCCAACGTCATGACTGCACTGTCGGCGCATGTGCGGCAAGCTTTCCCGTCGGTCCGCCGCATCGGCGTGCTGACTTCCGACACGATCCGCGGTAACGGTCTCTTCGAACGCTATTTCGACAGTGCGCAGTTCGACGTGCTGCATCCGCGTAACGAACAGGGCATCGATTGCGTCACGAGCGCCGTGTATGGCGACGAGGGCATCAAAAGCGGCCATCTGTACGGCCGGCCAGTCGAGTTGCTGCGCGCGGCTTGCGTGGATCTCATTGCACAAGGCGCGGAGATCATCCTGCCGGGGCTCGCCGAAATCTCCATGGTGTCGCGCGCGCTCGGCACGCTGGAAGTGCCGTTCGTCGATACGAATCTGGTCTACGCGCGCTACGTGGCGGCAGCGCAATATTCGCAACCGGAGCGGCGTTTCAAGGTCGGTGTGCTGGGTGGTGTCGGCCCGGCGGCGACTGTCGACTTCATGGCGAAACTGGTGCGCAATACACCGGCCACGCGCGATCAGGACCACATCAAGGTAATGGTCGAGCAGAATCCGCAAATTCCGGATCGCACTGAAGCGCTGCTCGGCAACGGCGACGATCCGACACTCGCGCTCTATGCCGTCTGTAAGGCGCTCGAAGAAGGCGGCGCCGATCTCATCGCGATTCCTTGCAATACCGCGCATGCGTTCGTCGACCGGATTCAGCCTTCGTTGACTATTCCGATCGTCAATATGCTGACCTGTACCGCCGATTATCTTCGCGAGACTTTTCCAGGCCTGCGTGAAGTCGGCGTGCTGGCCACTTCGGGCACGCTTGCGAGCCGGGTCTACGAGAAAGCGCTCGAAGCGTGCGGCTTTGTGCAGATCGCACCGGCCGCGGCCGCCCAGGCCCGGCTCATGAACGCGATTTACGGGCCGGGCGGCGCCAAGGCCGGCTACAGGTCAGGCGAGTGCTGCGACGATGTTGCCGCTGCGGTGGATGACCTGGTCGCGCAAGGTGTGCAGGTCATCGTGCTGGGCTGCACCGAGTTGCCACTGCTGCTGCAAGGTTCGACGCTGGGGCGGCCAGGCGAGCGGGCGGTGCGGTTTGTCGACCCAGCCGAGGTGTTGGCAAAACGCTGTGTGGCGTATGCACAGGGCGGCAGCGGAGCGACGCAGGCCGAGTCGGAATCGACGCCGGCGGCGGGCAAGCTCAGCGTGGAAAGCGTCTGCGGCTAGACCCGGCTGGATCCAGCTTGCGCGCGGCGCCGCGCTGGAAAGCCTTGCAATTTCCACTCTGCGCCGCCATTTCCTGAACGCTGCACGCTCCCTCCTGAAGCGGCACAACGCTTGCTGGCCGGCTGATCGGGGCGCGCTCAGTGTCGCCATTCACGGCCCAAAGCGCTGCGACAGCGCAACCGTGCCGTGTCATGGAAAAGTCGGGTAGCAGCGGCGCATTGCTGCGCCGCCGCCCCCTAAGAACCGTACGTGCGAGTTTCCCCGCATACGGCTCAAGCCTCATTAAGGCTAGTGATTAAACTAACCCGGCGGCACAACGTACCGACAGGGCCTTGTACC
>NZ_DASRSY010000370.1:0-35539 GCF_035656215.1 Paraburkholderia sp.
CCACCTTCGGACTATGCGCCGCTCTGCTTGCGATGAGCGCGATCGACATCGACACCCATCTGCTCCCCGACTCCATGACGCTGCCACTTTTGTGGGCCGGTCTCATCGTCAACTTCAATGGTATGTTCGCGAGTCTCCACGATGCCGTGCTGGGCGCGATCTTCGGCTATCTGGTGCTGTGGGCCGTGCATTGGCTGTTCCGACTGGTGCGTGGCGTCGAAGGTATGGGTTATGGTGACTTCAAACTGCTGGCTGCGCTTGGCGCCTGGCTTGGCTGGGAGGCATTACCGCAGATCGTGCTGATCGCGGCTGTCGCCGGCGCGGTGGTCGGTCTCGCGGCGACGTGGCGCGGCCGCATGCGCTTTGAAGAGCCACTGCCGTTCGGGCCGTTTCTCGCAGCGGGCGGGGCTGTTACGCTATTTCTCGGCACACCGCTTTATCTGGCGTTGGGAGGCTGAAGCATGTTTGTTGTGGGATTGACTGGTGGCATCGGCAGCGGCAAATCGACCGTGGCCGACCTGTTCGCCGCGCACGGCGTGCCGCTTGTCGACACGGACTTGATCGCGCACCACATTACGGCGCCGCATGGCATTGCGATGCCACAGATCGCTGCGGAGTTCGGCGACTCGTTCGTTGCGGCAGATGGTTCGCTAGACCGCGCCCGCATGCGCACGCTGGTGTTCAGCGACGACGGCGCGCGCAAACGCCTTGAAAGCATCACGCATCCGTTGATTCGTGCGGAGACCGAGCGCGAACAGCGTGAAGCGCAAGGGCCGTACGTGATCGTGGTGGTACCGCTGCTCGTGGAGTCGGGAAGTTGGAAGACTCGCGTGAATCGTGTGCTGACGGTCGATTGCAGCGTCGAGACGCAAATCTCACGCGTGATGAATCGCAACGGGTTCAGTCGTGAACAGGTGCTCGCAATCATCGGCCGCCAGGCGACACGCGACGCACGCCTCGCCGCGGCCGACGACGTCATCGACAACGACAATGCGCCGCTTGATGCGCTCAAGGCGCACGTCGATGCGCAGCATCGCGTCTATCTGTCTTTAGCGGGCGCATGAGAACACACGGAACGCGGTTTGCTGAGCGGCATCTTCGCCGATGAGCGTTCGATGAGTCCGCCGGACCCGACACGTGAACGTCATGTAAGCACCACGTAAGTACCGCACGAGCGGCACATGCAGTCAGCGCACCACGTCTCGCGCCCATCCGTTGAACTTTGCCGCGGCACGCGAGCCGAAGCATGCAGAAAACCGCCCGAAACACGTGAAAAAAGTTGCGGAAGCGCGCTGAAAAAGTGTGTGATTGCTAGGGTAGTCTCACGGCATTAGAATGTTCTGCATTCCCGTCACCGACCACGCCCGAGGCGAGCCCGCTTGATCCTTTACGAGTATCCCTTCAACGAGCGAATCCGGACGCTATTGCGCCTCGAAGATCTGTTCGAGCGTTTCACGTTCTTCCTGACCCAGGAAGACGCCAGGGAACATCACGTCGCACTGACAACGTTGTTCGAAATCTCAGACGTTGCCGGTCGCGCGGATCTTAAGTCCGATCTGATGAAGGAACTCGAACGCCAACGGCAAACACTGGCGCCGTTCCGGGGCAATCCGGGCATCGAGCAGAACGCGCTGGAGGCGGTGCTGGGAGAAATCGAGCAGACCCTGTCAGGGCTTTCACAGATGCAGGGCAAGACCGGCCAGCATCTGGCGGACAATGAGTGGCTTGCCAGCATCCGCAGCCGCGCGATCATCCCGGGCGGCACCTGCAAGTTCGATTTGCCTTCGTACTATGCGTGGCAGCAGATTCATCCCGATCAGCGCCGGCAGGACATCGCCAAATGGGTCACACCGCTACTGCCGTTGCGCGATGCGGCAACAATCGTGCTGCGCCTCGCGCGCGAATCCGGTCAGGCGTCCAAGGTCATGGCGATGCAGGGCAGCTATCAGCAGATGCTGTCAGGCCGTTCATACCAGTTGATGCAGGTACGGGTGACACCTGAATTGCGCGTGATTCCAGAGGCCAGCGCTAACAAATACATGCTCTGGGTGCGGTTCACGGTGCAGGACGGCGACTTGCGTCCGCGTGCGGTGGATGTCGACGTGCCGTTCCAGCTCACGCTTTGCAGCCTGTAAGCCAGCCTTTATCGGCTGCCTCGTAGAGCCGAATCGCGGGGCCGCGCCTTTAAAGCGGCGAAAAATGCCCCTATATTCATTACTTGTTCCGTTTCCGATCGACTGCCTGACCGTATGCCTACCGTCGTCAAATGCCCCACTTGCGGAAAAGATGTCCGCTGGACCCCTGAAAACCGCTTCCGCCCGTTCTGCTCAGACCGCTGCAAGCAGACCGACCTCGGCGCCTGGGCCGCTGAGAAGTACAAGATTGGCGGCACGGATGAAGAAGCGCCGGCGGATGAGTCGTCTGGTGGGGATTACAACCCGCACTGAGCGGCTGTGCACTGTGCAAGGCTGCAAAGGCACGTAGAGGCGTGCTGCGGTCGCGCGAGGCGACGCTGCTCACGCCGCGCCGCCTGCAACCGTGTACCGTTTTTCTAGTTTTTCTCAGCCGCGAGCCATTCCAGCACGGGAATCGTCGCCGGCAATAGCGGTGAGACGTCAGCCGGCAGCATCTGCCAGACAAATGCCTGGCCTTCGCGGCCGTGCGGCTCGCCGGTCCACTCCGTCACCTTGCAGAAGAACAGCCGCACGTAAGCGTGCGGATAATCGTGTTCGAGCGTGTGCCAAAGATGGCTCGCCCTGACGTCGATACCCAGTTCTTCGTGCAGCTCGCGAGCTAATGCGGCCTCGACCGACTCACCCGCCTCCAGCTTGCCGCCCGGAAACTCCCAGTACCCCTCGTACGGCTTGCCTGCCGGGCGCTGCGCCAACAGATAACGTCCGTCCGGCTGAATCAGCACGCCAACAGCGACTTCAGTCACCGGGCGGCCGGCCGCGTTCTTCTGCGCGTCACTCATACCGGGGTCTTCCGGCCAGACCAGTCGCGAGCGAATTGCCATGCGACACGCCCGGAGCGCGAGCCGCGCTCCAGCGCCCACACCAGCGCATCGCCGCGCGCCGCCTCGACTTCCGCGTCGTCGCAGCCGAAATGGCGTAGCCAGTGGCCGATGATCGACAGGTAGTCGTCCTGCTTGAACGGATAGAAGCTGACCCACAGCCCAAAACGCTCGGACAGTGAAATCTTTTCTTCAACCAGTTCACCCGGATGAATCTCGCCGTCGGACGTGTGCTTGTACGTCTCGTTGTCGCTCATGTACTCCGGCAACAGATGGCGGCGGTTGGACGTGGCGTAGATCAGCACGTTGTCCGACTGCGCAGCGATCGAGCCGTCCAGCGCAACCTTCAGCGCTTTGTAGCCCGACTCGCCGTCTTCGAACGACAGGTCGTCGCAGAACACCACGAAGCGCTCCGGCCGCTGCGCGATCAGATCGACGATGTCGCCGAGATCGTGCAAATCGTCTTTATCCACTTCGATCAGGCGCAGGCCGTCTTTCGCATAGGCGTTCAGGCAAGCCTTGATCAGTGACGACTTGCCGGTGCCGCGCGCGCCCGTCAGCAGCACGTTATTGGCCGGCTGCTTGTGCACGAATTGACGGGTGTTCTGTTCGATCAGACCTTTCTGGCGATCGATGTTTTGCAGGTCGTCGAGCGTGATCGACGAGATGGCCGGAACCGGCTGCAGATAGCCGCGCCCCTGGCGCTTGCGCCAGCGAAAAGCAACCGCTGCCGACCAGTCGATCTGCGGTGCAGCGGGCGGAAGCATTGCTTCGAGGCGGACGAGCACGGCTTCGGCCCGGGTCAGAAACTGTTCGAGTTTGTCCATGGCTGTGAGGTAAGCGGCCAGACGCCGCGTAAAAACCCTAATGAGGAACCTGGTTACGAACGATAGTCGGCGTTGATGCTCACGTAGTCGTGCGACAGATCGCAAGTCCAGATCGTGGCTTGCGCGTTGCCGCGGCCGAGTACGACGCGAATGCCGATCTCGCTCTTTTTCATGACGCGCTGGCCGTCTTCCTCACGGTAGGCCGGATTGCGGCCGCCGGCAGTGGCGACCAGCACGTCGTCCAGATACAGATCGATCTTGCCGACGTCGAGATCGTCCACGCCGGCATAGCCGATGGCCGCGAGAATGCGGCCGAGATTCGGGTCCGATGCGTAGAAGGCCGTCTTCACGAGCGGCGAATGGCCGATCGCGTACGCGATCTGGCGGCATTCACCGACGCTCGAGCCGCCTTCGACATGCACGGTCATGAATTTGGTCGCGCCTTCGCCGTCGCGCACGATCAATTGTGCGAGGATCTGGGCGACTTCGGTCACCGCGTCGCGCAACGCTGCATAAGCGGGCGAATCGGTAGACGTGATCGCAGGCAGGCTCGATTTGCCCGAGGCAATCAGGATGAAAGAATCGTTGGTCGACGTATCGCTGTCGATCGTGATGCAGTTGAACGAGCGATCCGCGACGTGCTTGACCAGTGCGTCGAGCACCGGTTGCGCGACGGCAGCGTCGAACGCGAGGAAGCCGAGCATGGTCGCCATGTTCGGCTTGATCATGCCGGCGCCCTTGCTGATGCCGGTGAGCGTGACGGTGTGGCCGTCGATTGTGACCTGGCGCGAGGTGGCTTTCGGCAGCGTGTCCGTGGTCATGATCGCCTGGGCGGCGTCGTACCAGTTGGCTTCCTGGCGGTTCGCCAGCGCGGCCGGCAGACCTGCCTTCAAACGATCGACCGGCAGCGGTTCCAGAATCACGCCCGTCGAAAACGGCAGTACCTGTTCCGGGGTGATGTCCGCGAGACGCGCGAGTTCGGCGCAGGTTTCGCGCGCAGCCACGAGGCCCGGTTCGCCCGTGCCCGCGTTCGCATTACCGGTGTTGATCACCAGCGCGCGAATCGGCTTGCCGCCGGCCCGCACGCGCTCCAGATTCTCGCGGCACACCGTGACAGGCGCGGCGCAGAAACGGTTCTGGGTAAACACACCGCCTACCGTTGCGCCTTCGCCGACGGAAATGACCAGCACATCCTTGCGGTTCGGCTTGCGGATATTCGCCTCCGCCCAGCCCAGCGTCACGCCGGCGATAGGATGGAGTCGAGCTGGATCGATCGAGGGGAAATTGACAGCCATGGTCGCGACCTGTCGAAGAAAATGCCGGCAGGCGCCGGCATCGGGGAATCGAAAACTGATGGCTCGGGCGTGTTGCCGAACCACCGCGAAATCACCAGCAAAGCACCGTGTAAAACGAAGCGGCGCGCTTAAAGCTCGCCGCTTTCGGCATTACGCGATCTTGCCGTGGCACTGCTTGTACTTCTTGCCGCTGCCACACGGGCACGGGTCGTTGCGGCCGACCTTCGGCACGCTGTCCGCGCTCAGGTCCGACGCGAGGGCTTGCGAGGAGCCGTGGCTCATCGCGTCGCCGATCATTGCGGCGGTAGCCGCTTCCGCTGCGGCAGGCGCTGCTGCTGCCGCTTCGGCGAATTCAGCATGACGGAACTCGACGTTCTCGAGGTGGCTGCCTTGCTCTTCATACTGCTCGGCAGCCTGTTCCAACTGTTCCGGCGACTGGATCTGCACGTTCATCACCACACGGGTGACTTCGAGCTTCACGGCGTCGAGCATCGCAGCGAAAAGTTCGAACGCCTCACGCTTGTATTCCTGCTTCGGATTCTTTTGCGCATAACCGCGCAGATGGATACCCTGGCGCAAGTGATCAAGCGCGGCCAGATGTTCGCGCCAGCTACGGTCCAGCGTTTGCAGCATGATCGAGCGTTCGAACGCGCTGAACGATTCGCGGCCGACCTGTTCGACCTTCGATTCGTACGCTTCGTCCGCCGCGGCTTCGACAGCTTCGAGAATCTCGTCCACGCTGATCGAGTTCGACTCGTTGATCATTTCCTGGATCGCGAGGTCGAGCTGCCATTCGTTGCGCAGCACTTCTTCCAGCTCGGGCACGTCCCACTGCTCTTCGATGCTGCCGGCCGGCACAAACTGGTGAACGATATCGGCGATCACGCCATGACGCATGGCGCCGATGGTTTCGGTGATGTCGTTCGCTTCGAGCAATTCATTGCGCTGCTGATAGATCACCTTGCGCTGATCGTTCGACACATCGTCGTATTCAAGCAATTGCTTGCGAACGTCGAAGTTGCGCGCTTCAACCTTGCGCTGCGCCGATTCGATCGAACGCGACACGATGCCTGCCTCGATCGCCTCGCCTTCCGGCATCTTCAGGCGGTCCATGATCGCGCGCACGCGATCACCCGCAAAAATGCGCAGCAGCGGATCTTCCAGCGACAGATAGAAGCGTGACGAACCCGGGTCGCCCTGACGGCCGGCACGGCCGCGCAACTGATTGTCGATCCGGCGCGATTCGTGACGTTCAGTGCCGATGATGTGCAGACCGCCCGCGGCCTTCACCTGATCGTGCAGTGCCTGCCATTCGTCGTGCAGTTTCTGGATACGGCGTTGCTTCTCCTCGTCAGACAGCGTTTCATCCTGTTCGAGGAAGGACGCCTGCTTTTCGGCATTGCCGCCGAGCACGATGTCGGTACCGCGACCGGCCATGTTCGTGGCGATCGTGACACGCTTCGGACGGCCTGCTTCGGCGACGATCTCCGCTTCACGCGCGTGCTGCTTGGCGTTCAGCACTTCGTGCGGCAACCCGGCCTGCTTCAGCAGATGCGACAGCAGTTCCGAGTTTTCGATCGACGTCGTGCCGACCAGCACCGGCTGACCACGCTCGTAGCAATCGCGGATGTCGCGGATCACCGCGTCGTAGCGTTCCTTGGCGGTCTTGTAGATCTGATCCTGCTTGTCGGTCCGCTTCGGCGGACGGTTGGTCGGGATCACGACCGTTTCGAGACCGTAGATCTCGTTGAATTCGTACGCTTCAGTATCGGCCGTGCCGGTCATGCCGGACAGCTTCGCGTACATACGGAAATAGTTCTGGAACGTGATCGACGCGAGCGTCTGATTCTCGCTCTGGATCTTGACGTGTTCCTTCGCCTCAACGGCCTGGTGCAAGCCGTCCGACCAGCGGCGGCCCGACATCAGACGGCCGGTGAATTCGTCGACGATCACGACTTCGCCGTTCTGCACGACGTAGTGCTGATCTTTGAAGAACAGCGTGTGCGCGCGCAGTGCGGCGTACACGTGGTGCATCAGCGTGATGTTCTGCGGCGCGTACAGGCTTTCGCCCTCGCCGATCAGGCCCCATTCGGCGAGCAGGCGTTCGGCCTTTTCGTGGCCCGATTCCGTCAGGAAGACCTGGCGGCCTTTCTCGTCCAGCGTGTAGTCGCCAGGCTTTTCGACGCCGGTGCCGTCTGCTTTCTCTTCGCCGATCTGGCGTTCGAGCAGCGGCGGCAGCGCATTCATGCGCACGTAGAGTTCGGTGTGATCTTCGGCCTGCCCGGAGATGATCAGCGGCGTACGGGCTTCGTCGATCAGGATCGAGTCGACCTCGTCGACCACCGCGAAATTCAGGGCTCGCTGCACGCGCGCGTCGGTCTCGTAGACCATGTTGTCACGCAGGTAGTCGAAGCCGAATTCGTTGTTGGTGCCGTAGGTAATGTCAGCGGCGTACGCTTCCTGCTTCGCGCCATGATCCATCTGCGACAGGTTGATGCCGACTGACAGACCGAGGAAGTTGTACAGACGCGCCATCCATTCGGCATCGCGCTGTGCAAGGTAGTCGTTGACCGTGACGACGTGTACGCCGCGGCCGGACAGCGCATTCAGGTAGACCGGCAACGTGGCGACGAGCGTCTTGCCTTCACCAGTACGCATTTCGCCGATCTTGCCGTAGTGCAGGACCATGCCGCCGATCAGCTGCACGTCGAAGTGACGCATTTTCAGCACCCGCTTGCTGGCCTCGCGGCACACCGCGAAGGCTTCCGGCAGGAGCTTGTCGAGCGACTCGCCACTCGCGACACGCTGGCGGAATTCACCCGTTTTGGCGCGCAGTTGATCGTCCGTCAATTGCTCGATCTGCGGCTCGAGCGCATTGATCGCCGTGACGGTCTTTTGATATTGCTTGACTAGCCGCTGGTTGCGGCTGCCAAAAATCTTCTGTAGAAAACCGGTGGTCATCGGATCGGTGTCTGCGTCGCGGCTTCGGCTGGTTCGCGGCGTGCGGTTCATGCACGTGCGCTCCGGGGTCGGAAGGGCCTCGGCGGCTTAGTCCAAGAGTGAATTCGAATCGGGCATTTTAGCACGCGCCCCCGCCCGCGCCTGTGTCAGAGGCGCGACGGCGGCAAGGCACAGAAAGCCCGCCGCAGCGACCTCCAACGGTACGCATTGAGGCGGGTCCGCGTGCATCCCGCGCGGTACAATCGCGGCGTGAACGCACATAGGGTGCGAACACGCCGCTACGACTAAACATGAGCCGTTTTCCGTCCTTTTCAAGGCCGCCGCCCAAGCAGTTCAAAGCGCGCCGCCCGCAGCCCGTCGCCGAAGTGCTGAATCGCACCGACGCGTTCGTGGCCCTGCGCGCGGGCGTCGAACAGATTGCGGCGCTGGAAAAGGATCTGCGCGAGCTGCTGCCGGATTATCTGGCCACGAGCGTGGAGCCGAGCTTCATCAAGGAAGGCGTGCTGGCCCTGTTTGCCGCGCACAACGCACTGGCGGCGCGCCTGCGCCAGATCGAGCCGCGATTGCTGTCGGACCTGCAGCAGCGCGGGTGGCCGGTCAATGCGCTGCGGATTCGCGTGCGGCCACAGCCCCTGAAGGAGCCGCCGCCGGTCAAGCAGGCACGCATGACGCCGGTTGGCGCGGACGCGCTGCAAGCGCTCTCCGAATCGCTCGCGCCCTCGCCGCTGCAGGAAGCGTTAGCGAAAATGGCAGCGCGGCATCGGCGAAATCGCTGAACAAAAAATAAGCGGCCCAGATGGGCCGCTTATTTTTCATCCATTCGCTTCGGAAATTTCATCCGAGGCGCTAATCAGATTATGCAAACGCCGTCTGCGTTTCGTACGCGAAGCCGCGCGGCGCCTTCTGCGTGTCCTCGAACGAGACGATTTCGTACGAATCCTCGTGCGCCAGCAGCTCGCGCAGCAGCGCGTTGTTCAGACCGTGGCCCGACTTGTACGCCGTGTACGAAGCCAGCAACGGATGGCCGATCACGTACAGATCGCCGATCGCGTCGAGCATCTTGTGCTTCACGAATTCGTCATCGTAACGAAGGCCGTCGTTGTTCAGAATGCGGTATTCGTCCAGCACGATGGCGTTATCCATGCTGCCGCCGCGCGCCAAACCGAGTTCGCGCATCATTTCTACTTCATGCGCAAAACCGAACGTACGCGCACGAGCGATTTCCCGCACATACGACGTATGGGCAAAATCCACTTCCAGCGCCTGGCCGGTTTTATCCACAGCCGGATGACGAAAATCAATGGTGAATTTGAGCTTGAAACCGAAATACGGATCGAGACGCGCGAATTTATCGCCGTCGCGAATTTCCACAGGCTTGGTGACCTTGATGAATTTCTTCGGCGCGTTCTGTTCTTCAATACCGGCTGACTGAATCAGAAACACGAACGAACCCGCACTGCCGTCCATGATCGGAATTTCTTCAGCGGTAACGTCGATATAAAGATTATCGATACCGAGGCCTGCGCATGCGGACATCAAATGCTCGATGGTCGACACGCGCGCGCCGTCTTTTTGCAGCACGGAAGCCAGACGCGTATCGCCAATCGCCAACGCCGACGCAGGAATGTCCACCGGCGTGGCCAAATCCACGCGTGAAAACACAATGCCCGTGTCCGGCGCCGCCGGGCGGAGCGTCAAGTCGACTTTGCGGCCGGAGTGCAGGCCGATGCCGACTGTCTTGACGATTGATTTGATAGTGCGCTGCTTCAACATGGTGATCTTCTATTCGATTGAAAATCCCAATCGGGACTTTTTATTCCATAGCGCGAAGTATACTCCAATACCCTAAGGAGCGTCTTTGCGCGGAACGTATCAATCTGTTTCGCGGCATTACCCAATGGGCGCCCGTCAGGGAAAGCGTGACGGGCCGATGTCCGGAATGGAGGCGTTTCCGGTCATCGGCCCGCGTAACGGCCTGTCACAAAAGCGTCTTTATGCGCCGTTGCCCTGATACAACGCGGTAACCGCGCAGGCTCGGGCGAAGGGGGCTAACGCAATCGTAACTAGCTCAACGTAGCGAGAATACTCCCTGCATCGCTCACTTCGAATTTGCCGGCAGCCTCGACGTTCAACGTCTTGACCACGCCGTCGTCGACAACCATCGCGTAGCGCTGGGAACGGATTCCCATGCCGCGCGCCGACAAATCCTGCTCAAGACCGAGCGCCCGCGTGAAAGCCGCACTGCCGTCCGCCATCATGCGCACCTTGCCCGAGGCGTGCTGATCGCGTCCCCACGCGCCCATTACGAACGCGTCGTTGACGGACACGCACCAGATCTCGTCGACGCCAAGAGCGCGCAACTGCTCGGCGTGCTCGACGTAACCCGGTACATGTTTGGCCGAACAGGTCGGCGTGAACGCGCCCGGCAACCCGAAGATCACCACGCGCTTGCCCGCCGTCTGCTCGTGCACGTTGAAGCTGTTAGGCCCCAGCGTGCAGCCCGCTCGCGCGTCTTCGACGAATTCGAAGAGCATCGCGTCGGGTAGCTTTTCACCTGTCTGAATCATGCTCAGTCCTTTGCATCGATGCGAAGCACGCTCGCACGTTGTCGTGTCGCAGTGAATTCAGCGTCTGCCTAACTACAGGCTCCGCCATCCGGCGACAGTCGCCCCATCCGCTTCGCGAATCCGAAGAGGGCACCTGTCCTTGCCGCGAATCAGACGATACGCGGCTTGTTCGCCGTTCACCCGCCACGCTCGTGCATTCGTCCGCCAGCGCTCTCAAAAACAACGCGGCAACGAAAGCCTGCTCGTGCGCTCAGTCCGCCTGCTTGCGCAGGAACGCCGGAATGTCGTACGTATCGACGCCCTTTTCCTGCAGCGCCTGCACGTGCGAAGCTGCCGTATCGCGCGACGTGCGCCACACAGCCGGCGTGTCCAGCGCGCCGTAATCGGCCGTGCTTGCATGCGACGACGACGGCGTGTAGGCCGCATGCGTGCCGATCGGCTGGTTGTCCGTGCCGGTGCGCAGCAGCGTCATCGGTGCCGATTGCTGCTTCTTCGCCGCACGGCCCAGACCCGTTGCCACGACCGTCACGCGCAGTGCGTCGCCCATTGCATCGTCGTACACCGCGCCGAAGATCACGGTTGCGTCTTCTGCAGCATAGCTCTTGATGGTGTTCATCACTTCGCGCGTTTCCGACAGACGCAGCGAACGGCTCGACGTGATGTTGACCAGCACGCCACGCGCGCCCGACAGATCCACCCCTTCCAGCAGCGGGCTGGCCACAGCCTGCTCAGCAGCCAGACGTGCGCGATCGACGCCGGCAACCGTCGCCGTGCCCATCATCGCCTTGCCCTGCTCGCCCATCACCGTCTTCACGTCTTCAAAGTCGACGTTCACCAGACCATCAACATTGATTATTTCCGCGATACCGGCAACTGCGTTGTTCAGAACGTCGTCTGCGCACTGGAAGCACTTGTCCATCTCGGCATCATCGCCCATCACCTCGAACAGCTTGTCGTTCAGAACGACGATCAGCGAGTCGACGTGATCCTCCAGTTGCTGCGAACCGGCTTCTGCTACACGCATGCGCTTGCCGCCTTCGAATTCGAACGGCTTGCTGACCACGCCAACAGTCAAGATACCCATTTCCTTGGCGATCTGCGCGACCACGGGAGCTGCACCCGTACCCGTGCCACCGCCCATGCCGGCGGTGATGAACACCATGTGCGCGCCGCGCAGTGCGTCGGCGATGCGCTCACGTGCTTCTTCTGCTGCTGCGCGGCCCATTTCCGGCTTGGCGCCGGCGCCCAGACCCGTGTTGCCGAGCTGGATCACCGCGGAAGCGCGCGAACGCGACAGAGCCTGCGCGTCCGTATTCATCACGATGAAGTCGACGCCTTGCACGCCTTTGTTGATCATGTGCTGAACGGCATTGCCGCCAGCGCCACCTACTCCGATCACCTTGATGATGGTGCCGTTCGTTTCGGTTTCCAGCATCTGGAATTCCATGTTGCCTCCGTCAAGATAAAAAATTGCAGCCACTTCGGCCGTTATTCGGCAGGAGATCGGGCAACCCCCTGTCGCGCGCCAGCCGCCGGCACCAGCGCGTGTTTACGTAAAACCGTTCAAAACCAGAATTCGTCAGAAGTTGCCGAGGAACCAGTCTTTCATTCGCGTGAAGACCTGACCCATCGACCCCGACTGCACTGCGACCTTGCGGCCGCGCATCCGTTGCGAGCGCCCTTCGACGAGCAGACCCATCGCCGTCGAATAGCGCGGGTTACGCACTACGTCGGCGAGACCGCCCGCGTATTCCGGCACACCAATGCGCACCGGCTTCAGGAAAATGTCCTCGCCGAGTTCGACCATGCCGAGCATCATCGACGCGCCGCCGGTCAGCACCACGCCGGAGCTCAGCAGCTCCTCGTAACCCGACTCGCGCACCACCTGCTGCACGAGTGAAAACAGTTCTTCGACACGCGGCTCGACCACCGCCGCCAGCGCCTGGCGCGACAGCGTGCGCGGACCACGCTCGCCGAGACCCGGCACCTCGATCATTTCGTCCGGATCGGCCAGGGCCTGCTTCGCAATGCCGTAGTCGACCTTGATGTCTTCCGCGTCCGGCGTCGGTGTGCGCAACGCCATCGCGATGTCGCTCGTGATCTGGTCGCCGGCGATCGGAATCACCGCCGTGTGACGAATCGCGCCTTCGCTGAAAATCGCGATATCAGTCGTGCCGCCGCCGATATCGACCAGAACCACGCCGAGTTCTTTTTCATCTTCCGTCAGCACCGCCAGCGACGAAGCGAGCGGCTGCAGGATCAGATCGTTGACCTCGAGCCCGCAACGGCGCACGCACTTGACGATGTTCTGCGCCGCGCTCACCGCGCCGGTGACGATATGCACCTTCACTTCGAGGCGAATACCGCTCATGCCGATCGGCTCGCGCACGTCTTCCTGGCCGTCGATGATGAATTCCTGCGTCAGGATGTGCAGCACTTGCTGATCGGTCGGGATGTTGATCGCCTTCGCCGTCTCGATCACGCGCGCCACATCCGTCTGCGTGACTTCCTTCTCCTTGATCGCCACCATGCCGCTCGAATTGAAGCTGCGGATATGGCTGCCGGCGATCCCGGTAAACACGTTCGTAATCTTGCAGTCGGCCATCAGCTCGGCTTCTTCAAGCGCACGCTGAATGGACTGCACGGTGGCTTCGATGTTCACCACCACGCCTTTCTTGAGCCCCTTCGATTCGCTCTGGCCGAGGCCGATCACCTCGTAGTGACCCTCGCCCTTCAACTCGGCGACGATAGCCACTACCTTCGACGTCCCAATGTCGAGGGCGACCAGCAGATCTTTATAGTCTTTACTCATAGCGTGCTCATTGCGTGTGATGTCCGTTTACTTCTTGCCCTTGTCGGGTTCGCTGATGAAGCGCATGCCAGCGGCACGAATCGCGAAACCGTTCGGATAGCGCAAGTCCGCATACTCAATATCCTTTCCCCAACGTTGCGTCACCGCGTTCCACGCCGCGGTCAGCCGCTTGCTGCGATCCAGCAGCGTGTCCTGATTGCGTTCGCGCCCAAGTTCCACCTGCATTCCGTTCGACAGCTTCACCGTCCACGCGTACCGCGGCGACAGCGTGACTTCATCCGGTGTCGCGCCTAGCGGCGCAAACCACTTCTTGAAGTCGCTATACCGCGCGACGACTTCTTTTGCCGTACCGTCCGGGCCGTCGAACGCGGGCAGCTCCTCTTCGAGCTCACCCTGGTTCGCGGTGAACAGGTCGCCGTCCACGCTCACCAGTTGATCGCTGCCCCACGTTCCAAGCGGTTTGTACTCCTCGAGCGTGACAGCCAGCGCATTCGGCCAGACCCGCCGCACGCTCGCGTGACGCACCCACGGCATCTGCTCGAACGCCTGCCGCGCGACATCGAGATCCACCGTAAAAAAGTTGCCCTTCAACCGCCCTACTACGCCGGCGCGCACCGTCGGCGAATTGATGTGCTCCGTGTCGCCGTCGATCTGGATTTCGCGCAGCGCGAAATTCGGACGCTGGATCAGCCAGTAACCGCCTGCCGCCAGCAGCACGAGCACCAGCAACGCATGCAATACGTTGGCGGCGAGATTGAGCTGGCGAACGTTGTTCCACATGGTGTTGCTTTCGGGTTGCCCCGCTTAGTCCTTGGTTAGTCCTTGAGTGTCAGCGCCAACACGCTGACAACCAGTTCCTGATAGCTAATGCCCACCGCACGCGCCGCTTTCGGCGGCAGCGAGTGATCGGTCATTCCAGGCGCCGTGTTCACTTCCAGGAAGTACGGATTGCCATCCGCATCCAGCATGAAATCGGCGCGGCCCCAATCGGTGCAGCCGAGTACGTCGAACGAACGGCGCGCCAGCACTTTCAGACGGGCCTCTTCGTCGGCCGCCAGACCGCACGGAATCAGGTACTGCGTGTCGTTGGCGATGTACTTCGCGTGGTAGTCGTAAAACTCGCCGGCCGGCACGATGCGGATCACCGGCAGATCGAGATCGCCGGCGATACACGCGGTGTACTCGCCGCCGCCTTCAATGCTCTTTTCGACCACGACGATCCTGTCGTACTTGACCGCTTCGAGCAGCGCTGCCGGCAACGCGTCGGCGCTTTTCACCTTGATCACCGCGACGCTCGAGCCTTCGCTCGCGGGCTTCACAAACAACGGCAAGCCAAGTTTCGCGACGATGTCTTTCGCGCGTGCTTCATAGTCGTCGCCACGCAGCACGGCCTCGAACTGCGGCGTCGGAATGCCGAGTTGCTGCCACACGAGCTTGGTGCGGAATTTGTCCAGACCGAGCGCCGAGCCGAGCACGCCGCTGCCGTTGTACTTGATGCCGTAAAAGTCGAGTGCGCCCTGAATCTGGCCGTTCTCGCCATAGCCGCCATGCAGGGCAATGAACGCGCGGTCGAAACCTTCTGCCTTCAGCTCGGCGAGCGGACGCTCGCACGGGTCGAACGAATGGGCGTCGATACCGGCGTCGCGCAGCGCTTGCAGCACCAGGCGGCCGGACGTGAGCGACACTTCGCGCTCGGCAGACACACCACCGAGTAGGACTGCCACCTTGCCGAATCGTTTAGGATCGATGCTGCTCATCTCACACCTTCGTTTCTTGCGCCAGGCGACCCGGCACACCGCCGATCGAACCCGCGCCCATCGTGATCACCACATCGCCGTCGCGCACCACTGCTGAGAGCGCGTCCGGCACTTCATCCACCGTATCGACAAACACCGGTTCGACCTTGCCCGCCACGCGCAGCGCACGTGCCAGGGCGCGGCCGTCCGCGGCGACGATCGGCGCTTCACCGGCCGAATAGACTTCGGTCAGCACAAGGGCGTCGACGGTCGACAACACCTTCACAAAATCTTCGAAGCAATCGCGCGTGCGCGTGAAGCGGTGCGGCTGGAATGCCAGCACCAGACGCCGCCCCGGAAACGCACCGCGCGCCGCCGCCACCGTAGCCGCCATTTCAACCGGGTGATGACCGTAGTCGTCGACCAGCGTGTACGCACCGGCAGGTTTGCCTTCCGACACGACCGGCACTTCGCCGTAACGCTGGAAGCGTCGCCCCACGCCGTTGAAATCCGCGAGTGCTCGCTGGATATCGGCATCTTTCACTTCAAGTTCAGTCGCAATTGCAATTGCGGCCAAAGCGTTCTGCACGTTGTGCTCGCCCGGCAGGTTCAGGACGATGTCGATCGGGGCCGCGTCTTCGCGCATCGCCGTGAAATGCATCTTGCCGTTGCGTGCTTCTACGTTGACGGCACGCACTTGCGCGTCCGGCGCAAAACCGTAGCGGATGATCGGCTTCGACACGAACGGCAGGATCTCTTTCACGTTCGGATCATCGACGCACAGCACCGCGATCCCATAGAACGGCAGACGGTGCGTGAATTCGATGAACGCCTGCTTGAGCCGCGCGAAGTCGTGGCCGTACGTGTCCATGTGATCGGCGTCGATGTTCGTGATGACCTCGATCACCGGGAACAGATTCAGGAACGACGCATCCGACTCATCCGCTTCGGCGACGATAAAGTCGCCCGTACCCAGGCGCGCATTCGCGCCCGCGCTGATCAGGCGGCCGCCAATCACAAACGTCGGATCCAGCCCGCCCGCCGCCAGCACGCTCGCCACCAGCGACGTGGTTGTGGTCTTGCCGTGCGTGCCGGCAATCGCAATGCCCTGCTTCAGGCGCATCAGTTCCGCGAGCATCACCGCGCGCGGCACGATCGGAATGCGGCGATGACGCGCGGCCAGCACTTCCGGGTTGTCGCTACGCACCGCTGTGGAAACGACCACGGCGTTCGCACCTTCGATGTTCTCTGCCGCGTGACCGATCGCGATCCGCGCGCCGAGTGCGGCGAGGCGATCGGTAATGGCGTTGCTCGTGAGATCCGAGCCGCTCACCTGATAGCCGAGGTTGACCAGCACCTCCGCGATGCCGCTCATGCCGACACCGCCGATGCCGACAAAGTGAATATGTTTGACGATGTGTTTCATTGCTTTCCTTCTGGGCTCGCGCCCGAAATCGAACCCGCCACAGTCGCGCAAATCTTTGCGACCTGTTCCGTGGCGTCGGGTTTCGCGAGCGAGCGCGAACGCTCCGCCATTTCCGCGAGGGTCTCTCGCGTCTGGCTGCGCAACCAGTCGGCGAGCTTTTCCGCCGACAGATCGCGTTGCTGCACGACCAGCGCCGCGCCGTTATCGGCGAGGAACGCTGCATTAGTGGTTTGGTGATCGTCTACTGCAAATGGGAACGGTACAAAAAACGCCGCCACTCCTACTGCTGAAATCTCCGACACGGTCATCGCGCCCGAACGGCAGATCACCAGATCCGCGTTCGCGTACGCGCTCGTCATGTCGTCGATGAAGGGTACGAGTTCTACATCGGCACCGGCTTGCAGTCCCGCTGCCGCGTAGTTCTCACGCAGCGCTTCAATATGCTTCGCGCCCGCCTGATGCACGATGCGCGGACGTTCATTCGGCGCCAGCAGCGCAACCGCACGCGGCACCACTTCATTCAATGCCGCCGCGCCCAGACTGCCGCCCACCACCAGCACATTCAGTGGACCACTGCGCTGCGCGTAGCGTGCTTTGGGTGCAATTGCGCGCGCAAGTTCCGCGCGAATCGGGTTTCCGGTCCATTCGCCGTGCGGCAGCGCATTCGGGAATGCCACCAGCACGCGTTTGGCGACTTTCGCAAGCACCTTGTTGGCGAGACCCGCGATCGAATTCTGTTCATGCAACACCAGTGGACGGCCGCTCAACGCAGTCATCAACCCCGCTGGGAACGTGATGTAACCACCCATGCCAAGCACGACGTCCGGCTTCACGCGACGCAACACGCTCAGACTTTGCGAACAGGCGCGCAGCAGATTCAGCGGCAACATCAGTTTGGTCTTCAGGCCTTTGCCGCGCAGTCCGCCAAAGCGCACGTATTCCATCGGGATGCCGTGTTTCGGCACCAGCGTCGCTTCCATGCCCGCAGGGTTGCCAAGCCATACGACCTTCCAGCCCCACGCCTGCATCAGGTGCGCGACCGCGAGCCCCGGGAACACATGTCCCCCGGTGCCACCGGCCATCACCATCAGCGTGCGTTGCGGGAGAGCCGTCATACCTTCCCTCCTCGCATCAACACCCGGTTCTCGTAGTCCACGCGCATCAATACGGCCACCGCGACGCAGTTCAGCAAGATGCCCGAACCGCCGTAGCTGACGAGCGGCAACGTGAGGCCCTTGGTCGGCAGCAAGCCAAGGTTCACGCCCATATTGATAAAGGTCTGCGCCCCGAACCAGATGCCGATGCCCTTCGCCACCAGCCCCGCGAACGTGCGGTCGAGCGCGAGTGCCTGGCGGCCAATCTCAAACGAGCGGCGCACGATCCAGTAGAACATCAGGATCACCACAAGCACGCCGACAAAACCGAGTTCCTCGCCGATCACCGCGAGGATGAAGTCGGTATGCGCTTCCGGCAGATAATTGAGCTTCTCGACACTGCCGCCCAAGCCCACGCCAAACCACTCGCCGCGCCCGAAAGCGATCAGCGAGTGCGTCAATTGATAGGCCTTGCCCTGCGCGTAACGGTCGTCCCATGGATCGAGGTAAGCGAAGATCCGCTCACGACGCCACGGTGACGCCCACACCAGCAAGCTGAACGTGCCGACCGCGGTGGCCACCAGGCCGCCGAACAGCTTGCCGTTCACGCCGCCGAGAAACAGCACGCCCATCGCGATCGCGGCGATCACCATGAACGCGCCCATGTCTGGCTCGAGCAGCAGCAACGCGCCGACGAGACCCACTGCAACCGCCATCGGCAGAAAGCCCTTGGCGAAGCTCTGCATGTACTCCTGTTTGCGCACCGTGTAATTGGCCGCGTAAATCGTCACGGCCAGCTTCATGATTTCCGACGGCTGCATGTTCGTGATGCCGAGCGGAATCCAGCGACGCGCGCCGTTCACGCCCTTACCGACGTGCGGGATCAGCACGATCACCAGTGCGAGCAGCGAAAGCAGGAAGAGCTTTGGCGCGTACTTGTCCCACGTCGAGATCGGGATGCGGAACGACACGACGCCGATCACCGAGCCCATCACCACGAAAATAAGCTGGCGCACCAGAAATGCGTAATCGCGGTATGACGCGTACTTCGGCGAATCGGGCATCGCGATCGACGCCGAATACACCATCACGACGCCAAGACCTAGCAGCGCCACGACCACCCACAGCAGCGAGTGATCGTAGTCGAGCATCCGCGAGCGCAGCGGACGCACGCCGTTCACGGCGCTCGCGAGCCCACTGCCGCCGGTACGGCTGGAGGTGCGGCCCGCGCTACCTGTATCGCCATTGCCGGCACGGGAGCCGGCAAGGCGCGAACCGAAGCGTTCCGACCAGCTCATATCATCGTCCCCCGTTCGGCCGCGATGTCTTCCACCGTGCTGCGAAACACCGCCGCGCGATGTGCGTAACCCTTGAACATGTCGAAGCTCGCGCAAGCCGGCGACAGCAGCACGACGTCCCCGGGTTGCGCCAATGCGGTGGCGGCCCGCGTCGCTTCTTCGAGCGTCGCGTGGTCGGTCATCGCGATGCCGGTGTCTTCCAGCGCGGCGCGAATCTGCGGTGCGTCGCGGCCGATCAGCATCACGGCGCGGCACCAGCGCATCACGGGCGTGGCGAGCGGTTCGAAATCCTGACCCTTGCCGTCACCGCCGACGATCAGCACCGCGCGTTGCGCGAGACCGTCGAGCGCGGCAACCGTTGCACCGACGTTGGTGCCCTTGCTGTCGTCGACGTAATCGATACCTTCGATCGACGCGATCAATTCCACGCGATGCGGCTCGCCGTGGTATTCACGCAAACCGTGCAGGAGTGGCGCGCCAGGCAGACCGATCGCACGCGCCAATGCATACGCGGCCAATGCGTTTGCAGCGTTGTGCAGGCCACGAATCCGCAGCGCGTCCGCCGGCATCAGACGTTTTAGCGCGATGTTCTTCGGTGCCGTCACTTCGTTCTTGCGGCGGCGCGTCGGCGCAGGCTCGTCGCTCGCGTCGCGATCGTGTGCCTCCACTAGCCAGACCATGCCGTTGTCGCGCAGCAAACCGTAGTCGCCATCATTCTTCGGCTCCGTCACGCCGAACGTGATCATCGCCGCTTCACCGCCCTCGGAAGGAGCAAGCGCCATCACGCGCGAATCGTCGCGGTTCAGTACGCGCACGGTCTGTGTACCGAAGATACGGCCCTTCGCCGCGGCGTACGCATCGAGGCCGCCGTGCCAGTCCAGGTGATCCTGGGTGATGTTCAGAACGACCGCTGCGTCCGGCGTAAACGTATGGGCGGTTTCCAGCTGGAAGCTCGACAGCTCCAGTACCCACACGTCGGGCAACGCGGTGTTGTCGATCGCTTCGCTGAGCTTGTCCAGCGCAGCCGGGCTGATATTGCCCGCCACCGCGACCTTCTTGCCGGCGCGTTCGCACAGCAAGCCGGTCAGGCTCGTCGTCGTGGTCTTGCCGTTGGTGCCGGTGATCGCGATCACCTTCGGCACATAGCCGCTTTCGCCAAGCGTCTTCAACGCTTGCGCGAAGAATTCGAGTTCGCCCCACACGGGGATATCCTGCTCACGCGCCGCCGAGATCAACGGCAGCAAGTCGGCGGCGAGCGGCGACAAACCCGGGCTGATCGCCACGAGCTCGACACCGTCGAGCAGCACCGGCGAAAACGGGCCGCCGATGAACTCGGCATCGACACCGTGCGCTTCCATAGCGGACAGGTTCGGCGGCACCTCGCGCGTATCGGCCACACGCAGCCGACAGCCGTGCCGCGCGCACCAGCGCGCCATCGCGAGACCGGATTCACCGAGTCCCAGCACGAGCACCATCGGCTTTTGCCGATCCCGAAACTTCTCGCCAAACATCGCCTGCTTCCCCTAAATACGACTTAACGCAACTTGAGCGTGGACAAACCGAACAGGCACAACATCAACGTGATGATCCAGAAACGCACCACCACCTGCGTTTCCTTCCAGCCCGACAATTCAAAATGGTGATGCAGCGGCGCCATCTTGAAGAGACGCCGCCCTTCGCCGAAGCGGCGCTTGGTGAACTTGAACCACGTAACCTGCAGCATCACGGAGAGCGTCTCCGCGACGAAAATGCCGCCCATGATGAAGAGCACGATTTCCTGACGCACGATCACCGCGACCGTGCCGAGCGCGCCGCCCAGCGCCAATGCGCCGACGTCGCCCATGAACATCTGCGCCGGGTGCGTGTTGAACCAGAGGAACGCGAGCCCCGCCCCGCCCATCGCCGAACAGAAGATCAGCAACTCGCCCGCACCGGCGATATGCGGAAACAACAGGTACTTCGAATAGACCGAACTACCCATCACATAAGCGAACACGCCGAGCGATGCGCCGACCAGCACGACCGGCATGATCACGAGACCGTCGAGACCGTCAGTAAGATTCACCGCGTTGCTCGAACCGACGATCACCAGATACGTCAGCACGATGAAGCCCCACACGCCGAGCGGATAGCTGATCGATTTGACGAACGGCAGCATCAGGTCGGCGCGCGCCGGCAAGCCCATCGACAAACCGCTGCGCACCCACGCCATGAACAGGTCGAACACGCGTACGTTGCTCGCTTCGGAAACGCTGAACGCGAGATAGACCGCCGCGAACAGACCGATCACCGACTGCCAGAAATACTTTTCACGCGACGACATTCCGCGCGGGTCCTTGTAGACCACCTTGCGGTAATCGTCGACCCAACCGATCACGCCGAAGCCAAACGTGACGAGCATCACGATCCAGATGAAACGGTTGGTCAGATCGGCCCACAACAACGTCGACACGGCAATGCCGAGCAGAATCAGCACTCCGCCCATCGTCGGCGTACCGGATTTGACGAGGTGCGATTGCGGACCGTCTTTACGAACGGCCTGGCCGACCTTCATCGCGGTCAGCTTGCGGATCACCGCCGGGCCGCAGACGAGCCCGATCAGCAGCGCGGTAATGGTGGCCATCACCGCACGGAAAGTCAGATAACTGAACACGCGCAAGAAGCTTGCGTCATTCTGCAGCCATTGCGCCAGCGCCAGTAGCATGCTTCGGTCCTTCTATTTCAATGTGCAGCGGGCGTATTGCCCGCTGCGTTGGGTTGTGGACTCGTTACGGCGTCCACCACGCGCTCCATTTGCATGAAGCGCGAGCCTTTCACGAGAAGCGTTGCAGCAGCGCCGAAACCCGCTTGCTGCAATTGCGCGACCAGCGTGCCGACATCGGCGACGTGATGCGCGCCCGCGCCATACGCGGTGCAGGCGTCGCGCGAAGCGTCGCCCATGGCGTACAACGCGTCGAGACCGCGTTCTTTGGCGTAGGCACCGATTTCGCGGTGAAACGCCGGGCCGTTGTCGCCGACTTCGCCCATGTCGCCCATCACCAGCACGCGCGGCGATTCGCGCGACGCGAGCACGTCGATCGCTGCGCGCATCGAGTCGGGATTCGCGTTGTAGGTGTCGTCGATCACGGTTGCACCAGCGAGAGTTCCGAGCGCGGCGTGCTTCACCTGCAAGCGGCCTTTCACTGCACCGAACGATTCGAGACCGCGCTTGATTGCCTCGAGCGGAACGCCTGCGGCGAGCGCAGCCGAAGTCGCGGCCAACGCGTTGTGCGCGTTGTGGTTGCCGAGCACTTGCAGCGTGACGTCGACTTGGCCTGCCGGCGTATCGATGCTCAGTACGTTGCCCGTGAACGTGCCGGTTACTGCGGCTTCGGTCACGCGCTCGACGGTGTTCAAAGCGAAGTCGACGATACGACTGCCTGTTGCCGCGACGCGCCAGATGCTCGCGTAAGCGTCGTCTGCCGGGAACACGGCGACACCTTCCGGCGTGAGCGCGTGAATCACGCTCGCATGTTCGAGCGCGACGGCTTCGACCGTCGCCATGAATTCCTGATGCTCGCGCTGTGCGTTGTTCACCACCGCGACCGTCGGCTCGGCGATCTTCGCGAGCAGGGAGGTTTCACCCGGATGGTTCATGCCGAGCTCGACCACCGCCAGTTGATGCGCGGCGCGCAGACGGAACAACGTGAGCGGTAAGCCGATATCGTTGTTGAAGTTGCCGGCCGTCGCGAGGCGTGCGTCCGCGCCAACCGCAGCGGCGAAGATCGACGCGATCATTTCCTTGACCGTCGTCTTGCCGTTGCTGCCCGTCACGGCGACGAGCGGCATGCTGAACTGGCGACGCCAGCCACGTGCGAGTGCGCCGAGCGCGACACGCGTATCGGCCACACGCAACGCGGGCACGTGCCAGTCTCCTGGCGTGCGCGTCACCAGCGCTGCCGCGACGTTGCGCGACGCGACTTCCGGCAGGAAGTCGTGCGCGTCGAAACGGTCGCCCTTGATCGCGACGAACAGATCGCCCGGACCAGCGCTACGGCTATCAGTCGAAACGCGTTCGAACGTGACGCTGTCGTCACCCAGCACGGCCGCGCCCGGGATCAGCGCGGCGGCTTCACGCAGCGAGAACATCGCGACACCTCGCCGGGTCATTCGCCACCTCCGCGTGCGTGCGTCGCCCGCGCGGCAAGCGCAAGGCGAGCGTGGTCCTGATCGGAGAAAGCGCGTTTCTTACCCATGATTTCCTGTGTTGCCTCATGCCCCTTGCCGGCCAGCACGATGACGTCTTCGCGTGCGGCGCTGCGGATCGCTTGCAGGATCGCGCTCGCGCGGTCCTCGATGCGGCGCGCCTTCGATGCGTCTTTCATGCCTGCGGCGATCTGCTCGATGATCGACTGCGGATCTTCGCTGCGCGGGTTGTCGCTCGTCACGACCACACCGTCAGCGATCTTCTCGGCGATCGCACCCATCAGCGGACGCTTGGTCGCGTCGCGGTCGCCGCCGCAGCCAAACATGCAGATCAGTTCGCCGCCTCGCGCAGCCGCCATCGGGCGCAGGGCTTCGAGTGTCTTTTCCAGCGCGTCCGGCGTGTGCGCGTAATCGATCACGACGAGCGGCTCGTCGTTCTGCAGACGGCCGCCGAGACGTTGCATGCGGCCGTTTACCGGCTCGAGCTTCGCGAGTTCGGCGAGCGCCGCGTTAAACGGCACGTCGGCGGCGAGCAATCCGCCGAGTACGCCGAGCAGATTACTGACGTTGAATGCGCCGAGCGTTTGCACCTCGACTTCGGCGTTGCCCCAGTCGGACGTGGTCAGGTGAAACGCGGTGCCAGTCGCGGTAGCACGTATGTTCGACGCGAGTAGCAACGCGTCGGCTTGCGGCGCGTCTTTCAGCGTCTCGTCGAGACCGTACGCGATCGTACGGGCGTGGCCTTGCGTGCTGGCAAGCAGACGGCGGCCAGCGGCATCGTCGCGATTAATCACCGCCGCGCGCAATTCCGGCCACGCGAACAACTGCGCCTTCGCGCCTTCGTAGGCTTCGAACGTGCTGTGATAGTCGAGGTGGTCTTGCGTGAGATTCGTGAACACGGCGATGTCGAACGCCGTGCCGTTCACGCGGCCTTGATGCAGCGCGTGCGACGACACTTCCATCGCCACCGCTTGAGCACCCGCATCGCGCAACTGCGCGAGACTGCGTTGCAGTTGCGGGGCGTCAGGCGTCGTGAAACCGGTGTGTACGAGTTGACCCGGCAGACCTGTGCCGAGCGTGCCGATGATCGCGCAACGTTTGCCGAGCGCGGTCAGCGCCGCGGAAATCCACTGGCTACACGAAGTCTTGCCGTTGGTGCCGGTGATGCCAAGCGCCAACATGCCGTCGCTCGGATCGTTATACCAGGCGCTCGCAATCGAACCGGCGAGTTCGTTCAACGCCGGTACAGCCAGCGTCGTGGACGGATCGATCGCGTCGCTAAAGCCTTCGGGCTGGACGAGTACGGCTGCTGCGCCACGCTCGATCGCGCTGTTAATGAACGGACGGTTGTCCGCGCCGTCGACCGCATAGGCAAAGAACGCGTCCCCGGCCGCGATCGAGCGCGTATCGGCGTGCAGATGCGCGCCTGGCTGCACGCGAGCGTGCAGCCAGTTGAGTGCGGCGGCGATCTGCCGGTGCGCCGGATGCTTCTTACGCAGCGCGCTCATCGCACAACTCCAGGATGGCTTCTCGCATTGGCGGAGATCGTCATCTTCTTCGCGCCACTGCTGGTGGACAGTTTCTTGGCCGCCCCGGGCGAGGGCGGTGCGCCCGGCGCGGCAGGCGCCGAATCGTCCGATACGACCATCTGTTTGACCGGCATGTCCGGCGGCACATTCAGCGAGCGCAGCGTATCGCCGACGATCGCCGAGAACACCGGACCGGACACCTGACCGCCGAAGTGGCTGCCCGCCGTCGGTTCGTCGACCGACACGGCCACGACGATGCGCGGATTCGGCATCGGCGCCATGCCGACGAACGAAGCGCGGTACTTGGAGTGGTCGTAACCGTGAGCCCCGTGCTTGTATGCGGTACCGCTCTTGCCGCCGACGCGATAGCCCGGCACGGCCGCATCCGGCGACGTGCCGCCCGGCGCCGTGACGGTTTCGAGCATGGCGCGCACTTCGCGAGCGGTGGTGGGCGCGAAAATTTGCGGCCCCGTTGCCGGCTGATCGCTCGGCGTACGGAAAATCGACACCGGCATGATCTCGCCGTCATGCGCGATCGCGGTGTACGCACGGCCCAACTGGAACAGCGACACCGACAAGCCGTAGCCGTACGACATGGTCGCCTGCTCGATGCGCCGCCAGCTCTTCCACGGACGCAGACGGCCGGCCGCCGCGCCTGGGAAGCCGACCTTCGGCGCCTGGCCGAGACCGATGCTGGTGTACATGTTCCACATCTCTTCGGGCTTGAGCTGCATGGCGATCTTCGTCGCGCCGATGTTGCTCGACTTCTGGATCACGCCACCCACCGTCAGCACGCCGAACGCGCTGTCGTCGGTAATCGGCGCACCGTCGAGCACAAAGCGGCCCGGCCCCGTATCTACCAGTGTAGTCGGCGTCACGCGGTGCAGGTCGAGCGCAAGCGACACCGTGAACGGCTTCATGATCGAACCCGGCTCGAAGGTGTCCGTGAGAATGCGGTTGCGCAGTTGATCGCCCGTGAGGTGCGAACGGTCGTTCGGGTTGTACGTCGGGTAGTTAACCAACGCCAGCACCTCGCCGGTCCGCACGTCGATCACCATCGCCGCACCGGCCTTCGCCTTGAATTTCTCGACGGCCGCTTTCAGGTTCGTGTAAGCGATGTACTGGATCTTGCTGTCGATCGAGAGATCGACGTCCTGGCCGTTATGCGGCACGACTTGCTCGTCCACATCTTCGATGATGTGGCCCATGCGGTCCTTAATGACGCGGCGGCTGCCCGACATGCCGGCCAGCAACTTCTGGTCGCCGAGTTCGACGCCTTCCTGGCCTTCGTCTTCCACATTGGTAAAGCCGATCAGGTGAGCCGTGATCTCGCCTTCCGGATAGAAGCGCTTGTACTCGTCGCGCGCATAAATGCCGGGGATGTCCAGTGCGGTGACTTTCGCGGCGACGTCGACCGGCACCTGGCGCTTCACGTAGACGAAGTTCTTGTCTTCGGAGAGCTTGGTGCGCAACTCCTTGTTCGTCATGCCGAGCAGCTTGCCGAGCTGGTTCAGCTTGTCGGCGCCGAGGTCGTCCGGCACCGAGTCTGGAATCGCCCAAATGGCGCGCACCGGCAGACTCGTGGCGAGCACGAGGCCGTTGCGGTCGAGAATCTTGCCGCGCGTGGCCGGCAGTTCAAGGCGGCGCTGGTAACGGATTTCACCCTGCTTCTGATAGAAGGCGTTGCCGGGCCCCTGAATCCAGAAGGCGCGCGCGGTCAGCGCGACAAACGCCATAAACAGCATGAACACGACGAGTTTCGAGCGCCACATGGGCAGGCGCACCAACAGGATCGGGTTCGCCGAAAAGGCGACGCTTTTGCGAGTCGACGATTTTTTCATCGGACGCCTCCGCGACCGGTCGCAACTGGCGCCGAGGCCGGGCCGGAAGTAGGGATCGGCGCGTCCTCAGCCTTGGCTGCGCCCGGGTCGAGCGTCAGGTACTGGGTGCGGCCGGTCGTGACCGCCTGCATCTTCAGGGAATCCGTGGCGATCTGCTCGATGCGCGAGGTTTTCGACAACGCGCTCTGCTGATATTGAAGCTGTGAATAATCCTGCTGCAGCTGGCGCTCCTGCGATTGAGCGCGCTGCAACTGGATAAATATCTGACGCTGCTGATTGGTTGCGTTGACGACAGACAAAGCGCAACCCATCACGATCATCAGCAGGAAGATATTAAGGCGGTTCATGGTGCAATCCGCTCCGCCACACGCATCACGGCAGAACGGGCGCGCGGGTTCGCGGCGACTTCAGCGTCGCTGGCGAACACGCGGCCGATGATTTTGAGCGGAGGGCTCGGCAGATCGACTGCGCGAATCGGCAGACGGCGATCCACCGTCGGCGTAGTGGCGTGCGCCTGCATGAATCGTTTGACGATCCGGTCCTCGAGCGAATGAAAGCTGATGACCACCAGCCGCCCCCCTTGCTCCAACAGCGACAACGCTGCTTCTAAAACGACTTGCAGCTCCGCAAGCTCTTGATTGATGTGAATCCGTATAGCTTGAAAGGTGCGGGTTGCCGGATCCTTGCCCTTCTCACGGGTTTTGACGACGTTAGCCACGATTTGGGCAAGCTCGCCCGTGCTGACGAGAGGCCCAAGACGGTCGGACTCTGCCCGGCGAGCAACAAGCGCCTTTGCAATCTGAAAAGCAAACCGTTCTTCCCCATAATCTCGTATCACCTCCGTCAGTTCCTGCACCGTGGCCCGCGCCAGCCAGTCAGCAGCGGACTCGCCGCGCGTCGGGTCCATCCGCATGTCGAGCGGGCCGTCGGCGCGGAAACTGAAACCCCGCTCCGGATCGTCGACTTGCGGCGACGACACGCCCAGATCCAATAAAACGCCCGACACCCGCCCTACTCCGCGCTCCGCAATCGCGTCACGCAGTGAAGCAAAACTCTCATGCACGATGCCAAAGCGTGGATCGGCAATCTGCTGAGCCGTGGCGATGGCGAGCGGGTCTTTGTCGAACGCAATCAGGCGCCCCGATTCACCCAGCTTCTCCAGCACCAATCGGCTATGACCGCCGCGCCCGAACGTACCGTCTACATAAACGCCGTCCGCGCGCGTAACCAGCGCTTCGACCGCTTCTTCCAGCAGCACCGTGCGATGCTGCAATTCGTTTCTCATCGCAGGTGCCATATATGTAGTCCGCGATCAGAACGTGAAATTCTTTAACGCTTCGGGCATGCCCTCGGCGATCGCTGCCTGTTCCTTTGCTGCGTAAATTTGTGCGTCCCACAACTCAAAGTGACGACCCATGCCGAGCAAGGTCACTTCTTTCTCTAGCGAGCCGGCCGCGCGCAATTCAGGCGATACGAGCACGCGGCCCGCGCCGTCCATATCGACGTCCATGGCGTTGCCGAGAAAAATGCGCTTCCACCAGGCCGCGTTCATAGGCAGCTTGTCGACCTTGTCGCGGAAGATCTCCCATTCCGGGCGCGGAAAGAGCAACAGGCAGCCGTCCGGGTGCTTGGTGATCGTCACCCGGCCCTCTGCCTGTGTTTGCAGCGCATCCCGATAGCGAGAGGGAATAGACATCCGCCCTTTCGCATCGAGCGTCAGCGCCGACGCCCCTTGGAACACTTCGCTCTCCTTTGTCGACCAGAGTTAGCGCTTCATCTGCCGGCCCGAGTCAGCGCTTTAGCGCTTACCCCGGCCCCATGCAGAGCACTTACCCCGGTTCCATGCAACTTGGTTGCTCGCGGCGTTTTTGCGCCGGCTGCCCGATTCGTGAAAATCTACCCGAAACTGCCCGTGAGATCACACAAAAATACACTTTCTCACACTGTCTCCCACTTTAGAGTAACGCTAAACAGGGGTCAAGGGAGATACGCGCTTTTCGAGCGAATTTTGTTTGTTAGAACAAGGACTTAGCGCGACTCCTTCACGTCAGACATAAAACGGAAAACCGTTATAAATGAATGAGCTAGTGAAACTTGTGAAGGTGATACGTGAAAAGTACGAGGGAAAGTCGCGGAATGTAAGAGATCGTGAAGCGGGATTGGGAGGTGTTTGCTGGCGTTCCGGGTATTTCGGTCAGACGGCGCGCGAAGCGCCGTCCCACTCTCAGACTGTGCTTGAGCAGACGTCTCGAACTTATATGTAATAGGCAGTGCGTGTCATGACTTTCGATATCGCCCGCATCAGCGCGCGAGCAGGAAACGGCAACTCGACGCCGCCTGCGTCCATGGCGGATTTACCGTGCTCCGCTTCGTCCACGCGCATCTGTTCGACGATCGCACGCGACTGGCGGTCGGCCGCGGGTAACTGATCCAGATGGCTATCCAGATGCTGCTCGACCTGACGCTCAGTTTCGGCCATAAAGCCCAGACTCACCCGATCACCAAAGCGGCCTGCCGCGAGGCCAATTGCCAACGCACCTGTATACCAGAGCGGGTTCAACAAACTTGGACGCGAATCGAGCGCCTCGAGGCGTTTGGCGGTCCACGCCAGATGGTCCTCTTCTTCTATGGCAGCGTGATTAAACACAGCCCGCAAAGACGGCGACCTGGTCACGAGTTTCTGAGCCTGGTAAAGCGCCTGGGCGCACACCTCGCCGACATGGTTCACACGCATCAAGCCGGCCGCATGCGCGCGTTCCGCCGGGGAGAGCTCGGCAGGCTCCGCCGCCGATTCTTGCGGAACTGGCAACGGACGACTCATCCGCGACACGCCAGTCATTGAGCGTAAACCCCGATCAAACTCGCTAATTAACTCGTCCAGAAACATTCAGCACTCCCTGATTCGACAACCGCCTTGTCACGCCGGAAGGTCCGCGTGACAAGGCTTTGCAAGGCAAAACCGGCGTTCCGCGAACCGCGAATTCGGGCGAATCCAGCGGCCAATTCTGGATTTTAGACCATGTTGCGTAAACGAAACAGGAACCGTCCTGGCCGTCTCCTTTTTCTTTGTGGCATGTATGCCTTTTGTTACATTACGTGCAACTTCTCGCGAAGTTGGACCTGCAAGGCCTCAACGCTACATAAATATTCGCCTTGTACAAAAGATTCGTAATCCTTGGAGATCATTCGATGAAAAAGTCGCTTCTCGCTCTCGCAGCACTGGGCGCATTCGCAGGCGTCGCACATGCTCAGAGCAGCGTGACCCTGTACGGTATCATTGACGAAGGCTTCAACATCAACACCAACTCGGGTGGCAAGCACCTGTACAACCTGTCCAGCGGCGTCATGCAAGGCTCGCGTTTCGGCCTGCGCGGCACGGAAGATCTGGGCGGCGGTCTGAAGGCAATCTTCGTGATCGAAAACGGCTTTGACGTGAACAACGGCAAGCTGGGTCAAGGCGGCCTGATGTTCGGTCGTCAAGCTTACGTCGGTCTGTCGAGCCAGCTCGGCACGGTCACGCTGGGTCGTCAATACGACTCCGTCGTCGACTACGTCGGTCCGCTGGAAGCCGGTGACCAATGGGGCGGCTACATCGCTGCTCACCCGGGTGACATCGACAACTTCAACAACGCGTACCGCACCAACAACACGGTCAAGTACACGAGCGCAAACTACGGCGGCCTGACGTTCGGCGGCACGTACAGCTTCGGCGGCGTTGCTGGCAACGTTACGTCGAACCAGATCTGGTCGTTGGGCGCTGGCTACAACAACGGTCCGTTGGTCTTGGGCGTCGGCTACTTGAACGCGCGCACCCCGGCAGCATCGGGCGGCCTGTTCAACAACGGCGGCACGGCCTCGACGAACGCGGGTGCCCTCTCGAACTTCGCTGTGACGTCGCCGGTCTATGCCGGCTTCGCCTCGGCTAACACGTACCAGGTGATCGGTGCAGGCGGCGCATACACGTTCGGCGCAGCAACGATCGGTGCGACGTACTCGAACATCCGCTTCGGCAACCTGGGGGCTTCGTTCACGTCGCCGTTCAAGGGTCAGACGGCTACGTTCAACAACGCCGAACTCAACTTCAAGTATCAGTTGACCCCGGCATTGCTGGTCGGCGCAGCGTATGACTACACGCGCGGCGCGGAAATCAATGGCGCATCGCGTGCTCAGTACCACCAAGGCTCGCTCGGCGTGGACTACTTCCTGTCCAAGCGTACCGACGTGTACGTGATTGGTGTGTATCAACACGCTCTGGGCGAAACGCTGAGCGCAACGGGTGTTACGGTCAACGCAACGGCTGGCATCAACGGCCTGACGGGTTCTTCGAACCAGAACCAACTCGCGGCTCGCGTCGGCATTCGCCACAAGTTCTAATAAGTCGTAATAAAGCAGTCTGCCTCAAAGGCGCCTTCGGGCGCCTTTTTTTATGGGCCGCGCGGCGCGCACGTCGACTGGTTGGAGTGGAAACGACGGGCCAAAGAGAAAGGCCCAGCAGACTTTCATCTGCCGGGCCTTTCTCTTTCTGTCCTGCAATGCGTTACTTCTAGTCGGCTTTGATCTGGGCGTTGGACTGGATGCGCGTGATACGCCTATGCCCGGCCGTCACGCAACTCGCGACGCAGAATCTTACCGACATTGCTCTTGGGCAACTCAGTCCGGAATTCGACGATCTTCGGCCGCTTGTAGCCGGTCAACTGTTGTTTGCAATACACGAAGATGTCCGCATCGGTAAGCGCCGGGTCTTTCTTCACGACGAACAGCTTCACCGCTTCGCCCGAATGCTGATCCGGCACGCCGACTGCGGCGACTTCGAATACACCCGGCAGCTTGGCGACCACGTCCTCGATTTCGTTCGGATAGACGTTGAAGCCAGAGACCAGAATCATGTCCTTCTTCCGGTCGACAATTTTGACGAAGCCGCTTTCGTTCATCAAACCGATGTCGCCCGATTTGAAGAAGCCATCCGGCGTCATGACCTTGGCCGTTTCGTCCGGACGGTTCCAGTAGCCAGCCATCACCTGCGGGCCGCGGATGCAGATTTCCCCCGGCTGGCCGAGCGGCACCTCATTGTCTTCATCGTCGCGAATCGAGATTTCCGTCGACGGCAGCGGCAAACCGATCGTGCCGCTATATTCCGTGACGGTGACCGGATTGCAGGTGACGCACGGCGACGTCTCCGACAGACCATAGCCCTCGATGATCGGCGTATGCGTATGCTCGAACCAGCGTTTAGCGACGGCTTCCTGCACCGCCATACCGCCGCCGTTGGCCGCGATCAGCTTCGAAAAATCGAGTTTGTGGAAGTCGGGGCTATTCAGCATCGCGTTGTACAGCGTGTTGACGGCGGGAATCGTTGTGATCGGATAGCCTTCCAACGCCTTGATCATGCCGGGGATGTCGCGCGGATTTGGAATCAGCACGCCGAGGCCGCCGGTACGGATCGTCAGAAGTCCGCAAACCGTCAGCGCAAAGACGTGATAAAGCGGCAACGCGACAACAGTGATGAACTGATCGATGTCCGTGCGGTTAGCGCGAACCGGATCGAGCCAGACTTCCGACTGCAGCACATTGGCGATCAGATTCCGATGCAGGAGCGTCGCGCCCTTGGCCACGCCCGTCGTGCCGCCCGTGTACTGTAGAAATGCGACGTCGTCCGGACCTTGCTGGACCGGTTTGAAACGCTGGCGAGCGCCCTCGGCGATCGCGGTGTTGAACTTGACGTGACCCGGCAGGCTCCACGCCGGCACCATCTTCTTCACGCGGCGCACGACGAAGTTCACCAGCGCGCCCTTCACGCCAATCAGATCGCCCATTGCGGCAACGACGACGTGCTTGACCGACGTATTGCGTACGATTGCCTGCAGCGTGACGGCGAAGTTTTCGAGCAGAATAATCGCTTCCGCGCCGCTGTCCTTGAGCTGATGCTCGAGCTCCCGCGGGGTGTAAAGCGGGTTCACATTCACAACGACGTAGCCAGCGCGCAAGATCGCCGCAATTGCCACCGGATATTGCAGCACGTTCGGCATCATGATCGCGATGCGTGCGCCGCGGGCAAGGCCCTTCGACTGAAACCACGCGGCCAGCTTGTGCGAAAGCGCGTCAAGCTCGCCGTAGCTGATCTCCTTACCCATGCAAACGAACGCCGGTTTGGCGCGGTGCTCGCGGAAGGCCTCTTCGAGCAGTTCGGCGACGGACGTATAGCGGGTCGGGTCGATCTCTGCGGGAACGCCGGGTGGATAAGATTTCAGCCAGATTTTGTCCATGCAGCGTCTCCTCCTTTATTTTCGAATGGTCGTGCTAAAAACGCATCGTAGCATGGGCACCCCTTTGCTATTCGCGAAAAGCGGCTGGGTTAGACTGCAGCCTCGAACCCGTTGAGGGCCGTAGCCGCGAGATTTTTGAGCATGTTTTCAGGCACGTTCGACTTCGACGAGGCAGTCGTAAAACGTGGCCGATCCGCCCAGATCGGTGAGCGCCTGGCTGGTGACCTGGTTGGCGTTGCGGCCGTCGGGCGCGAGTTTTTTCCACCAGATCGACAGGCCGACCACGAGCCCTTGACGTGCCTTGTCGGTGACACGAGCGCGCGCGTGCATCGACCCACGATCGTTGAATATGCGCACCTGATTGCCGTCGGCAATGCTTCGCTGCTGCGCGTCGGCCGGGTGGATGTCCAGGTGCGGCTCGCCTTCCGTCGAGCGCAGACTTTCGATGTTCACGAAGGTGCTGTTCAGGAAGTTACGGGCGGGCGGCGAGATCATCGCGAGCGGGTAACGGGCGGCAAGCTCGGGCGCACCGTCTGCGGATTCGTAAGGCGGCAGATAGTCCGGCAACGGATCGAGTCCTTGCTGCGCAAGGCGTTCGCTGAAGAACTCGCATTTGCCGGACGGTGTACGAAAGCCACCCTCAGCGAAAGGCGCGTCAGGCAGGTTCAGTTTTGCCCAGCCGGTTTTCTTTAGCGAGTCCCAGCTGACGCCTTGCAGCGTTGTATCGTTCCAGCGGAATGCCGACTGTGCGATAGCGTCGTCGCTATCGTAAAGCGCGGGCTCCTGAAGGCCCATGTGACGCGCGAGGCCGCGAAAGATCTCCGTGTTCGGGCGTGCATCGCCGATCGGCGCGATTGCCGGCAAGTTGACCATCACGTGCGTGTGTCCGTAGGACTTGTGCACGTCGAGGTGCTCGAGCTGTGTCGTGGCAGGCAAAAGCAGATCGGCATAGTCCGCGGTGTCGGTCTGAAAGTGCTCGAGCACGATTGTGAACAGGTCATCGCGCGCAAAACCTGCGGCGACCCGCTCCGAGTCCGGCGCGACCGCCACAGGATTCGAGTTATAGACGATGATCGCCTCGACTTTCGGGCCGAACGTTGCATCGCCCGGATGCAGCAACGCGTCGCCGATTGCGTTCATATTGATGACGCGCGATGGCTTCGCTGGCCAGCCCGGCATCAGGTCCGGGCGCTGCAACGCGTACGAATCTACCGGCGCCCATCCACCCGACGACAGCAACACACCGCCCGCCCGCTCGCGCCATGCGCCGGTCAATGAAGGCAGACAGGCGATTGCGCGCACGGCATTACCGCCGCCACGCACTCGCTGCAGGCCATAGTTCATCCGGATCGCGGCCTTTTTCGTGCTGCCGTAAAGGCGCGCGAGATCGACGATCACCTGCTCGTCGACACCACAAATTTGGGCGGCACGTGACGGCGGATAGCTGAGCGCACGGACCTTGAGTTCAGCGAATCCCAGCGTTTGGGCCGCGATGTAGGCATGATCGAGCAGGTTTTCCGCAATCAGGACATTGATCATGCCGAGCGCTAAAGCACCGTCGGTTCCGGGCTTCAGTGCAATGTGCTGGTGGCATTTTTCCGCCGTCAGTGACCGATACGGATCAATCGCGATCAACCGTGCACCGCGACGCTTCGCTTCCTGGACGCGTGTCCAGAAATGCAGGTTCGACGCGATGGGGTTCGAGCCCCAGATCAGAACGACCTCGCTCTCGGCAAAAAACTCTGTGAGCATGCCGAGGCTGGCGCCGTAGGTGTATTTCAGCCCTGCCGCACCGGCGGCCGCACAGATCGTGCGGTCTAATTGCGATGCGCCGAGTTTGTGAAAGAACCGCTGCGCAATACTGTCGCCCTGAACCAGACCCATCGTGCCCGCGTAGCTGTACGGCATGATGGCTTCTGGCGCCCGGTTCGCGATCTCCGACAGGCGTGCTGCGGCCAATTCGTACGCCTCATCCCAACTGATCGGCTCAAAACGGCCTTCGCCTTTGCGGCCGACGCGCTTCATCGGTGTCGTCAATCGATGCGGATGGTGCACCCGCTCGGCATAGCGACTGACTTTGGTACATAGCGCACCTTGAGTCGGAGGATGGTCGGGATCGCCGACGACCTTGATCGCCCGTCCGTTTTCGACGGTCACGCGCATCGCGCAGGTATCAGGGCAATCGTGCGGGCACACCGCGCGGGCGAATTCAGTCGGAGCATTCATCGGCGATCCGTCCAGGAGAGCGATAAGCGGTGAGGCGATCCCGGATTTTATTACGTCCGTTGCCCGTTGACCTGCGCGGTGCCGCCAAAAACGCCTTCGGCGTAGAATCGGTTATCAACGTGCCCGGGCGATATGGCCCCGAGCGATTCCACGCAAAGCAAAGCACAAGCGCACCATCATGAAACTGATCCCAGAAATCCAGGCCGCCCACGGCGAAATTCAGACCCTCCGCCGAACGATTCATGCACACCCTGAGCTGCGTTACGAAGAGACAGCCACAGCGGATCTGGTTGCCAGGACACTTGAGTCCTGGGGCATCGAAACTCATCGCGGATTAGGCAAAACGGGCGTAGTCGGCATATTGAAGCGCGGCAACGGATCGCGCTCGATCGGACTGCGCGCCGACATGGATGCGCTGCCGATCTCCGAGAGCACCGGCCTTCCCTATGCCAGCAAGGCGACGGCG
>NZ_DASRSY010000371.1:0-1618 GCF_035656215.1 Paraburkholderia sp.
TACGAGATTCACATGGGAGAAACGCAAGGTCCGGCGTTGAGTTCGCCCGCGCTGCAATTGGGTGGTGCGCATGAGGGTGGTACGCATGACGCGCATCCTGACGGCGCGATCTCGGCCGACGGGCAAATCCTCGCCACTTACGTGCACGGCGTGTTCGACACGCCCGTCGCGTGCGCCGCACTGTTGGCGTGGGCGGGGCTGAGTGACGCTGAGAAAATCGACTACCCGGCGCTGCGCGAGGCGTCGCTGGATCGTCTGGCTGACACGCTTGCCGAGCATCTCGATCTTTCGAAGCTTTTTGCTGCGATCAGATGAGGAAGTTGAGTCGGATAGCGTCGATTAAATCTCATTGGGAAATAATCAAAGCCTGAAAGGCGGTTTTTCGCCTCATATGGTTCGAATACAGTCCTGACATCGACGGCCGACGCGGGCCGTCTCTCTCGCAAAGGACTCGTCATGAACTCGAACCGCTCCGCCGATCTGGCTGCCTTGATTCTTCGTCTGGCCTTGGGCGTCCTGTATCTCGCACACAGCTTGCAGAAGATTTTTGTTTTTACGCTGGCGGGAACGGCGCAGTTTTTCGTCTCGCTCGGCTTGCCGGGCTGGCTCGGTTATGTGACGGCGTTCGTCGAATTGATCGGCGGTATCGCGCTGCTCCTCGGCGTGCAGGTCCGCTGGGTCGCGTTGGTGTTGCTGCCGTTCATGCTTGGCGCAACGTCGCAGCATCTGCATAACGGCTGGGGGTTCGCGTCGCCGCACGGCGGCTGGGAATATCCGGCTTTCTGGGCGGTGACGTTGGCCGTGCAATCGCTGCTTGGCTGCGGTGCGCTGGCGCTGCGCGGTGCGAAGGCGCCGCGTGCCGTGGCCGCCTGATACGTTTCACCCAGGCACCAAGCCGTGCCGGCACTCCGCCTCGCCGGACAGCAAAAAAGCACGCGCCGCGAGGCCACGTGCTTTTTTATCGCGTTGGGCCAGGGCCACTTCAGGCAAGTCGGTCCCTTCGCCGCGCCCCCGCGCCCCCCGCGTCAGTCAGTCAGTCAATACAGCACGATCTGCGTGCAGCGAAACAGCGCCATCGTCTTGCCGTTCGGATCGGTGACAGTGGCATCCCATACCTGCGTGCTGCGACCCAGATGCACGGCCTTGGCAACCGCGCGGATCGTGCCTTCCGTCGCCGTGCCGACAAAATTGCTTTTCAACTCGACAGTCGTGAAATTGCGCGCCGTCTCGGGCAGGTGGGCGAGGCATGCATAGCCGCAGGCCGTATCGGCGAGGCCGATCACGGTGGCGGCATGCAAAAAACCGTTCGGCGCGAGCAATTCCTCGCGCACGGTCAATTCCGCGGTCAAGGTGCCTGGTTCCAGCGACAGAACATGCACGCCCAGCAAGCCTGGCAGCTTCCCCTTCTGACGTTCATGCAGGCGCTCGATGGTGTATTCCGGGCGGAGTTTGCTCATGAGATTCGGGTCCTCGGTGGAAAAAACAGGGGTGTGGGGCAGTGAATTAGCCGTTTGGGGGCTTCGACCCCGGTGCATTTGCCGATATTATCAACGGCTGGATCGGCGGGTGAACCTGAAACCGGTACGGATCAGGACACATCGGCGCAAGTCAGAGCAAA
>NZ_DASRSY010000372.1:0-2508 GCF_035656215.1 Paraburkholderia sp.
CTTTGTCCATTATCGCCACCGGTATTTTGTCCGGTCGATGCCGCATGCAGTTAGTCTTGTCCGTCAATCTCCTGTCCCGCTTCAGCAAGCTCAGCAAGCTCAGTAAGCCGGGCGCGTTCAACATACCGCGCTCATTCAACACGCCGAGCACGCCGAACGTGCGTCGTGCCGCCCGTGCGCGACCTTGCACGAGCCGCATGGCGCGCGCCGGGAGCCGCTGATGCCTTCCGTGTTTCGCCCCGGCAGTCAGCTGTCCAGCGGCTCGATCAACTTCGTCACGCGCCGCACCGCGCTGACCATCGCGGTTGTCGCGGCATTCGGCGCAGCAGCGCTGGCGCTCGCCGCGGGTATCGCGATCGGCACGCATTGGCCGGCGCACCGCGGCTCCGGCGATCAGGCGACGAACCGTATCGAGCACGATTATGCAATCGATCAACTCGGCAAGCTGAACGCGTCCGTGGCGCAGATCGAACCGCGCATCGCGCGCCTGACGATGCAGGTCGGCGCGTTGCGCGATTTCGAAGCACGTCTGAATACACCGCGACCGGCGCAGCGCGCACCGGTCATGCCAGCCGTGCCGGGCGCCGCATCTGAACCCGACACCTCCGCTACCGACAGCGAAGGCGAGGGCGGCCCTTCTTTACCGCCGCGCCGCTGCGCCGATGTCATGCCGCAACCGTCCAGTCATGCCGATGCCGGGCGCACCCAGCAACAACTGGATTGCATCGCTGCAACGCTGTCCGCGCTCGAGCAACAAACCGCCGACCACGCGATCGCGTACGCCGCCTTTCCCGGCCGCATGCCCGCCGATGGCGCACGCTTCGGCTCGCCGTTCGGTAACCGCACCGATCCGTTCACGCATCGTTTGAGTTTTCATCCGGGCATCGACCTGGTCGCCAAAACCGGTACGCCGATTCTTGCGGCAGCAGGCGGCCGGGTGATCTTCGCCGGCGAAAAATCGGGCTATGGCAACGCGGTCGAAATCGATCACGGCAACGGCCTCGTGACCCGTTACGGCCACGCGTCGCGCATTGTCGCGCATGTCGGCGATCTGGTGCTGCCGCGCCAGTATGTCGCCGATGTCGGCTCGACCGGCCGCTCCACTGGCCCGCATCTGCATTTCGAAGTGCTCGTCAACGGCGCGCCGGTTGACCCGACTGCCTATCTCGCGCTATTCGCGCCCACGCCCCATGGTTGAACGACGTTTTTCCCGCGATGCGGGCAATCTGACCCATCGTGCCTATACGTTGCAGCCCACGCGGCCGCTCGCCTTTCGCGTCACCGTGTGGGTCCTGGTGTGCGCGCTCAGCGCGGCAGGTGGCGCGGCACTCGTTGTGGCGTGGCACGCGCAGCGCCCCGGCACACCGGCGGATCAATGCAATGCGGCGCCCGTCGATGAAGGCAGCCAGCAGACGGAACTCGCCCGCACGCGGCTTGCGCTGGCGCAGGAATCGGCGACGCGCGCCGCGGTGCAGAAAACCGCAGACGGCGCCGCCGCCGACGTCGCGCGACTGAGTGCCGAATTGCAGTTCCTGCGCGGCCAGAGCAAGGCGAAGCCGCCGGCGCAAATGGGGGCGCCGCGTCGCTAAGCGTGGATGAACGGCACGGTATGCGGCAACCTCGTGTCGAACTACGACCAATGCCATACAGATCCCAGGCAGATAGCACTGCAACGCGGCAAGCGCAGCAACTGAATAACCAAGCCCCGGATCGTCGCCCGGAAAGCATCACGCGACGAACATTTTCATTTCCGAGAGATATTTATGTTCAGCAAGAAAAAACACGCGGGCATCCAGCAGACCAAGCTCGCCACCCTCATCGCACACGACGTGCGGATCACGGGCGACCTCCTGTTCAGCGACGGCCTGCGCATGGACGGCCACGTGAAGGGCAATGTCAGCGGCGCGCCGGACAGCCAGACGCTGCTTGTATTGAGCGACCGCGGCTCGATCGAAGGCAACGTGCATGGTTATGACGTGGTGGTCAACGGCAGGATCGTCGGTGACGTGATCGCCGATCACTTCGTCGAATTGCAGAGCAATGCGCATGTGACCGGCAACATCTACTACCAGCAGTTGCGGATGGATTGCGGCGCCTCGGTGGACGGCAAGCTCACCAAGCGTGAAGCCGCCCAGGCAACACCGATTCTCGTATCGGTAGCCGACACCGTGCGCGAGGAGCGCAAGGCCGGCTAAGCGGCCAGGCTCTGCATCAACGGGCCTGGCAGTGACTGGCGTTGCACGGGCGCGTCGTGGCCGAGCACGTCGCCGCGTGACGAGTGCGACTCGCGCAGTCCGCGCATTTCCCGTGATTCGGCGAGACGCGCCAGCGCGCCGCGGTCGAGTGTGGCGAGCATGTCGCGTTCAACGATCAGATGGTGCAACGCCAGCACGATCAGGCCGACGGCCAGCAGCAGATCACCTGCAAACACGACGGCGTAAAGCGCCGAGGTGGTGCGAGGATTGCCGTACAGCAGCGTCATGTTGGAGCGGTCGAGCAGCACGAACA